>JAPOQG010000123.1 GCA_026710865.1 Acidimicrobiaceae bacterium
CCCCCCCCCCCCCCCCCCCCCGGCGGACACTGAGGGCGTAGGCAACCGATCATCACGGACGGAGCCCAGTCGCAGCGGCCATAGTCCCTCGTCTCGATCGCGGCGCTTCAGATGGACGCTCGCGCGCTGCCGAACTCGGATGCCTCGCCTCGGTCCTGTACTCGACGGCCAGCGGGGAAGCTGGTTGCCAGGTGTTCTGACCTCTCAGACGATCTGGCGCGTCGCCCGGGAAGTCGCGCAAACCCACCCAGATGCCAGCCGCCCCGACAGGCGCTCGTCCTCATGAAGACGACGCCTCGGACCGCGGTCGCACCATTTGGCGACCAACTCCGCATTCTGGAGATCTCGCGTGGAGGTACGCATGCATGACACAGACTGGCACCGACTGGGCGCAGCCGCAGCGGTCATTGCGGCGGCCACCCTCGCCATCATCGCCGCGGTTTCCCCCGCCGGAGCTCAAACGGCCGGCCTCGACGATGTGCCACAGGACGCGTACTACGCCGAGCCCGTTGCTGAACTCCACGCCCAGGGCATCTTCGGCGGCACCTTGTGCAACGAAGGGTTCTGTCCGTCGGTGCCCGTAGACCGCAAGACAATGGCGGTGTGGACCGTCCGTGTCGTCGACGGCCAGGATCCCTCGCTCGTTACGAACTCCAGGTTCGGGGACGTTGACGCCCTCGGATTCTACGCGCCCTTCATCGAGCGACTGGCCGAACTCGGCGTCACCGCAGGCTGCGGCGACGGGACCAACTATTGCCCGGACCGCAGCGTGAACCGCGCCGAGATGGCCGTGTTCCTGTCGCGCGCCTTCGACCTGCCGATAGGACCCGATCCGGGCTTCTCCGACACGCCCAGCGATGCCTGGTACGCGGCCTATGTCGCGAGCCTGACCGCATCGGGCGTAACGGCGGGCTGCGGCGACGGTTCGGCTTTCTGTCCCAGCGACGACACGACCCGGGGACAGATGGCCACATTCCTATGGCGCGCCGAATCTGGTTCCCTCGACTTCAGCCAATACATCGACGTCATGCTGGAGCGTCGGACGCCTCCGCCGCTATTGTCCGTGGATCTGGCTGCGGAGCGCTCAATCACTGTCACGGTACACTATTGTGGACAGTCCGTGAATTTCCGTCAAGACCAACTACGTCAACTCGCCGGAACTCTGACGACACGAGTCGGAGGCTTCTTCCGAGAACAATCAGCGGAAAATAGGACATACGACTTCCAGGCAGGTCAGATACTATTGCCCGATAGTCTTATACGGAGCAGCGTCAATGAATGGCACGCGAATGGGAATGAAGAGCGTTGCATGGAGCAGACAGGCGAGTCTGCAGACAGTCGTGTGATTGTTTTGGCCGATACGTATGGTGGTGGCTATGCATGGCTGCACGGTGGGCCAGCGTTTGTAAGCAAACGTCTGCTCGACAACGAAAATACTGATGCCTTTTATGCTGTTGTTGCACATGAATTGGGTCACGCATTCGAAAACCTTCGTCATCCTTGGAGCAAGAATGATTTCCCAGAACTCTGTCAGGTGATCAAACTCAGTCAACTCTCAGTAGATGAGAAAGCTGATTGCGACGAAGAAAGGAAGACATCCGCTGGAAACCAAGTCATACCGGCGTGGCGGGTTGATCACATGCTCGGTTCAGTTATGAGTTACTCCCGGATAAGGCTTAGCGATGATCATGGTCGTGTGCAAGACCTTGGTCCCGATGGTAGAGGACCCGCTTACATCGCGTGCTATCAAAAGGCCCACAGGAACTGGGGAGTAACGTCGGCAGACTGTGAGCGCGATGGTCCTCCTATAGCGCGCGTCCCGGCTCAACCGGAAGAACCGGTGCTAACGTCAGGCACCGATGATCTGTTGGTTGACTGGGATGAACCCGACCCAAACGGCTCGCCCATAACAGACTACGATGTGCAGTACAGCGTGTCCAGCACTGACGTCTGGATCGACTGGCCACACGACGGCACGTCCATAACCGGGGTCATCGAGGGACTACGATCAGAGACCACCTACCATGTGCGGGTGCGGGCAGTCAACGGAGTCGGCCCGAGCCTGTGGTCGCCGTTGGCCAAGGCGACCACAGGCGGTGGGGGATCTACTCCGAGGGTGATCCTCGAAATCGGCGACAGGGTACAGGGACGCTCGGATTGCACTGGTGCGGCTTGCCGCTGGCTGCACGTCACCATTGAGAACTTTGGGCCCGGCCCTCACACGCTGGCCTGCGCGCACAACGGCGTGGAGGCTCTCGGGTTCCCGCGAGGCGTCTGGCATGACACCGAAATCGCTCGGGGAAGTAGCACCGCCAACCGGATGTGCTACTTCGGCTATCCCGGCAGCGAGGTGTTCGTCATCGTGGGCGCTGAGTACCGCGACGGCGCATGGCAGGGCGGTTATCGCTCCAACATCGTGGAGTGGCAGGAGCCGGGGCCCGAGCCGCCGCAGCCCCCCGCCGGCGCGGTCGTCAACGATGATCCCGAGTTGTACGACAACGTTGGAACCTACAACTGGTGGATACCGCCGGAAGACATCAATGGCGGCGGATACGGCACCAACGGCTTCCATTTCACGCTGGCAGCCGGCAACTCGAACACCGTCGATAGCTGGGCGCGATGGGACTTCGGCAGCGTGGACGGTCGATACGAGATCCAGGCACACATACCGTCGAGCTGGGCCACCGCCCACGTGCAGTACAGGATCGTCGTGGACGGCCGGCAGGTCGCCAGCCAGTGGATCGACCAGGAAGCCGTGAGCGGAGGATGGATGACCTTGGGCGCCCACGACCTGCGCGGCCAGCTGCGAATCGAAGTCCGCGACTCGGACGCACGGGACGATTACCGCGACGACGGACCCGAAGCCACCCGCATCGCAGCCGACGCGATCAGGCTGCTGCCCGCCACAGACCGGCCCCCCGACCCGCCGGCGTCGCCGTCGCTGGTGCCCGGCGACGGCTCCATCGCCGTGTCATGGTCCGCTCCCCCAGACAACGGCAGCCCCATCACCGGGTACCAAGTCGACGGTCGCCCGACCGGCGGCAGTTGGACCACACATGGCGCCCACACCGGCGAGAGGCGGACCCAGACCATAGTGGGCCTCGACAACGGCGCCACCTACCAGGTGCGCGTCCGCGCCCGCAACGCCAACGGCTGGAGCGAATGGAGCACCCCCCGCGAGATCACCCTGGGCTCGGGGCCGTTCCAGAGTGCTCGTGTGATCGGTCTCGGCGGTGCCCGCGTCGCCGCGAGTCTGGCGTCTGGGGACGTGCACTACTACCGGTTCGAGGTTCCCGCCGGCGGACGGTCCGTGGAGGTTGAGACCCACGGTGACACAGATGTCACGGCTCGACTCTTCAGGGTGGCGCCCGGCACCGTCGATGACCTGACCGAAATCGAATTCAACGACGACGGCGGAGCGGGCGCCAACGCGCTGATCCAGCGCGACCTGCAGCAGGGATGGCACCTCATCGCGGTGATGGGCTTCGACTCCAACGTCTCAGGCAGCTACAGGATATCTGTGGATCTGGGCTCCGTCGAGCCCCCCGACCCGCCCAACCGGCCCACCCTCAGCGCCGGCAACCGGTCCATCACCGTGTCATGGTCCGCTCCCTCAGACAACGGCAGCCCCATCACCGGCTACGAGATCCAACAACAGAAGAGCCCCTACTGGCGCAACTTCGCACGCACCA
>JAPOQG010000395.1 GCA_026710865.1 Acidimicrobiaceae bacterium
AACCGCGGACGGGTGCTTGTATGCTTCACCATGAGAGTGCCCTTCTTGGTGTGGTCTCGGCGTTGGTTGCAAACCCGATTCTCCCACACCAGAAGGGCATTCCCGCGGCACAGCCACCCCACACAGACCCCGCTACTGAAACATCTGGGCTAACACTGACCGTCTGCCTCTCACCTACGGCCGCTCCCCACCAGCGCCCAGCCCCCACGAGGGCCGCACGCTCCCGGCGCTCGACCAGAAACCCGCAGCCGGGACAGAGCCCGTAATGCCTGACGCAGCAGTTTGTGGCACCGTTCGCGGCGATACAAGAACCACGGCTCGTTCTCTGGCGGATCATGGAACTCCTCTTCGAGGTAGCGCAGTTTTTGGTCGACTCTGGTCGCTGCTGACCGCAGCCACAGGATTCGGTTGGCCAGTTTCGGGTCGATGGATGTCCAGTCCATCTCGGCGGGGAACTCGGGTCCGGTCGGCATTGGGACGCTGGGGAGCAGGTTGCCCTTTCGCCGCTTTCCTTCGTCGTCTATGGCTGCTTGGCAGCCGAGCATGAACTGCTCCAAGATTGGGCACACGAGCAGAGCGAGAGCGCGGCGTCTGCGCTTCATGGTGAGCCAACGGGTCGCAGCCGGGGTGGACACGGACAGCACCCACGCTGCGCTGACGCTGATGAGCACGATCCACACGTCACTCATCCCGATGCGGTCTCCCTGCTGTGCTGACGGCGACAGCCATCCACGCTACCGAGCAGCGCTCCAAGCGACAGGACTCAGCCCAGAGTGCTCCGCGCCGACCCGCCGATGTGATGACGTGCTCGGGGCTGACGAGTTGGGTTACAACGCTTGATGCTTGAAGTGGTCGCCCCAGCGCTTCACGAAGTCCCGGAGCCGCCTGTCGATGTCCTCAACATGACGCGTCGCGGGCAAGACGATGAAGGCACAGCCCCCACCCCCAGCCCAACGCGCCCCAAACCGCGCCGGCCCGCACACACCCACCAGCCCAGACCCCACACAGCCCCAAACCGTCGAACCCACAAACCCATCGGTGGATTCAGGCTCAGAGATCGGCCTTCGCGTCTCCCGGACGATCCGCACAGCGCCGGCCTTGAACTCCGGGTCGTACTTGCGTCGTGGATGTGACATAGCGCCTCCTCATAGACGATGTCTCCACGATTCGGGGGGATGCCCACCATCTAGTTATCGGACTGAGAACGGTAGATCAGCGAGGACGGAGCCCCCCAAGTCGCCTCCACCGCGATTCGCTGCTTGATGCGAGACACGACCGCCTCCCAGTTCTTCCTGAAGGGCACGGCACCCCGCTCGTGAGCGAAGATGAGGACATCCTCGATGAGCACCCGTCCCGATGGGACGTGCATGCCGCCTCGGTCCCTCCCAGAACCGGCAAGACGAGGGTGAATGTGCGGGTACCAGACATTAGAACCGTCCTCGGGATGCCAGTGGAACTCGACGACCAACTCCTCATCGAGCGTCACCGTATGGATGTAACTGCGAGTAGTGACTCTCCACGGCCCATCGTCAGGATCGCTTGCTGGGAGAATCTCGTACCTGATCGAACAGGTGATATCAACCTGCGGCCCGGTCGATTGGAGTCGTAGCGGCTTGCCGCCGTTGACCGTGAGGATGCCGGGCTCGTTGGGTTCCTTCGAAGTGCCGGTGACGCGGGTATGAGCGAAACAGGCGATTGCCTCTTGGACGAGTTCGCGGAATCCTCTGAAGGCCTCAGCCGGCGTCCGGCCGGCCACTTGGTCTCAGAATGGCAACCTGCATGACTCCCGGTTCGTCCTTGCCGACGAACTCTCCGCGATCCCACCTGCCCGCGAATTCTGCACCGTCGATACTCAGGAGACGACGAGACGCGTCATCGAAGATATCCCATTGCTCTTTGGCGGAGATGAGTTCGAAGCTCACGCCTCCCATCGCCTTGCTCCTTTCAGTGCGTATACGCAACACAGCCTATCCGCTCCCTCGCTCGCCCCAGGGACCCACTCGCGAGCCGACGCTCTCATCCTCCAACAACGCCCTGACCTGTGGAAACACCGCAGGTCGCGTTCCCGGCGATCACCCTGTCGGCAAGCAGCATTTTCGGTGGCTTCCTTCGTGCCTCGCATCGTGTTCCTTCCGAGTGGGCGGCCCGCCAACCCCTATTGCAGCGAGCAAGTACGACAACCTGGGCATCGCTCACCTAAGCAACGGACCGGGCAGCACACCGTCACAAGCTCCTCCGTAGCCCCATCCAACCCCCGCCTGACCGACGTTGGCGGCGGTACCGGTGCGCCATGTCACGTCATTGCACTTCTGCCAAAGGCCCACTTCAAGCGCCAAGAATAGCCCTGAACTGGCCGATTGCGGGCCAACTCACGAGCCTCAGCGGGGCAACTCACGAAGGCGCCTGCGGGAAGGATGTCACACCCCCTGGCCATCATGTCCACATGACCGATCAACTGGTTCTCATAGACATCCTCACCCCCGGCCAGCCCGATCCGCAGCAGAGCTGGCAGCTCGACTCCGCCACATGCGAGATCGGCCGGCGCGGCGTGGCCCGGGCCCGCAGAGCCCTGCAGGCCGCCCGCACCCCGGCTGAGGTCGCTACCGTCGACAGCAGCGACTTCCCCGCCGCAGCCTGATCCCCACCGCAGCCTGATCCCGCCGCAGCCTGATCTCGGGCGCGAGCACCCAATCGCACCGGCCGCTCACCGGCCGGAGGCCACCGTCAGCCGCCAGCGACCGCGCCTTGCCGGTCCCGCCCAAGGAGGGCATGCGTTCATGAGAGCTCTATCACCCCGAGAACTGACTCACGGCACTCTTCGCCACCGCCGTGGCACCGAGGGACCGCACCCCAGCCGGCCCCCACCCCGAGAACTGACTCACGGCGCTCTTCGCCACCTGCAGGCTGCACTCCAGAGGCGCGGCCGGTCTCTGTGGCAGTGGCACGCGGCAGGCACCATCGTGCTGGCGCTGTTGAGCTCGTGCGGTACCCAGACCCTCGACCCCGCCGACTCAGGCCACGACAGGACCCAAGCCGGAGCCTCGGAGAGCACCGATGGCGCCATCGGCGCACGCGGCCCGCCGGCAGCGCCGACTGCCGGCAACGACCACGCCGCCGGTGGGGGTGGCGAGAACGGCTGGGCTCCCAACGCCACCGTCGAGCGGGTTGTAGACGGCGACACCATCGACGTGCTGATCGGGGGCCGCCAGGAGACGGTGCGCCTCCTCGGCATAGACACCCCCGAGTCGGTGGCGCCCACCCGCCCGGTGCAGTGCTTCGGGAAGGAGGCGTCGCTGCATCTCGAGGCCGTGCTACCCGCCGGGACCGAGATCACCCTGGTTCGCGACGTAGAGGCCCGGGACGTCTATCAGCGTCTCCTCGCCTATGTGGTCCGCTCCCACGACGGCCTGTTCGTCAATCTGGAGCTCGTGGCAGCCGGCTTCGCCGCGGTGCTGAACTACCCGCCCAACGACCACTACGCCGGCGTTCTGGCCCGGGCCGAGGCGGACGCGGTCGCAGCCGGCAGCGGACTGTGGGGGGTCTGCGGCGGCGCCGACGTTCCGCTGAACTGAGGCCGGCTGCGGGCCGCGGCGGCGTCGGTGCAGACGAACACGCCGACCCAGAGCTGACATCGTGACTGCCGATCACGGCGGCGTCGGGCAGATGCGGCCCCCGCAGTCAGATACCGTCAGGGCTGTGGAATCGCTGGTAGAGCGCCTCGGGCACCCCCCTGGCACCAGGCTCCTGATCGTCAGCGCCGACCGCATCGGCACCACCCACTCCTCCACCGCCGCCGGCTATCAGGCAATGCGGGAGGGCGCGGCCACCACCGGCACGATCGTGATGCCGGGCGTGTGGGCCCGCCACGCGGCCGAGCTCTACCGGGGCGAGGACCTCGGGGTCCACCTGACGCTCAACTCGGAGCTCGACTGCTTCCGGTGGGGGCCGATCACCAACGCCCCCAGCCTCCTCGACGGCGACGGCGGGTTCCCCCGGACCGTGCATGACCTGTGGGACCATGCGGATCTCGACGAGGTCCGGCGCGAGTGTCGCGCCCAGCTCGAGCGGGCCGTGCTGTGGGGCTTCGACGTGACCCACCTCACCACCCACCTGGCCGCCCTGCAGCAGCGCCCGGAGTTCTTCGACGTGCTGCTCGACCTCGCGGTGTCGTTCGATCTTCCCGTGCGGCTCGAGGGCTCCGATGCCGAGGCCAATGCCGGATTCCCGTTCCGGTCGCTGGCGCACTCCGAGGGCGTCGTCTTCCCCGACCACTTCCGGCTCGTTCGAGGAGACGCCAGGGACCATGTGTTCGAGCAACTGTCCGGCCTGGCGCCCGGGGTCACCGAGCTGTCGCTGTGCCCCGCACTCGACGAGCCCGAGATCCACGCCATCGATCCGTCGGCGGGCGGCCGGGTCGACGACCTCGCGCTGGCCGTGTCCCGCGAGATGACCGACCTCATCGAACGGTCTGGCGCGGTCGCGGTCGGGTACCGCGCTCTGCGCAGCGCGCAGAGGAGGGCCCGGCACCGGATCTGATGTCCGGGCAGCCCTCTAACGCAGCGAGGCCACCGCCTCCCGGAGCGCGGTCGATCGCAGCAGCGGGCGCCATCCGTCGAACAGCAGCACCTGGTCTCCCTCGAGCTTCATCCGGCCCGACATGTAGGCCGCATCCACGGACAGCTCGCCCTGCCAGGCCTGGACGAATTCCGGGTACGTCCAGCCGGCAACCAGGTCGGGCTGGGGGTGCCGCCCCGCCGCCACGCTCACGCGACCGGCCTCGACGACCACGCAAAAGGCAGCCGCGCCACCAGGTGCGCCGCTGACGGTGATCTGGGCCACCCCGTCGGCCGCGCCGGAGGCATCGACCGCCTCCACGACAGCCGCGACCGCCTCCAGCCACCCTTCGTCGAGAGGCTCCGGCGCCACGTCAGCCACCGTCGCCGGACGGCTCCGGGCGCAACCCCTCGAACAGGTCGCGCTCGGGCAGCGTCGCCGGACGGGGCCCGCGGGCCAGCACGTAGTCGTCGTACGGGTGGATCGATCGCTCGACCTCGACGGGCAGCCCGAACCAGAACGTCGACTCCGGGTCGATCTGGGTGGCGTGGGCCAGCAGCCCCTCGATGCGCGCGTCGATGAACCCGTCCACGGGAACTTGGGTAGTGATCTTGTCGTCGGTGGACGGTCGCTTGAACCACCAGTCGTTGTACGGCGATTCCAGGCCGAGATCCTGGAACGCCTGATGGCGCTCCTCGATGCGCTTGCGCGACCACAGGGTGTAGTAGAGCTTGGCCGGCGCCCAAGGCTGGCCCAGGTCAGGGCGGTAGGCAGGGTCGCCGGCGCGTTCGTAGGCGGGCACGGAGACATCGTGGACCCGAATGTGGTCCGGATGCATGTAGCCGCCCTGATCCTCGGGATAGGTCACGACGACGTGGGGCCGGTGGCGGCGGATCACGGCCACCAGCCGGGCCACCGCCTCCTCAAGATCGGCCCGGGCGAAGCAGTCGGGATGGTTGTTGGCCTCCGATCCCTCCATGCCCGAGTCGCGGTAGCCGAGCATCTCGACCTCTTCGTAGCCGATGACCTCCGCAGCCCGGGCCAACTCCACGGCCCGCACCTCGGCGAGCTTCTCGGCCATCGAGGGATCGTCCAGGGCCGGGTTGAGGATCTCGCCCTCCTCTCCCCCGGTGCAGCACACGAGCACGGTGCGGACGCCCTCGGCGTGGTAGCGGGCCACCGTGGGCGCGCCCTTGGAAGCCTCGTCATCGGGATGGGCGTGCACGGTGAGCATGCAGAGCCGTTCGGCCGGAGTCGCCATGGCCGGTGAAGCTACCGCTGTCGAGCCGCTCGGCCCCCACGCGCCGCTCAAGAGGCCGGAACCGCCGCTCCCAGCGGCTCCAGGACCATCTCGGTGTCGTCGTCCCGGTCGGTGAGCAGCCAGCCGCAGATCTCGGCCAGCCGCTCGCGCCCCTCGTCGGGGCCGCTGGCTATCAGGGCGTCGCCGGGCTCGAGCCGGACGATCCCGCCCGGCCGGTACCGGTACTGGCCGCCGCGCCGGATGGCCAGCACTGTGAATCCGGGCTCGAGGTTCAGCCTGAGATCACCCAGCGTCCGACCGTCGGCCTCGGAGCCCTCGGCCACCGGGACGTGGGCCACCACGTCCTCGCTGTCGCCGAGCGCAACCGCCAGGATCGGGTGGATCCGCTCCTGGCGCTCGATTATCCACACCATCTGCTGGGCCTGGTCGCCGAGGTCCTCGGCCGCCTGGGAAAGGTGCAGCAGGCCCCGCAGGCCCGGCTGGTCGGCATGCTCCCTGGCCGCCCGCAGCACCCACTCCTCGAGGCGGTCCTTCATCTCGTCGAGGCGGTCCTCGAGGTGGCGCACCTCCGCGGCCAGGCTCTCGTCCCGCAGCACCAGCGCCGAGTAGGCCAAGCCGACGGCCACCTCGGAGAGGTCCTTCATCTCGACCAGCACGTTGGTGGCCCGCCGCAGATCCGAGGCTCGCAGGCCGGCCTGCTCCTCGGGCGGGGACCACTCCGGCGACCCCGCCAGCGCTCGCAGCTCGACGATCCCGTCGGGCGATCCCCTCAGGAACAGCACGTCGTCGGGCACGAGCACGGTGTCGCCGCCCACATCGGTGATCCACTCCCGCTCGCGGCGCACCGCCATCACCCGCATACCCATCTTGGCCGGCATCTCGTGGTCGGCCAGGTGCCGGTGCGCGAGCAGCGAGCCGTCGGACACGAGCACCCGGTGCGACACCTCCTCGGCCGCGCTCAGCTCGGCCACCAACTCCGGCGGGATGCCGACCCGGTGGGTGACGATGCGGGCGATGTCGACCGCGTCGTTGGCGATGCGCTCGATGGCGGAGATCACCTGGAGCACCGACGACATGCCGTCGGCGTCGCGCGGATGGCGCACCGCGAGGATGCAGACCGCCCGCATGTCCTGCACGAGGTGGCTCATGCGCTCCTCGAGCTCGCTCACCTCGTCGGCCATGTCGGGGTCGCCGAAGTACAGCGCCGCGTAGGCGAGGTCCACCATCAACTCGGAGGTGTCCTTGGCCTCCGCCAGCATCTCCCGCAGGTTGCGAGGTCCGTCTTCCATCAGGTCTCTCCCGAGATCATAGGTATCGCAGCGCCCGTCATGCCACGCCGACCACGACGACGGCGACGATCAGGGTGAAGGCGCCGACCAGGTCCAGCGACGAGGTGACCATGGGAATCCCGTACGTGTCGGGGTCCACCCCGAACCGCACCGCCGTGAGCGTCCCGTAGTAGGCGACCACCACTACCAGCACGGTGGCCAGCAGACCCCCCAGCACGGCCACGCCCACCAGCTCCGCCAGGGCGGGGCCTGCGTGGCCGGTCAGGCCGCCCGCGGCCGATGCCACCAGGCCGAGCAGCGCGAACACCGGCATGGCCAGCGCGAACGTGGTGGCGAGGTCGACCCGGGCCGCTCCCGAGGGCAGCGCTGCGGGCCGGGCCAGCCCGAGGTGGAGCTTCGTGGACAGCCGGCTCGACAGCACGCCTCCCAGCGCCCCGGCGGTGCTCAGGTAGCCCGGCAGCAGCACGAGCAGCACGGGGAACTCGAGGAAGTCGTCGATGCGCTTCTCCACCGTGATCCCGGCAACCAGGTCGAGCACTCCCGCAACGGTCAGGACCGGCAGCGACTCGCGCATGATGGCCCGCAGGTCATCCATCCTGCTCCGCAGCCCCCAGAGCACCGACGCGACCGCCAGCACGGTGAGCGTCCAAGCCACCGACGGTGTGAGGACGTCGACCCCGGCGAGCTCGGCCGCCACGACCAGCGAGGGCAGGGTCACCACGTCGCCGGCGACTGTCACCATGGGAGCCACGACGTTGTCGAGGTCCCAGCCGAAGCGGACCGCTCCGGCCGTTGTCGCCAGAGCGATGGCCAGCACGACGAAGGCGGCCAGCAGGCACCCGAGCGCGGAGATGACGACGAAATCGGCCAGGCTCATGGTGGGCGAGACGTTGAAGGCGAGCGCGGCTCCCTTCGCCATGACCGCCAGGGCCACACCGAGGACCAGGCTCAGGCCCACCGACGCGATGGCGTTCTGCATCATCACCGAGTCCCGGCCCCCGGAGCGGAAGGTGCCGGCATGGATGGCCGTGCCGAGCCGGCTGCCCAGCGCGCCGAAGATGTTGCCCTTCACCGCGATCGCAGCCGGTACCAGCAGCAGCAGGCCCGGCAGCTCCTCGAGGGTGTCGGTGATCGCCGCGAGGATCAGTCCGGCCACCAGGCTCGCGACTGCCGCCATCACCAGGGCGCCGAAGGCGCTGCGGACCGCGAGCAGGTCCCGGGCCCAGCGTGCTGCCGCTCGCCTGAGCGCCATCGGTGTGCGACTGCGTGCAGCCATGAAGCCAGTGTGCTCCGTCGGAGGGAGCTTCGGCGCGATCCGGCGCACGGCGCTGCTGTGATCGCTCACAGCTGCCTGTCTTCCGCTCTTGATCGCTGCGCTCACGGGCCGCCCAACCAAGGCAACACAGCCCACGGCCTCGCCCGTATGGGCCGCGTTCGCCCGCCTACCCGCTCGGCCTCTTGGGGTCGCTACCGTTCAAGGTGTGGCAGTGATCGCACTGGTCAACCAGAAGGGCGGCGTCGGCAAGACGACCACCGCTCTCGGGCTGGCATCGGCCGCCTGGGCGCGGCGGACCCCCAGCGTCG
Source organism: Acidimicrobiaceae bacterium (assembly GCA_026710865.1). Taxonomy (GTDB): domain Bacteria; phylum Actinomycetota; class Acidimicrobiia; order Acidimicrobiales; family Aldehydirespiratoraceae; genus Aldehydirespirator. The sequence continues at coordinate 8,689 of JAPOQG010000395.1, forward strand.
TGGTCGACCTCGATCCCCAGGGCAACGCCACGACGGGCCTGGGTGTGTGGGCGCCTGCCGCGACCGTCGACGAGGCCCTGGAGTCTGACCGGCCGGGAATCCTCGGGAGCCTGGCGGTGCCGTCGGGTTGGCCCGACGGAAAGGGCCTCCCGCCCCGGATCGTTCCGTCCACGCCGGCCTTGGCCGGGCGGGAGCGCCAGCTGCTCTCGGACCCGGTGGGCGCCCAGGACAGGCTCCGCGTCGCCCTGTCAGGACATCAGAGTCTGGTGCTGATCGACTGTCCCCCGTCGCTCGGCCTGTTGACCATCAACGCGCTGTTCGCGGCCGACGCCGCCCTGGTCGTGACCGAACCGAGCGCGTGGGCCTCCGACGGGGTCAGCGAGATCCTGCGGACCATCGAACGGGTTGCCGCCAGGAAGCCGGCAGGACTGGCCGTGGCGGGCGTGGCCGTCAACCGGCTGGCCCGCACGCGGGACTCGCGCTACTGGCACGAACAGCTGGTCACCGACCACGGGCGGTTGGTCCTGCCGCCGGTGCGCCTGCGGGCAGCCGTGGCCGAGGCGGGGGCCCGCTCGCTGCCGATACACGCCCTCCCGCCCCGCCGGGGCGCGGCCGAGGCGTGCGCCGAGTTCGACGAGATCTACGATCGTGTGGTCGGCGAGGAACGTCCGGAGGACCCCGATGGCCTATGACCCCCAGCGCGACCGTCCCCGGCACCGGCCCGGTCCCCGTGAGGCCTCGGCCGTCGATTCGATCCTCGACACTGGGGCGGCCCCGCCGCAGCCCGCCCCCGAGCCGGATGGCGTCGCTGCCGCGGGTGCGCCGCCGGAGCCCGCAGGCGCCTGGAGCGACCGGCTGCTGTACTCCGCAGGAATCTCCACCCTGCTGAGCGCGGGAGCCGCGCTGGTGGCTCTCTGGTGGTTGTGGAGGCGCTTGAGGCGGTGAGGCCCCGCGGCTGGGCGACGCTGCTACACCGACAGGATCTCAGCCCGCGAGCCTCTCGAGGTACTCCTCCTCGGCGGCTCGCTGCTGCTCCCGCCGGAGGTTCTGAGCCTGACCCTCCGGGCAGTGCTCGGAGTATGCGCAGTAGCCACAGAGCGGGCCCGGCCGCGCTGGGAAGTCGTCGACGTCGCACGCGTCGGCGATCGCGCTCCAGGTCGACTCCAGCCGGCCGACCGCTTCGCCGATCTCGAAAGGGGTCACCGCGGTAGCCACGATCCGCTGGCCCAGATACAGGAGCTGAGCCCTAACCGGCTGCTCGCCGGTCTCCTCGGCCACGGCCGCCGCGTAGAGCAGCACCTGCTGCAGGCGCTCGGGCGCGTGGCGAGCCGTGGGGGCGCGTCCCGACTTGTAGTCGCTGACGACGAGACCGTCGTCCTCCCGCTCGAGGCGGTCCACCACTCCCCTGAAGGGCACATGGCCCAGAGTCACTGACACCTGCTCCTCGGTGGCCTCCACCTCGACGGCGCCCGGGTCCTCCAGGTGCCACAGACCCTCGATGGCGCGCCAGGCGCGCCAACGGAACTCCCGAGACTCTTCGTCGCTCAACTCCAGATCCCGGTAGTCCTCGCCTCCGGCCAACTCGGGCCACGCCGCCCTGGCGATGCGCTTGGCCTCGTCCTTGCTGCGCCGCGGCGGCTCCCTCTGCATCAAGAGCTCGAGCACCCGGTGGGCGAAGGTTCCCACCAGGGCCTCGAGTCCAGGCGGCTCAGGAAGACGCTCGACGTAGCGGAACCGCCACCGGCGGGGACACTGCTGGAACGTCGACGCGCCCGACGGCGACAGCCGCGGCGGCCGGGTTGGGGCACCGTCGGCATCCAATGCACCGGTGGAGCCCGGATCGAGGATGTCGCCCGGATCGAACTCGAGCTGCATCCCGCAGTTCTAGCGCAACGGTGTGACGCCGGCCCGGATGCCCGGAACGGGTCCCGAGTCCGACGATGCCGCCTGCTCAGATGTCGAGTGTCGCCTCGTCCACCAGCGACGAGTTCTCGACCAGGTAGTCGCGGCGCTGGGCCACGTCGTTTCCCATCAGGACTTCGAACATGTCGGCCGCGGCCTCGGCCTGCTGGGCGTCGGCCATCGTGAGACGGCGCAGGGTCCGCGTCTCAGGATCCAGCGCGCAGTGCCGCAGTTCGTCGGTGTTCATCTCCCCGAGACCCTTGAAGCGCTGCCATTTGATGCTGTCGCTGCGGCGCCTGCCACGGGCCAGCTCGGCCGTCATCCGGTCTCTCTCCTCGTCGGAGAAGGCCCTCAGGGTCCGGTCGCCCACACGGGCGGTGTAGAGGGGCGGCTGGGCGGAGAAGACCCGGCCCTGGGTGAGCATCTCCCGCATGTAGCCGTGGATCAGCGTGAGCAGCAGGCAGCGGATGTGGCTGCCGTCGACGTCGGCGTCGCAGAGGATGACGATCCGGCCATAGCGGGCGGCCTCGATGTCGAAGGCGTCTCCCGCGCCTGCGCCCATGGCGGTGAAGATGGCCTGCGCCTCCGTGTTGTCGAGGACCTGCTTGGGGCTCGCCTTGGCCGCGTTCACGATCTTGCCCCGCAGCGGCAGTATGGCCATGAACTCGGAGTCCCGGCCCCTCTTGGCCGGACCGGCGGCCGAGTCTCCCTCCACCAGGATCAGCTCGGCCTCGGGGCCGTGCACCCGGCAGTCGGCCAGCTTGTCGGGCATGCCGGTGGAGCCGAGGCTGGCCGCCTTGCGCTTGGTGTCGAGCATCTGTTTGGAGGCGACCCGATTCGTCACCGCGGCGGTCAACTTGTCGCCAATGGCCTTGACCTGGGTCCGGGGTCCCCCGCCGGGCTCGAACCACTCCTTGAGCTGCTCGTAGGTGATCCTGGCCACGATTCCCTCGACCGCGGGCGTGCCCAACTCCTGCTTGGTCTGACCCCGGAACTGCGGCTCGGAGAAGGTCACCTTGACCGCGGCGACCAGACCCTCTCGCACATCGTCCTTGGTGGCGTTGGTCTTGCCGTTCTTGGATCCCGTGCCGCCGCGGGAATCGCGGGCCAGCCGGGCCAGCTTGCGGTTGTCCTTCAGCAGCACGCTGTTGACGACGCGCGTGAGGGCCTTGTCGAAACCGGCGAGATGGGTGCCGCCCGAGGTGGTGGGGATCGTGTTCACGAAGGACACCACATCGCTGTCGTATCCCGCTGTCCAGCGCAGCGCGATGTCGACGGTGCACTCACGCTCGACTTCGGTGATCTTGCCGTCGACGGGGACCTTCTCGGTGAACGTCTCGATGCCGTTGGCGGTGATCACACCGCTCACGGCATCCTCCCCGGTGCTTTCGGAACGCTCCCGCACCATGTCGGCGAGCCCGCCCCGGCTCACGAAGACGAATGGCTCGGCCCCCGCGCCGGGGCGGCGATCGTCCACGGTCATCCTCAGGCCGGGAACCAGGAAGCACATCTGGCGGACCCGGCGGCGCACCTCGTCGGCGTCGATGCGCGCCTCGGGGTGGAACAGAGCCATGTCGGGCCAGAAGCGGACGGTTGTGCCGGTCGCCTTGGTGCGCCGGTTCACGGGGCGCACATCGCTACTGGCCCGGAACTCGCCACCGACGAAATGGCCGGGCTCCTGGTTCGAGAAGCTCAGCTCGTTCACGTAGCCGTCGCGGCGCACTTCCGCATCGAGACGGGTCGACAGGGCGTTGACGACGGAGGCCCCCACGCCGTGCAGCCCGCCCGACGCCTTGTAGGCGCCATCGCCGAACTTCCCGCCCGCGTGCAGTTCGGTGAACACCACTTCGAGGGCTGACACGTCGCGTTCGGGATGCTTGTTGACAGGAATGCCGCGACCGTTGTCGGTCACCTCGACCGATCCGTTGCGATGCAGCGTCACCCCCACCTTGGTGGCGAAGCCGGCGGCGGCCTCGTCCACGGCGTTGTCCACGATCTCCCACACGAGGTGCATGAGACCCTCGGAGCCGTTGCCGCCGATGTACATGGCCGGGCGCTTGCGGACGGCCTCCAGGCCCTCGAGCGTCTCGATGGAGTCGGCGTCGTAGCTGTCTGCGGTGTTGGCGGGCGCGGGGATGGGGTCGCCCGATCCTGCGGAGCCGCCGCGCCGGCGACCGTTGGAGGCGCCGTCGGGGCGGTCGGCTCCGTTGGATGAGCCGGCCCGGGAACGGGGCTGAGCATCTGCGGTCGGCTCCGCGGCGTCGCCCGGAGTCAACGGCAGGGTCATCTCGGTGGATGCTCCGGCCGTCCGGTTCGGGGGCGCCACTTTCCTCACCACCTCCCCGGCGCCAGCACATGGATGCGCCGATCGCTGCGCTGCGGTGAGCGATAGCGCGCCGTGGCCGCCACTCGCACCGGCACAGGATGGGGATCGATCCTGCGAGGATTGTCGTCCTGTCCCATCAGGGCCAGCATGCCCTCGGCCGGGCCCACCGCCGCGGCCGCCACCGACTCGACGGGCAGCAACGTGACCACCAGGACGCCCTGGGTGCCTCTGCCCTGTGTCGGCAACTCCGAGCAGGGGGTGACCTTGATCCCGCTCTTGCCGCCGCCCGCCGCCGGGCCGGCGCTGGTTGCGACGACCAGCGCGGCGTCACCGAGCACGGCACCGGCGCCTACGGGGACGGACCCCTCGCGCAACTTGATGCCGGCCACTCCCGCCGCGGCCCGGCGCTGCAGCCGCACCGAAGAGGCCTCCAGGCGCAGGGCCCGCCCGTCGCTGGCCGCTATCACGACGTCGACGTCCTCGGGGGCGCTGAAAGCGCAGGCAACACGGTCGTTCGCTCCCAACGAGATCAAGGACGACCCCGCCGGCGAGCCGAGCACCTCGTCGGCGTCGAGCCGCTTGATGGTGCCGCCGGCAGTGACCATCACGAGCCTGTCGTCGGTGCCGGCGACGAGGGCCAGGACCGTCTCGCCGGACTCAAGGCCGAAGACGGCGGAGGCATCGACGCCCCGGACCCGGTTGGCCGTCTCTTCGATCTCGCCTCCGAGCACCTCGAACACCCGCCCTGCCGAGGTGACCGCGGCCACCGGCGACCCGGTCGAGGCCACGACCCTGGCAGCGATCAGATCGTGACGCCCCGGCGACGCTCGCCTCTGCCCCTTCAGCGAGGCCCGACCGATGTTGCCCGTGGTCGACACCGTCACCACGCAGGGCAGATCGGGCCCCGACTCGGCCGGCTCGACCGGGGCCGCGGCGGCACCGTCACCGGCTGCGCCGCGGGCGGACTCGCGTTCCAGGACCTCGGCCGCGATGATCCGGCTGCGACGGGGCCGTCCGTGGTCCTCGACGATCCGGCGCAGCTCGCTCCGCACGATGGAGCGTCGGCGGCGCCGGCTGGCGAGGATCTCCTTCAGGTCCTCGATGTCGGATCGGAGCTGGGCGGCCTCGTCGTCGAGCTTCTGGCGTTCCAGCGCCGTGAGCCGCCGCAGCGCCATGTCGAGTATGTGGTTGGCCTGCACGTCGGTGAGCCCGAAGCGCGCCATGAGCCCGTCACGGGCTTCGGCGGCGTCCTGGGAGCCTCGGATCAGTGCCACGACCTCATCGATGTTGTCGAGGGCGGCGAGCAGGCCCTCCACGATGTGCAGCCGCTCGTCGGCCCGTTGCAGCCGGTGGCGGGTGCGACGCACCACGACCTCGAGACGGTGGGCGACGTAGTGCTCGCACAGCTCCCGGAGCCCGACGGTGGTGGGCACACCGTCGACCAGCACCACGTTGTTGACGCTCACGGTCTCCTCGAGCGGCGTGAGCCGGTAGAGCTCGGACAGCGCGGCGCTGGGGTCGACGCCCGGCTTCAGGTCGATCTGCAGGCGCAGGCCTTCCATGTCGCTCAGATCGGCGATGCCGGCAACGCTTTGCAGCCGGCCGGCCCCGGCCAACTCGGTGATGCGGGAGACCACCCTTTCGGGACCAACGAGATGGGGCAGTTCGGTGACGATCACCGCCTGGCGGCGGCGGGTCACAGCCTCGATGCTGACCCGGGCCCGCACCCTGATCGATCCCCTGCCGGTGTCGTATGCCGTCGTCAGGCTCTCGTCGCTGACGACGATGCCGCCACCGGGGAAGTCTGGACCGGGCAGGACTTCCATGAGCTCGTCGGTCGCCGGCCTCGCCTTGCGCCTCCGGGCCGGCTTGGCGCCTCCCGGCGACCCCGCATCGGTGGCGGCGTCGCTCGGCTGCTTGCTCATCACGAGCTCGATGGCCGCGCCGACCTCCGCCAGATTGTGGGGCAGCATGGTTGTGGCCATGCCGACCGCGATGCCTGCCGTGCCGTTGACCAGCAGGTTGGGCAGCGCCGCAGGCAGCACTACCGGCTCGGCGTCCTCGCCGTCGTAGGTGGGCCGGAAGTCGACGGTGTCCTCGTCGAGCTCGCCGACCATGTCCATGGCAGCCTCGCTCAGGCGGCACTCGGTGTAGCGGGCCGCCGCGGGCGGGTCGTCGAGGCTGCCGAAATTGCCCTGCGGGTCCACCAGCGTCACCATGCGGCTGAAGTCCTGGCCCATGCGCACGAGGGTGTCGTAGATGGCGGCGTCGCCGTGGGGGTGGTAGCGGCCCATGGTGTCGCCGACCACGCGGGCCGACTTCCGGTAGGGGGTGCCGGGCCGCAGCCCCATCTGCAGCATCGACCACAGCACCCGGCGCTGCACCGGCTTGAGGCCGTCCCGCACATCGGGGATTGCTCGTGAGGTGATGACCGACAGCGCGTAGGCGAGGAACGAGTCGCTCATCTCCTCGGCCACCGGGATGTCCTCGACATGGCGGGCCGGGACCGGATCGAGGGTCGCGGTCGTCAGTTGCTGTTGAGTGGTCACGATTCTCTCCAGGCTCTCCGAGTCTCTCCAGGCTCCTTGCCGACGAGTGCCCAGCTCGACGGCGATGGGGGCGGCCCGCCGATGGGACCGACCGTAGCGGCTGATGACCTGCCGCTCAGTGATCTTCGGGCCCCGGCTGACAGGTCATCCGCCGGCCGGCGGCGGCCTCCCGAGTTGTCGGCACGCATCGGGCACGAACAGTCCCGCGCCGCCCCTATCCAGTGAAGCGGCCGAGCCCGCCGACAACAACCGGGCGGGCGCACCAGGTGGGGACGCCCGGCCCGGTTGCGCTACCGGCCGACCGGCGGACCGCGTTCTGAGTCCGAACTCCCGCGGACATGGTCGGCGGGCCCGCATCCTGCGTCGCCGCGGCCTGGAGTCATCCCGGAGTGCTCGACACTCGCGCCGGTACCGCCTGACTCAACGGTCAGTGATCCGTCCTGGGCAGGTGAGCCGCGGGGCCGGTCGCCGCCGGCACCAACCTTGGACCGCCTCGGGGCGGTGGACCAGGTGATCGTTCCGTAGATGTCGATCTCGCGCACGACACGGCGCCGGCTGCGGTGCAGCCACCGATGGCAGTTGCCGCACAGCGCAACCAGGTTCTCGATGTCAGTCGGGCCCTCGTCCAAGTCCCACTCGTCCACATGATGGAGCCTGCAGCGATGCATCGGAGCCCGGCACAGCACGCAGCCTCGGTCTCGTAGCGCGACGGCCACGTACTGGGCGACATTGGCGAGCCGCTCCATACGACCGAGCCACAGCGGCTGGCCGTTACCGCCGAATACGGCGCCCACGAGGCGATCATCGGGCGAGATTCGGGAGAGGACTGACGGCGGGACCGGGCCGACCCCGATGATCTCGCAGGACCCATCCGGGTCGGTGCCGTCCACCACACCGGCGGTCACGGCGATGATTCTCCCCGCTGGCAGACGCCGCGGACCCTTCGGACCGTCGTCGGCCGGAAGCGGCTGGTGGGTCAGAGCGTCCCGGCCGGTGCACAGCTCGAAGACCGCGTCCATCGTGCGCTGCCCGTTGTTGCGAACCGCGTCGGGGGTGCCGTCACGTCCGCCGTCCTTGCGCCACAGGTGGTCCTTGCGCGCATCCACGGCCTGCTCCAGCAGACCGAAGCTCACGGGATCCATCTCGCCCTTGAGCACGCCCATCCCGTCACCGCCAACGAACAGGTCGGCCTTGCGGCTGTTCCGCTGCCCCTTGAGCAGGTCGCCGCCCGCCGACGGGTCATGGCGCTGCGCGAACTTTCGGGCCACCCGGCTGAACGACCCGGCGTCCCGGGTGGCGGCCTGGTACAGCAATTCGTCCGAGCCGTCCACAACGGATGCCCCGCACTGCCGGGCCGCCGACCCCAGAGCCAACAGGCTATGAATCGTCAACTCCCCAGAATCCACCAGCCGGCCAACATTGGGCATCTCCTCCAATTGGCGCGCCGCCTCAGTCACGCGCTTGGCCAAGCTTCCGGACAGCTTCGCCCCACCGACCAGAGCCTCACGCGCCGTGCCGGCACGCAACGCCTCCAACCGGCTCACAACCCGCAACGTCGTGGCGTCCGCGAGCGACTTCACTCGCCCTGTCTCGGCCACCACTCGGCTCAGCGCGTCTTCGCTGAGACCCTCCAACGAGACCGACCGGAGAGCCTCCCCGGCCGTCTCCAGCAGTTCCCATACGGACGGTTCCGCAGCACCCGCAGACCCGTAGACCGGATCAACTGCACCTGGGGTTTCCGAGCCAACCATGAGCCCGGCCGTCCTGTTGAGAACACCTGTTCGTTCCATGGACAAGACAATACCGCCCCCCTGTGACAACACACCCTAAGAATTCTCAGAATCACAGATAAATTGTCTGAGATTCTCGTCATGTCGCCGAAGACGCGTCCAGCCTGAGCCCTACCTCGGCGGCCAGTAGGCGATCGGATTCCGGTTTCCCTTCACAAAGTGGACGATCCGACCAGACCGTCCCACCCACTCGTCGTACACCGGACCAGAAGTCAGGGGAGTCGCGGCGAAGGCCCAGCGCCCGTCGGCGCGTCGACGCCAGCTACCGATCACCAGCACTGCGCGCGTTATTCCCTGATGCACGGCGACCGCGTGATGTATTCCCTCTCTAGCGACACGTTCGGGGTTGATCCTCCACCAAGCTCTCGTTGCATCTACTAGCTCGGCGAGGCTCATGTCTTCCCGGTAGCCGGCGCCCTCCCGGTAGACGCCCGGCTCAATCTCAAGAACATTGTCGCGCCACGAGCCCAGTCGGATGAGCACTGCTGGGGGCGCCCCCGGACCTACCGGTCGTGCACCTCCCGTCTCCGCTGACTCCATGACCGAAGATTCTAAACCCCAGGCCCAGACGTATCGTGGGGTTATGGACTTGCAGACCCTCGTCGACCGGGCCGAGATCACCGACCTGCTCACCCGCTACGCCCGAGCCGTGGACCGGCAGGACTGGGAGCTCTTCCGCAGCGTCTTCACCCCCGACGCCCGCATCGACTACACCCAGGTCGGCGGTATCGCCGGCGGCCTGGACGAGGTGGTCGGCTTCCTCTCGGAGGTCATGGCGATGTTCGAGGCCGTGCAGCACCTGATCTCCAACATCGACATCGACATCGACGGCGACGAGGCCAAGGTGACGGCCATGGTCTACAACCCGCTGAAGCTGCCCGACACCCCGATGTGGGCCACCGGCGGCTGGTACCACCACGAGCTGGTGCGCACCGCCGAGGGCTGGCGCAGCCGCTCACTGGTGGAGGAGGCCGGCTGGTTCGACGGCGTCCCCGAGCCCGCCAAGCCCGCCGGCGGGGACTCGTCCGGCTAGGCCCAGGCGCACGCCGGCTCCCGAACCCGAAGGGATCGAAGACGCACCATGCCCGGACCGCTGCACGGAGTGCGCATCGTCGAGATGTCCGTGGCCGTGACCGGCCCCCTGGCCGTGGGCCTGCTGGTCGACCAGGGCGCGGACGCGGTCAAGGTCGAGGAGCCCGGTTACGGCGACCAGGGCCGCTACGTGGGCGTCCACTCGGGCGGGATATCGGCCATGTTCCAGATGTGCAACCGGGGCAAGCGCTCGATCGCCGTCGACTGCACCGACCCCCGGGGGCGCGACATCGTGCTGGAGTTGTGCGCCGGGGCCGACGTGTTCGTGCAGAACATGAGGCCGGGCGTGATCGAGCGCCTCGGCCTCGGCCACGACGCGGTCTCGGCTCGCAACCCCGGCATCGTCTACCTGTCCCTGTCGGGGTTCGGTCCCGACGGCCCCTACTCCCACCGCCGGGTGTACGACTCCGTCATTCAGGCGCAGTCCGGGCTGGTGGGGAACCAGACCGGCATCAACGACGATTCCCCCCGCTTCCTGCGCCAGGCCGCGGCCGACAAGATCACCGCCTACACCGCCGCGCAGGCCGTCACCTCGGCCCTGTTCGCCCGGGAGCGGGGCGCCGGGGGCCAGCATGTGCAGTTGGCCATGCTGGACGCCGCGGTGGGGTTCCTGTTCGCAGACTCGGCCTCCCATGAGGTCGCGCTGGACAACGACCAGCCCCACCTCGCCCAGTCGTTCTCGGCCCACCAGCGGGCCGTCGCCCTCGCCGACGGTCACGTCGTGATGGCGGCGGTGACCGACTCGGAGTTCCACGGCATGGCCCGAGCCTTCGGCGTGGACTCCTCGGACCCTCGGGTGGCCACCATGACCGACCGCCAGGAGAACCGGCCCCAGACCAGCGAAGTGTTCCGGGCCGTGCACGCGGCCGCGGCCACCAAGCCCCTGGCCGAGGCGGTGGAGGCGCTCGACCGCCACGAAGTCCCCTTCGGGGTCGTCCTCGGCGTGGAGGACATCGCCACCGACGCCCAGGCGGTCCACAACGAGCTCTTCGCCGAGCACGCCCACCCCCGCATGGGCCGGGTCCGCCAGCCCCGCCCCGCCCCCCGGTTCTCGGCCACCCCGGCCGAACTGCGCGAGCCGTCCGCGCCCGCCCACGGACAGCACACCGACGATGTGCTCGCAGAGCTGGGATGGGGCGATCGGATCGACGAGCTGAGAGCCGACGGTGTGATCAAGTGAGCGACACCACCGAGCCCGACGTGGACAGCCGGAAGCGAGCCGCGTATCAGCGCGAGGTGCTGCAATTCGACGAGTGGCGCGAGCAACTGGAGCGCAACGGGGAGGCGCCCGCCATCCCGGCCGCCACGGTGGTCGTGCTGCGCGACGGTCCCGGCGGGCTCGAGTCGCTGATGCTGCGCAAGAACTCCCGGCTCGCGTTCGGCGGTATGTGGGTGTTTCCCGGCGGCCGCATCGACGACGGCGACCACGACGGCACCGGCGACCTGATCGCGGCCGCCCGGAACGCGGCCGCCCGCGAGGCCGGCGAGGAGGCGGCCATCGTGCTCGATCCGGCGGACCTGGTGCACTTCTCCTACTGGATCCCCCCGCCGCTGGCCCCGAAGCGATTCGCGACCTGGTTCTTCGCGGCCGAGGCGCCGGACGAGGAAGTCAGCATCGACGACGGCGAGATCGTGCGCCACGAGTGGATGACACCGGCCGAGGCCCTGCACCGCCGGGACGCGGGAGAGATCGAGCTGATCGCGCCCACCTGGGTGACGCTTCGGACCGTCGGGCAATTCAGCACGGTGGCGGGTGCGCTGGAGGGGCTCGGCCGGCGCCGCTCTCGCCGCTACGAGACCCGCATCGGACAGGGCGAGCACGGCCCGGTGTCGCTATGGCACGGAGACGCCGGATACGAGACGGCCGACCCTCGGGTGCCTGGTCCCCGTCACCGCCTGGAGATCACCCCCGACGGCTACCTGTTCGACGAATCCGGCTACTCCGACACCGACTAAGAGGCCGAGCGGATAGGCGGACCAACTCGGCTCATACGGCGCGAGGCCGTGGCCCGAGCGGCCCGTGAGCGCAGCGAACAAGAGCGGGAAACACCACCCTGCACCGCGACGCGGCTTCACCTACCCGCGCACGCTCTAAAGAGCCAAACCCGTCCGGGCCGGGCTATCCGATGGCCCCGGCCGCCGGCCGGGCCAGCAGGTCCTCGATCAGCTCGACCAGCTCCAGGGGCCGGTCGCCCTGGATGGAATGCCCCGCGCCCTCGACCACCGCATGGACGGTCTCGGGGAGTCGCCGCGTCCACTCGGCCACGTCGGCGTCGTCGATCACGCTCCAGGCCCCGCCCTGCCACAGCGCGGTCGGGGCAGCGATGCGCGAGACCCTGTCCCACAGGCCTTCGAACGCCGGCTCGGTCCCGCCGCCGGTCTTCCAGTCCCGCATCCGGTCGTAGTTCCAGGTCCAGCGACCGTCCTCCATCTCGTGGGCGTTGTGAAGCACGCCCCGGCGAAGCGACGACTCGCTGCGAGTGGGGTTGTGCTCGACGGTGCGTTCCAGGATCGCCTCGAAGCTGTCGAAGTGCTCGGGGCCGTCGACGAAGGCGATGATGGGCTCGGCCTTGGCGTGGTCGGTGCCCGGCGTCACGTCCACGATCCCGAGACGCCGCACGAGGTGGCCGTGATCGGCGGCGAGGCAGATGGCGGTGAGGCCGCCCAGCGACATGCCCACCACGGCTTCGGCGCCAGGGGCCAGCGCCTCCATCGCCACGGCCACGTCGCCGGCCATGGACGCCGGGCCGTAGTCGTGGGCCGGCCGGTGGTCGGAGTGTCCGTGGCCGGGCAGGTCCACGGCCACCAGCGGCCGGCCCAGCGCCAGCGCCACGGTGTCCCACGTGTGGGCGTTCTGGGCGCCGCCGTGGATGAGCACCAGCTCGGGCTCTGCCGTTCCCCACACCAGGGCCGACAGTCGAAGCCCCGACGGCAGCTCCACAGACTCCCGGCGAACGGTGGGATGGCCGGTCCATTCGATCCCGTACTCGGCAGCGTTCTGAGCGAACAGACCGAACTCGTCGTAAGCGACCATCCGGCGAGGTTAGGCGGGTGCCGGTCGGGTTCGACGCCGGGATCGCCGGCCCGAGATCACGGGCGGATCCCAGCTGAACTGCCAGGCCGCCACTGCCGCGCCCGCCGCCAGCCACAGGGCCAGCACGCCGAGCCGGTGCCACTCGACGGCCGGGGCCTCCGACAGCGGGTTCATGGCCTCGCCGAAGGCCAGGCCGAAGTGCTTGAGCGGGAAGATGTCCCCGAGGAGATCGAGCCACCGTGGGGTCTCACTGCCGAAGGGGACGAAGATGTTGGAGATGAAGGCCATCGGCAGCAGGGTGGCGTTGGCGATGGGCACGGCCATGGAAACGGACCGGGCCACCGAGGCCAGGGCCAGGCCGAGCGCGGCGAACGACGCCGAGCCGACCGCGAAGGACAGGAGCATGGCTGGGACCTTGGCCGCCTCGACGTTCACGCCGTAGGCGACCACACCGAGCACCACCATGGCGGTGACGCCCAGCGCCGCGATCCACACCGCTGACACCACCACGCCGCCCAGGTAGGTCCAGCGCGGCATGGGTGTGCCCCTGACCCGCTTGAGGATGCCGAGCTCGCGCCGGCTGGCCAGGTTGATGCCTATCCCCGTGTAGGTGGACGACGTCGCCGCGAACACGGCCAGCCCAGGCGTGTAGAACTGGCTGCTGCTCACCCGCCCGTAGACGGAGTCGAAGGCGTCGTTGCCGAAGATGGCTGTGAACAGCACCAGCATCAGGATCGGGAACACCAGCGTGAAGAAGGCGGCCACCGGCGTGCGCCAGAAGATGCGGTTCTGATGGCGTGCGCCCCGCCAGAGCGATCTCATGAGTCGCCGCCTGCTCCGTCGCCGCCGCCGCGGTCGTCATCCACGAGCGCCAGATAGACGTCCTCGAGGCTCGGAGTCGAGACGGTGAGTCCTTCGAGCTCTATCTCCCGCTGGGCGGCCCATGAGGTGAGATGGGCCAGGTCGGCGGTGGGGGTGTCGGTGGTGATCTCGACGTGGCGGCCCCGCCCGACGATCTGTCCCGACACCGGGGCGAGGAGGTCCGGCACCGGCTCCGCCCTGTCGGGCACCGCGAAGCGGATCAGCGCCGACCCGGCCCTGGCCCGCAGCTCTGCCGGTGTGCCCTCCGCGACGATGCGGCCCCTGGCCAGCACCGCCACCCGGTCGGCCAGATTCTCGGCCTCGTCGAGGTAGTGCGTGGTGAGCAGCACGGCCCGCTGCTCCGAGGCGAGCCGCTCGACCAGCTCCCACCCCCGCCTTCGGGCCGCCGGGTCGAAGCCGGTGGTCGGCTCGTCGAGGAACACGACATCGGGGTCGCCGGCCAGCCCTAGAGCCATGTCGATGCGCCGCTGCTGGCCGCCCGACAGCGTCGAGATGCGGGCGTCGGCCTTCTCGCCCAACTCCACGAGCTCGATCAGCTCCTGGGCTGGGACCGGGCGCGAGTAGGCCGCCCCGTAGAAGTCGATGGCCTCCCGCACCGTCAGCTCCGGGTCGATGCCCGAGGTCTGCAGCACGATGCCGATCCGGTCCCGGAACGACGGCGGCGCGGACGCGGGATCGGTGTCCAGCACCCGCACCGCGCCCGAGCTGCGGGTGCGGTGTCCCTCCAGGATCTCGACGATGGTGGACTTGCCCGCTCCGTTGGGGCCCAGCAGGGCGAACACCTCGCCCCGCTCCACCTCGAACGACACGCCGTCCACTGCCCGGACCGCGCCGTAGTCCTTCACGAGATCGCTCACTGCGACGGCCGGGCTCACCGGTGGGCACGCTATCGGCGGCTGGACCGGGCATGATGGAGGGGTGAGACCGCTGTCGGGCTTGGTCCCCATCGCCGAGTACGCCGACCGCTGGGATGCGAACGTGGCCGCAGCCCGGCTGCAGGAAGCCGGCTTCGAGGCGACCGTGATCTTCGACCCGGCCACCGACGTGGCCCCACACCACGTCACCCATCGGATGGCCGTGCTGGTGGTTCGCGCCGAGGCTGCCGATCCGGCGGCCGAGTTGCTCGGCTTGGAGCGACCCGACATCGAAGCCGAGCGGCTCGACGCGACCTTCAACCAGCGACGCTTCGCCGACCGCCCCGCCTGGGTGCGCTACCTGGCCTGGATTCTGGTGATTGCCGTTCCCGGACCGTTCATCGTCTCGGTTCTGTTGTCCTTGTGGTGGGGATGGCAGAGCATCTTTCCCTGACTCGCGTGCCCGTCCGGCAAGCCTCCGAAGGACAATCAGCCCCCGCCATAGGATGACCCGGCGATGACGATCACGCCCATTGATCCCCGGCCCCTCGACATCCTCGACGGCGACTTCTACGTCGACGATCCCTACTCCCGCTACGCCTGGTTGAGGGAGAACTCCCCCTGCCACTGGGACGGCATCAACGAGCTGTGGGTGATCACCCGCTACGACGACATAATCGCGGTGGAGAAGGACAAGCGCCGGTTCATCAACTCGGACCGGGAGAAGGGCGGGTACCGGCCCAACATCCCGGCCGATCAGTCGATCATCGGGCGCGACGACCCGCTGCATCAGGCCCGCCGTGCGCTGGTGGCGCGCCGCTTCACGCCCCGGGCGGTGCAGCGGTGGCGAGGGCACGTAGCCCGCGCCGTGGACGGCCTGCTCGACCCGGTGATCGAGAGGGGCCGGGCCGAGATCGTCGAGGAGCTGGCCGCTCCCCTGCCGGCCATGATGATCGGCTTCCTGCTCGGCTTCGACGACGACCAGTGGCCCATGCTCAAGCACTGGTCGGAGATCACGGTCGCGCTCGGAGGCGGACCCCGCTACCACATCCCCGAGGGCCGGGCCGCAGCGAGGGAGTTCGCGGCGGCCTCCGTCGAGTTGTACACGGCGAAGCAGGTGTGCCCGGCCGACGACATCATGTCCCGCTGGATCGAGGCCGAGCGCGACGGCGACGGGCTGGTGGGCGGATCACCGTTCGGGCTGGACCAGATCGTCTCGGACTCGCTGCTGCTGCTCGACGGCGGGGCCGAGACCACCCGCACCGTGATCGCCCGCACCCTGCTGGACTTGGCCGACCGTCCCGACGCCTGGGCCGCCCTGAAGGCCGGAGCCGATCTGGAGACCGCGGTGGAGGAGTTCATCCGCTGGGTCACCCCCATCCACAACATGTGCCGGACGGCCACCGCGGACACCGAGCTGGGAGGCCAGACGGTCCGCAAGGGCCAGCAGGTGGTCATGCTGTACCCGTCGGCGAACCGCGATCCGGAGCATTTCGACGACCCCGAGAGCTACGACGTCACCCGCAGCCCCAACAACCACATCGCCTTCGGATTCGGCACGCACTTCTGCCTGGGCGCGGCGCTGGCCCGGCTCGAGATCGAGGTCTTCTTCGAGCGCCTGCTCCAGCGGGTGGACCGGATCGAGCGCATCGAGGGCACCCCCCAGGTGGAGATGCCCAACGCCTTCGTCCACGGCCTGCGCGAGGCCCACCTAGCCTTCATCGCAGCCTGACCGGACCGCCCCCACCCTCCGAGACCCCAAGGAGTCGCCCCGTGCCCGCATCCTCGTCGAAGTTGTTCAGCTATGAGGGCAAGAAGGTGGTGCTCACCGGAGGCTCCAGCGGCGTTGGCGCGGCCGCGGTGGAACTGCTGGCCGAGGCGGGCTGCACCGATCTCACCGTGCTCGACCGCAACGAGCCCAGCGGACCGGCCACCGCCTATGTGGCCGCCGACCTCAGCGACCCCGAGTCGATCGACGCCGCCTGCGAGGCCATAGGTCCGGGAGTGGATGTCCTGTTCAACAACGCGGGGGTGGCCGGGGTGCACTCGTCGGACTTCGTGATGCGGGTCAACTACCTGGGCCTGCGCCGACTCAGCGAGGGCCTGCTGCCCACCATGAACCGGGGCGGCACCATCGTCAACACCGCGTCGGTGGCCGGGCAGCGCTGGCCCCAGCACCTGGCCGAGATCTCCGAGCTGATCGCAGTCGACGGCTGGGACGAGTCCCTGGCCTGGATCGCGGACCACGGCGAGCTGATCGACCCGGCGCCCTACGAGTTCTCCAAGGAGGTGGCCCAGGTGTGGACCATGCACGGCTCGCGCCGCAGCTACCTCGAGTACGGGGTCCGCACCAACAGCGTCTGCCCGGGCGTGATCGACACTCCCCTGCTGCACGACTTCCGCCGCCACATGACCGAGAAGATCATCGACTGGATGGTGGACCAGTCGGCCGGGATCCTGGAACCCGTCGACATCGCCCGCACCCTGGTGATGCTCGGATCCGACGCCAGCTTGGCCATGAACGGCCACAACATGATCGCCGACCACGGGTTCATGGCCTGGTTCACGACCAACCAGGTCGACTTCGCCGGCCTGGCCTGAGCCAGACGCCGACGAGTCGCCTACGAGTCGTAGGACCGCAGTTCGACCTCGTTGCCGTCGGGGTCGCGGACATAGACCGCCGAGCCCCAGCCGCGAGCTCCGAACACCCGTGGCGCCCGGCGCACCAGCTCCACGTCGGGGTGGGCCACGATCGACTCCACATCCCCGGTGACCCACACCGCGAAGTGGTTCAGGTTCTCGCCGCTCCGCTCGGTCTCGAAGAGGTCGATGATGGTGCCCTCGTCGATGCGGACCGACACGAACGGCGCCTCGCCTGCCTTCCACTCCTCGTACCGCTCCGGCTCCAGCCCCAGCCGGTCGCAGTACCAGCGCATGGAGCGCTCGGCATCGGCCACGTTCAGCACGATGTGATCCAGCCCCCGCACCCTGGCCGAAGACCCGCCCGCCATGGCTAGCTCGCCTGCCCGGTCAGGGATCCGGCCCCCAGCGGATCAGTCGACATCTCATGCTGGGTCGCCATGGACCCATTATCGCAGCGCGTCCCGGCATCACGCGCCGCGCGGGCGGGTTCCCGAATCGATTCCTGCACCGGCGGCGGGATATGGTCCGAACGGAATCTCAGCACTAGGAGGCAACCATGAGTTCGTGGATCCTTATCCGCGGCGGAACCGTGATCGACGGCACCGGATCTCCCGCAGTCGAGGGCTGCACGGTGCTCGTGAAGGACGACACGATCGAGGCTGTCGGCACCGACATAGGCGAGGATCCGATCCCCCGCGGCGACGCTGTGACCCGCATCGACGCCACCGGCAAGACGGTCATGCCGGGCCTGATCGACGCCCACTGCCACACGTCCTTCGGCGAGACCCGGATGCAGGAGGAGCAGGACCTCTACACCAGCCACGAGCTGCGCACCCTGCGGTCGGCGTGGAACGTCACCAAGGTCCTGAGGGCCGGGGTGACGGGAATCTCCGATCCCGGCGGCAGCTACTTCATCGGCGTGGGCATCCGCGAGGGCATCGCCGAAGGTCTCATACAGGGGCCGCGGATGACCACCGCGGGCCGGTTCCTGTCCACCAGCAACGGCATCAGCGACTGGTACCCGTCGTCGGTGGGCGTGCCCGACTCCAGCATCGGCAAGGTGGTCAACACCGCCGACGAGATGGTCACCGAGGTGCGCCACCAGGTCAAGAACGGCGTGGACCTCATCAAGATCGGCGACAGCGTGCTCGGCGACTTCGAGGCGTTCTCTCGCGACGAGGTCAAGGCGATGTCCGATGCCGCCCACCGGCTCAACAAGCGCATCACCATGCACGCTCGGGGCTCCAACAACGTCGACTCCGCGGTGGCGGCCGAGCTGGACTGGATCATGCACGGCAACACCCTGCGCGACGACACCATCGAGCGGCTGGCCGACTCACAGATCCCGCTGGCGCCGGCGCTGCTGCTGCTGGGCAACCTGGGCGAGTTCGGACAGGCTGCCGGGGTGCCGGCGGAGACTCGCAGCGCCTATACCCGCCTCCTCGACGACACCGCGGGGTGCCTCAACAAGGCCCGCGAGGCGGGAGTGCCCATCATCACCGGCACCGACACCGGGTTCGCGGCCACCCCCTACGGCGACTGGCACGCACGCGAGCTCGAACTGCTGATGCGCTACGCGGGGATGACCGCGCTGGAAGCCATCAAGGCGGCCACCCACGACTGCGCGATCGTGTTGGGAGAGGAGAACGACGTCGGGTCGCTGGTCGCGGGCAAGGGCGCCGACATCATCGTCGTCGACGGCGATCCGCTCGCCGACATCCGGGTGCTGTGCGACAAGAAGCGCATAGAGACGGTGATCCTGCGGGGCGAGGTGCAGGTCTTCGACGACGAGGTGCTGGCCCAGCGCCGGCCCTATGACCGGGCCCAGCACATCTGCCCGTCGGACATCACCTACGACCTGGTCTTCAACGGGAGCAGCGCCACCCAGCCCGAGGTGCGCGACTTCGACTCCGACGGCGAGCGCGAGCTGCTGGCCCAGCTCGACGACCTCGCCGGCACGGCTGCCCAAGAATCAAACTGACGAACCCTTGACGGCTCGCATCCCCCGGAGGTGGCACGCGCCATGATCCAGTACCCGCTCGGCGCGGCCGGCACCCTGACCCGTGTGCTCGAGGCAGGCCGGGGCGACAAGACGATGCTGCTCGTGCACGGGGTCGGAGCCCGGGCCGACCGTTGGCGCCGCAACCTCGAGGGCTTGGCCGACGCCGGGTACCACGTGTTCGCGGTCGACCTGCCCGGCCACGGCCTGGCCGAGAAGGGATACCGCTTCGACCACTCCGTACCGAACTACGCCGCCTTCGCCCGAGCCGTCCTCGACGAGGTCGGGGCGGACCAGGCCGTTCTCGTCGGCACGTCCCTCGGCGGCCACATCCTGGCCACCGTGGCTTGCGAGACACCCGAGCGGGTGGCTGCGCTGGTGATGGTGGGCACCCTGGGCATGGCCCCGATAGGTCCGGAGGCCCGGGAGCGCACCGCGGGCCTCATCGGCGACGCCTCGCCCGAGATGGTCGACCGCAAGCTCCGCACGGTTCTCCATGACGACAGCCTCGTCACTGCCGAAATGCACCGCGAGGAGGTCCGCATCAACAACTCGCCGGGAGCGGCCGAGGCCTTCGAAGGCATCTCCGACTACTTCGCCAACCGCATCGACGACGACGTGGTGGGCGAGCGCCTTGCCGCTCTCGGCGACAGGTTCCCAGTCCTGCTGGTGTGGGGACGCGAGGACCTGGGTTTCCCTCTGTCGATGGGCGAGGCCGCCCATGAGATGCTCGCCGGCTCGCGCCTGGCCATCATGGACAACGCCGCCCACGGGCCCTACTTCGAGCGTCCCGCCACTTTCAACGCGATCGTCACGCAGTTCCTGTCCGGCCGTCTCGGCGACGAGCCGCTCGAGGGCGTGGAGTTGCGCGGCTAGCCCTTCGGGCCCGATTCGGAGCGCTCTCGCGGCCCCCGCTAGGGTGCCGCGCCATGTCATCCGAAACCGAAGACCTCCTGCGACGCATCGACGAGACGGTCGAGGCCGAGCACATCAAGTTCCATCCGCTGGTGGGCGCCATCTGCGAGGGCAACGCCTCCCGCAAGGCGCTGCGGGGCTTCGCCCGGCAGTTCTTCTTCGTGGGGCCCAAGCCCAACCCGCGGCCCCACTGCGCGGTGTACGCCTACGCCCCGGAGGGCGACCCCGACATCGAGAACCTCTGGTTCGGCGACGTGCTGATGGAGGAGGCCACCGGCAGCCACTCGGGCACCGGCCACCACCTGCAGATCTACTTCAACTGGTGCGCCACCCTCGATCTGTCGGCCGAGGAGATGATGGCCACCGACGCCATACCCGAGACAGCCGCGTTCGAGCAGTGGCGCTACTTCAACGCCTTCAAGGGCGACTGGATCGCGGCGATTGCCGGGATCGCCTTCATCGAGGGCGCCTCGGCCAAGCGCAACGACATGCTCATCGAGTCGTTCGTGAAGGACTACGGCTACACCAAGGGCTCCGAGGGGCTGACGTACTGGGAGATCCACGCCTCGGAGATCGAGGAGGACCACGGCGACATCGGCCCGGCCATCGTGCGCCGCTACGCCAACGACGACTACACCCGGAACCGCGTCTGGAACGCGGTCCGGCGCAGCATCGACCTGCAGTGGCTGGCCTTCGACGGCATGTACCGGGCCTTCTTCGAGGACGACCCCCGCTACAAGCGCTGGCAGGAGTAGCCCTCCCGGCCCCGGCTCAGATCGGGGTGGAGAGCATCCGGGCCACCGCGAAGGTGTCGTTGACCACGATCTTCTCCGCGAACAGGGCGCGGCCGTCGTTGAAGACGACCCGGTCCCGGTAGGTCCCGACCGCGAAAAGGTCGGTCTCGCCTTCCAGAGTGGACTGGTACAGCGAGAAGTTGGCCTGCGCCGTCCACACGCCGTCGCTCTCCCGCTGCGCTCGGACCATGCCGAGCACGTGCTTGTCGGTGTGGAGGTTGTACAGGTTGGCCTCCCGCAGCGACACCACCCGGTCGCGCACCATGCCCTTGTTGTGACACGACAGGAGCTCGAGGGGGTAGCCGGCATCGACGTTCTCGCGCGACAGGATCTTGTAGGTGCAGTCGTCGGTGAACAGCTCGACCCAGTCCTCCAGCCGGTCCTCGTCGATCAGGTGGACGTAGTCGATCATCAACGCGACGACGGCGTCGCGCTCGCTGGAAGCACCCATCAGGCCGCCTGCTCTGCCTCGATGCCCATCAGCTCGTAGTAGTACGACCAGAACCCGCGGATCGGGATCTCGGTCACCAGGTAGTCGTGGTCGGCGATCTCGCCCTTGCCGCCGATCTCGACGATGCCGTGCTCGTCCTGCTCGCGCTTGACGGCTCGGTGCACCATCTCGACCGCCTCCCCGTCCTCCATGGACACCAGCCCGCCGGGACCGACCAGGTTGGCCTGGTTGAGACGGTGCTGGGTCATCTTCTCGTCATCGTCGGCATAGCCGAAGTAGGTCCAGTACAGCTCCAGCTCGCCCGGTCCGCGGGTCTGGATCTGGCGGGTGCAGAGGCTGTTGGTTATCTGCTGCATCACCATGTTGGGGAAGATCGACAGGATGGTCAGCGACACGTCGTCGGGATACTCCTTGTCGTACTGCAGCATGGACGGGTCCTCGAGCCGGAAGCCCTTGTCGAAGACCTTCTGGGTTCCTGCGAACGCCTCGGCGTCGGCGTCGTCGTCGCTGGTGCCCATCATGGAGTAGCTGATGTTGTGGCGGTGACGGTCGTCCATCTTCACCCCGCCGCGCTGGGTGGGCCGGTACAGGCCGAAGGTGGCGTGGAACATGTGCAGCAGCGCCCCGTGGTTCGGGTCTCGCACGTTGTCGTTGTAGAGCTTCCAGTTGCCGAGAATGCGCTGGCGCTGGTAGCCGAGCAGGCTGATGGGCCGGTTGAAGACCCGGTCGAGCTCGGCCCGAACATTGTCGCCGAGGTATTCGGGCAGCGATTCGGTCTCGTCGGAGAACGTCCCGAACAGCACGCCCCGGTAGCTCTCGACCCGCATCGACGTGAGCTTCACCGACTTCATGTCGAAGTCCGGCGGCAGCCCGCCCCGTCCCATGTGCCCCTTGGCGAACGGCACCGCCCGCAGCTGGCCGGTGAGGTCGTACGCCCACTGGTGGTAGAGGCATTGGTGCATGGTCGCGTTGCCCCGGCACTCGCGCTTGAGCATCGAGCCCCGGTGCATGCAGCGGTTCACGAACGCGGAGACCTTGCCGTCGCGCTGGCGGTTGACGAGCACCGGGGTGTCGCCCACATAGGTGGTTATGAAGTCGCCGGTGTCGGGGATCTCGGCCTCGAGGGCCAGGTACGACCAGACCGGGCCCCGGAAGATCCGCTCCTGCTCCTCGACATAGATGTCCTCGTCGAGGTAGGCGGCGAACGGGATCCGGCTGAAGTCGTCGGTGGGCCACTCCAGGCTCATCGCAGTCGGCATGGGGAGCGCTCCTTTCTTGCTGCGGCTGGGCCGCTCAGGCGTATTCGGCGCCGGCCACCGCCGCCAGGCGGCGCCGGTATTCGAGGGCGGGCTCGTCGGCCACCCGGAGATGCAGTTCCGCGGTGATGTCCAGCGGCAGCATCTCGGGCCTCTGGTTCTCGACGATGTGGCGGTCCTGCTCGATGACCTTCTGGTGGAAGGCGGCCACCTCCTCGTCGGTCTGGTCCCGGCGACCCTTGATGCCGACGTACTCCCAGAAGCGGACCTGCTTGAGCGAGATCGGCTGGTTGGCGATGAACACCACCGTGCTCTGGGACTCGGCGGTTATCAGCAGGCGCCAGCTGAACGGGATCTCGACCCACGTCTTCTGGGTGACCAGCTCGTCGGCGTCGCCGAACATGGCCTCGTCGACGTCGTGGCGCCTGGCAGAGAAGGCGTAGCCCCGGTCGGTCTCCTCCATGTCGAAGGGGGCGATGACGGTGGCCGCAGGGTCGGCCAGCAGACCCGGATGCACGATCGGCAGGTGCGACGTGTCGATGGCGTTCTCCACGAAGCGGGCCGCGCTGGCGTTCCAGGTCCACTCGCCCGGCCTGATCATGTGGAACCCGTCGTCGTAGTACTCGGGGAACTCCGGCACCGGGGCGACCGGCTCCTCCAGAGCCACGTAGACGAGCCCGTAGTGCTCAGCTGTCCGGTAGGCGGGCACCCTCGCCTGCGACGGGATCCGCTGGCGGTCGGGCGGCTGGGACGGGATGTGGACGCACTTGCCGCTGGTGTCGTAGGTCCAGCCGTGGTAGGGGCACACGAGGCAGCCGTCGGCGTTCACAGAGCCCAGCGACAGGGGCGTGCCCCGGTGTATGCACAGGTCCTGCAGGGCGTGGATCTCGGCGCCCGAGCGGAACACCACCAGGTCCTCGTCGAGGAGCGTGGTCTTGATGGGGCCGCCGTCGAGTTCCTCGACGGCCGCCACCGGGTGCCAGTACTGACGTAATGCGTTGCTCATGGCCTCCCCCTATGGCTCCGCCTGCGCGACGCTGCAACTATACGTCAGACGCTTCAGCCGATGGCCATGCCGCCGCCGACCGATCCCTGCTCAACCGGCGGGCTCCAGTCCGGCGACCTCGGCCACGGCCGCGATCGTCGGGCGGGGATCCGCGGCCAGAGGCCCGAGATTCACGGTGTCGATGCCGGCCGACTCGAGCCAGGCCAGCTTGTTCTCGGCGTACTTGCGGCCGCCGGCGAAGGCCACCCGCTGCACGACCGCGTCCGGCACGACCGCGGCGGCCCGGCGAGCCTCCTGGAACTCGCGTCCGCTGTAGTTGGCGTCGATCAGGTCGATCAGATCCTCCGACATGCCCGCAGCCCGCGCCGCCGGCGGTGACGCCTTGGCCAGCCAGGCCACGATGGCCCTGGCCGCCTCGACGGCGGCCGTCTCGTCGTCGTCGACAGCCCCGTAGAGGCAGCACGCGGTCTCGAAGCGGTCCACCGTGCTGTCGCGCCGTCCCTGCTGGAGCTGTTCGAGAGCCTGTCCGAGCGGCTCCGGCGAGAGCCCCACCAGCATGAGGACGCCGTCGGCGTGCCGGCCGGCTGTCTCGATCGTGCGGGGGCCCGAGGCAGACACGAAGATCGGTATGGAGCCCGCAGCCGACCGCAGATGCGATCCCACCAGCCGCTGCCGCCCGATCCGGGCGTTCACGGTCTCGCCGCGCCAGAGCCGCCGCATGGCGTCCATGTGCTCCACCAGCGTCGACAGCTTGGCCCTCGAGTAGCCCAGCTCGATCAGGGGCCGCTCCCCCACCCCGGTTCCACAGACCACCCGTCCGGGGCCGAGCTGGTCCAGCGAACGGAAGACGTTGGCGGTGATGCCGGTGTGGCGGGTCAGGGGGTTCGTGACCGAGGTGCCCACCCTCAGCCGGGTCGTGGCCTGCAGGGCCAGCGTGGCGTACACGTGGGCGTCGCCGCAGTGCAGCGACGAGTCCCCGACCCAGAGATCGTCATAGCCGAGCCGCTCGATCCAGCGGACCAGCTCCACGAACTCCACCGGTTCGGCGACCGCTTGAAGGGTCACCCCGTATCTCACCGGTGGATCCTGGCCCTGTCGGTGGCGGCAACGCTGCTGGCGGGCCCGCGGCCGCGGCTACTCGGGAGTGGGCGAGAAGCCGTAGACCAGCATGCCCGGCACATCGCCCACGCATTCGAGCTGGTACTGCCAGCCGGGCGGAAGGTAGACCGCGTCGTTGGGCCCGAATTCCAGGACGCCTTCGTCCCACTCGAGGCGGAAGTGGCCGTGGAGGATGAAGTAGACCTCCTCCAGGTAGCCGTAGTGGTGGTCGTTCGGCTCGAGCTCGTCGTCGGCCTGCGTCGACCAGCGGTTGGTCTTCTCGCCGGGCTGCACCCACGCCACGCCCAGCAGCATGTTGGACCCGCAGCGGGCGTTGGTGATCATCCTGGCGATACGGACCTTGGTGGGGGCGTCCTCGGGTGCTTTGATCTCCACCGACGACAGGGGCACGACTTGGGGCTTGTTCCTGGCCACGCCGGGAGTGTATGACCCTGTCGGCGCGGGCGCAGGGTCCGCTCCGACCGCCGGGAGGCCGCCAGTGACAGGACCGATGATCTCCGCAGTGGCCGCCGGGGTGGCTTACGACGAGGCCGGGCAGGGGTCCGCGGTGGTCTTCAGCCACGGCTCCATGATGGATCGGACGATGTTCGAGCCCCAGATGCAGGCTCTATGCGACCGCTACCGGGTCGTGGCCTTCGACCACCGCGCCCGGGGCCCGCGATCAGAGGGCCCGTACAGCCTCTATGACCTCGCTGACGACTGTGTCCGGCTGCTGGACAGCCTGCAGATCGAGCGCTGCGTGATCGCCGGCATGTCGATGGGCGGCTGGATGGCGCTGCGTGTGGTGCTGGGCCACCCGGATCGCATGGACGGCCTGGTCCTCATCGCAAGCAGTGGTCTGAGCTATTCCGACGCTGACCGGTCGAGTTGGGAGCAGCACTACCGGCCATTGCTCAGCACAGAGCGCGTGGGTCGGGAGTTCGCGCTCGGCGAGGCGCAGGTCTGCTTCTCCGACTCGACGCGCCGCAACAACCCCGAGATGGTGAGGCACTGGGTTGAACGCTGGGCCGGCTATCGCGGCCCCACGGTGTATGACGAGGTGTGCTCCTGGTTGATGCAGGACGACATCAGCGAACGTCTGGCAACGATCGACATCCCGACGGTGGCCATCCACGGCCTCGAGGACGAGGCCATCGGGATCGAGGACGCCCGCACAACCGTCGCGGCCATCGGTTCAGCCTCGCTGGTGCCGGTGCCCGGCGCAGGCCACACCGTGAACCTCGAGAGTCCAGACCAGGTCAATGCAGCCCTGCGCGCCTTCCTGGTCGAGGTCTACGGCGAACCGGCCCGAGGCTGAAGCTCCACGCCCTCATTCCCGCTCATGTTCGCTGCGCTCACGGGCCGCCCAGACCGAGGCAACACAGCCCACGGCCTCGCGCCGTATGGGCCGCGTTGTCCGGCCTATTCGCTCGGCCTCTGGGGGCCGTCCTCGCTCGATCGGCTCAAGGCTGCGGTGCGGTCGGCGGGCTGGCCCACGTCAGCCACCGGTCGGGATCGAGGGTGACGATGGCCCGGTCCTCGGCCCACACGATGGCCTCATCGGTGGGGCGGTAGCGCCCGAGGACCGCCTCCGTCATGGCCCGCACGAAGGCCTCGTCGTCCTCCATCGTC
>JAPOQG010000118.1 GCA_026710865.1 Acidimicrobiaceae bacterium
CGTCAAGGCCCTACGGGAGAAGGCCCGCCACCTCTACTGGCTGAACCCCGAGCCCCGCAGCTACTGGGACACCGGCGACTCGATAGTGGGGGAGTACGCCCCCCACTGCGACGGCGTGTTCGAGGTCCGCAACCTGCGCCAGCTCGAGGCCTTCGTGGACCGCCTGGCCTGATCTCAGAAATACATGAAACATTTTTTTAATAATTGTTAAATATTGATATAGCTGTAGCATCGGAAGGATGGGGTTTCTGGATGACATCTGGACTGCGCTGCTGTCCGACGACCATGCCGAGGTCGGCGAGGCGCTCAAGAGGATCAGCGAAGACGAGGTGGCTACAGCCGTTGCACGGTCGGCGCTGCTTCCGGTCGAGCCACCAGATGCCGAGGGCGCGCTGGAGGATCCACCCTCGGAGCCCGACCTCAGCAGGGGCCATGTGGCTCAGCGGGCACCCTGATGACGGCGCTACGGCTGTACGGCCATAATGTCGCTTGCGGTCTGCGTCCCAGGAAGCACCCTCAATGCCACCAACGACCACTGTTGCCCAAACCCGCGACTCCCGCACGGCACCATCCCAAGGGATGCTGCTGGAGCCGGAGGTGTTCAAGGCGCTTCGACAGACGAGCGATTCCCCGCAAGAGCGGGGCCGCATCTTCGAGCGTGTGATGCGCACCGCCCTTGAGCGCAACCCTCAGTACAGCGACCGCTTCAAGCGCGTTTGGTTGTGGACCGACTGGCCGCAGCGGATCAAGCTCGGCTACGGCGTCGACTCCGGCGTGGACCTCGTCGCTGAGGAGGTTGGCGGCCGGGTGTGCGCAATCCAGTGCAAGCTGTATGCACCGGGTGCCACGGTCCCTAGCAGCGACATAAACAGCTTCCTGGCCGAGGCCGGCAAGGAGCCGTTCACGAGCAGTCTGCTAGTGACAACTGGCCGCCTGACGGCTCAGTCTTGGAACAAGGTCGAGCGGGCTACCAAGCGTTGTGAGGTGCTCAGCGGCTACGAACTCGACCGCTGGCCGGTGCGGTGGGCGGAGTGCTTCGAGGATCCCAGTTCGGTCGAGTTCGGCGAGCGAGCTGAGCCCCGCCGTGACCAGGTTGAGGCACTTGAATCGATAGCGAAGGGGTTCGACGTCCACCCCCGCGGCCAAGTCCACATGCCATGCGGCACAGGCAAGTCGCTTGTCGCTCTGTGGGCGGCCGAGCAGCAGGTGGGCCGGGGCGGGCGCGTGTTGTACTTGGTGCCGTCCATAGCTCTGATGGCGCAGACGATGCGCGTGTGGGCCGCCAACCGGGCCTTGCCGCATCGCTATAGCGCAACGTGTTCGGATGTGACCGCCGGACGGCGCGCCAGCGCCACCAAGTCCGACCATGCCGAACTGCTGTCACCGCCTAGCACTGACCGTGAACAGATAGCCAAGACTCTTCAATCGCCTCTTTCCGGCCAGGCGATGCATGTTTGGTTCTGCACCTACCAGTCGGTTCCAGTGCTGTCGCAGGCCTTGTCGGAGTCCGTTCCCGAAGTTGAGTTCGATCTGATCGTGTGCGACGAAGCGCATCGCACCACTGGCATCGGCGCCGCGGCGAAGGATGCCCACGCGTCGGCATTCATGATGGTCCACAGCGACGAGCACATCGGTGCGGCCAAGCGCCTGTATCAGACGGCCACGCCACGCGTGTTCACAGAGCGCCAACGTCGCAAGATCGAGGAGCGCGCTGGCGAAGGACTCGGCGCTGGTGGCAACTCGTACTCGATGGACGACGAGTCGGTGTTCGGCCCGGTGTTCTACGAAATGAGCTTCGTGGAGGCAATCGAGCGAGAGCTCGTCTCGGACTACCGGGTGCTCGTGGTAGGCGTGAACGAGCGCGAAGCCGCCATGCACGGTGCGGGCAGGCGTGTCACGGAGATCACTGCCTCGGATCGTGCCCGCAAGGCCAAGGTGGACTCCGACTACGCCACCAAGCTGCTCGGTTGCTGGGACGCCATGGCCACGCCGCAGAGCCGGGTTCGAATTGGCGGGACGGTCGCTGGAGAGGTTCCCGCGGGGTCGGAGCATCGGCACCTGCGGACCGCTATCGCCTTCACCAACACGGTCCGATCCTCCCAGGCGTGCTCGGAGGACGCATACTTTGCTGACGAGGGGTTGGAGGGCCGGTTGTGGGAGTCCATCGCTGGCGATGTGCGGGCCGCCAACCCGGGCCGTACGTACTTGGGTATCGAAGTCGACCATGTTGACGGCACCACCCGAGCCGTGGCGCGTTCGGAGGCGCTTGCATCCTTGGAGCGCCAGAGCCGCGACACGACCGGACCGCCCAGGTGCAGGGTCATCAGCAACGCACAACTCTTCACCGAGGGCGTGGACGTCCCGGCACTCGACGCGGTGGTCTTCTTGGAGCCGCGACGCTCGCCCGTCCAGGTAACCCAGGCCGTCGGGCGGGCGATGCGCAAGGCCGAGGGGAAAGACTTCGGCTACGTGGTGATCCCGGTCATCGTGCCGGAGGGCTCCAAGATGACCGACTCCGAAGTGCTCGACGGCAGCGATTTCAAGACGGTGTGGGAGGTCGTGCGAGCGCTCCGAAGCCACGACGAACGCGTCGACTACTGGGTCAATGACCCCCGCGTGGGCTCCCCGATCATCATTCAGCCGAACCGACCTGACGATCCGGAGGTTCTGACCGATTCAGACCTTGCCGAACAGGGCGATCTCCAGCTTCAGTTCGTGAGGCGTCTCGAGGATGCCGTCGCATCCAAGGTAGTTGAGGAATGCGGCGACCGCCAGATGTGGCCCACATGGGGGCAACGCGCCGCGGATGTGTGTGTCCGCGTCGAGCGCCGGATGGCGGGACTAATCGCGGAGCCTTCCTGCGGGGCGGCATTCGACATGTTCGTCGCCGCCATGCGCGAGGCTGTCGGGGCACAATTGACTGCGGCCGAGGCTCAGCAGATGGTCGCGCACCATGTGGTCACGATCCCCGTGTTCGATCATCTCTTCGCCGAGTCGCGCTTCGCGGCCCGAAACCCGATATCCCGAGCGATCAACAGCTTTCTAGACGCGCTCGCCGCCGCGCACGCCGCTTCGACCACGAACCCCGAGGCGTCCAGCGCCGACCGGGTGTTCGGCGAGCTGCTCGCGCCACTCGCCCGCAGCTACCGCACCATGCAGCGCATGCTGGAGAGCACCCACACCTCGGCCGAGAAGGTGGACCTGCTGCGGCAGATCTACGAGGGATTCTTCGCTTATGCCATGAAGGAGACCGTCGCACGGCTCGGCATCGTGTACACGCCTGTCGAGATCGTCGACTTCATGCTCCGCTCGGCTGATGCAGTCTGCCGCAAGCACTTCGGGCACGGCGTGACGGCCGAGAGCGTGCACGTCCTCGACCCGTTCGCCGGCACGGGAACGTTCCTGCACCGCCTGTTGACCGGTTGCCGCAGCAGCGGCGATCCCCTTGTTGGAGAGGCCGATCTCCTCCGCAAGTTCGCCGGCGACTGCCGCCACGGTCAACCTGCGGCCTGCGACGGCGAGGGCAGCCACGCCGAGTGCTCGCCGCCCGAGATCCACGCCAACGAGATCGTGCTGCTTGCCTATTACATCGCAGCCCTGAAGATCGAAGCCGGCGCCGCTGAGCGGGGAGTCGGCACCGAGTACCGCCGGTATCGCGGGATCGTCTTCGGTGACACCTACGGCAGCGGCGTGCGTCAGGACAGCATTCCGGGGTTCGACGATAACTCGGCGAGGGCCCGGGCCCAGAGCCGCCTGCCGATTCGCGTGATCGTGGCGAACCCGCCGTGGTCGGCAGGCCAAAGATCCTCGGGCGATGACAACCCCCGGCCGGAGCATCCGGAGATCGAGCAGCGGATCCGCGACACTTACGGCCGTCGGCACAAGGAGATCACCGGGCGCGGCGCTGGCCCGTCCTCGGGGAACCTCTACGTGGAGGCGTTCCGTTGGGCTTGTGACCGTCTTGATGCTCCCGCCGGCGACAGGAGCCGTCCTGGGATCGTGGCGTTGGTGCATCCCAACTCGCTGTCGAATGCGCCATCGCTGATCGGTATGCGGGCCGCGCTGCGTGAGGAGTTCAGCGACATCTACGTGGTCAATCTCTTGGGCGATGCCATGAAGTCAGGGGACGAGTACCGGCGTGAGGGTGACAAGGTATTCGGCCAGGGCTCTCGCAACGGGGTGCAGATCACCGTCCTGGTCCGCGATCCGGCCGACGTCCTCGCTCAGACCGCCCGACTTCACTACGCGACTGTTCCCGAGCACTCGACGCTCGAAGCGAAATTCGGGTGGCTAGCCGATATCGGTGACGTGACCAGCGACCGGTTCACGCGCGTTCCGGTCAACGATGCCCACGACTGGGTCAATCTCACCGACGGCAGCTTTGAAGATCTCCTTCCCGTTTGCGCTGTCGGACCAATCCCGCAGAGGGGCAACACAGTGATTTCTGATCATGCTCGGGGCTTGGCAACCAGCTGCGACGCCTACGTGTATGCCTTCAGCTATGACAGGCTTGCCGCCAAGGTGAGCGCTCTCATCGATGCCTACGGGCACGCCGGCCACCGGCTGGCGCAGGGAGCGAGCTTCGAGGATGCCACCCGCAACGACGAGCTTGAGACCATCAAGTGGACCCACACCCTCAAGCAGTCGCTCCGCAAGGGCGAGGACATCGTGTTCGACGAGTCGCGCATCCGCGAAGTCTTGTACAGGCCGTTCACCAAGATCTGGCTGTACGAGGATCACCGCATACTGTCGCAAGCCAAGGCGACTGCGGAACTGTTCCGCGCCGATGAGAAGGTCGCGGGGGGGGGGAAGCAATCTGCGTGGCGTCGCCCTACAACCGAGCCGTCTTCGGCACAGTGGCGACACGAGCGCTCCCGGACCTCTGCGCAGTCGGGACCAACCAACCAGCCCGCGTCATCCCAAGGAGGCGATCGTGTTGACCGGCCCGTCGAACATGGCGGTCTTCGGGACGCTGGCCACCTCCGTGCTTCCAGACCTGCACCTGATGGGACCCGGTCAGTCGAGCAGGGCCATGCCTCGCCGGAGGCGATCCTGGTGAGCACCCCCTCCACCCGCACCAACTTCGCCGTGCTGGCGACCGATACGCTGCCCGACCTGCACGCCCTTGACCCGGCGGGTCGAGCGATCCCGCGGAAGAGGCCGAAGTGACCGACACACTCGAACTTCCGCTACCCGGTGTGGGCGCACCCGCCGACTCCGACAACATCTCCGATTGGGCGTTGGAGCAGTTTCAGGATCGCTATGGGCCAGACATCACCAAGGACGGCATCTGGGAGTACCTGTACGGCGTGATGCACTGCCCGGACTGGCGGATGGACTACGAGCACGACCTTCAGCGCAACCTGCCCAGAGTCCCTTTGGCCGACGACTTTGAGGCGTTTCGAAGCGGAGGCCGCAAGTTGCTGGATCTGCACACCGGATACGAGACCGTCGAGGAATGGCCGGCGCAATGCCGCGTCGATGGCAAGCCCGACGAAGGAGGCGCTGATGACAGCGCCTACCGGATCGAGGGCCGGATGCGCTGGGGGAGGCATCCTGACGGCAGCAAGGATCACAGCGTGCTGGAAGTCAACAGCCGCTGCCGACTCGTAGGCATCCCGCTGGAGTCCCACGATTACACGGTGTCGGGTCGTACACCACTTCAGTGGGCGATCGACAGCCTGCGACTAAAGCACGACAAGGGCTCGGGAATCTTGGACGACCCCAACGGCTGGCGCGACTGGGCCGACGAGCCGTTCAACCTGATCCGGCATCTGCGCAGGCTCATCCGAGTGAGCTACGAGTCGACTGAGATCATCGCATGGCTCCCCACCTCTCGGCCCGGCGAGGCGCACCTGTATGAGCGCGGCCCGATCACTTGGGACGTCATCAGGGAGTCGATCGAGGACGCCGCACCGCTCCCGGACTCCACTGGCATCATCTACACCGACGAGGAGTTCGACGAGCACCTCAGGTCGCAGCCGTACATCGGCGCCTCAAGGTGAGCGCGGGTGCCGACGCATGAAGAGGACAGCGCCTTCATGCGCGACTTCCGGGGTCTGACCGCCGAGCAGCGACAGCAGTTCCTGCGGGCGCGCGACAAGATGGTCGAGGATCTACGCAGGATTGAGGGCGGTGAGCGGACCGGGTACCGAAGCGGACTAGTGAAGAAGCTCCACGCCCGGCGTGACCTCTACGAACTCCGGTGGGCGCCCGACGGCAGGGCGACCTTCTCGATCGGTTCGTCGCGGCGACCCGGTGTGATCCACATTCGGTGGCATCGCTGCGGAACGCACGACATGCTGCCCTGAGGTCGTGCCTCTCGCCGAGCGCCGTCTAGTCGTTGGCTGCAGCCGCCAAATGATCAGCCGGAGTTCGCTGTCATCGAAGAGGCTGTACTGGAGCGGTGGCGCAGACGAGGTCCGGTGGATAGGGGCATACCCTCGCGTCGGAGGGTGCGGCCGGTGCGGCCGCGCCGGCCTTCAGGTTTCTTCGCCAGCTTCTTCATGAAGCAGTCGCGGCAGCAGTCTCCGCGGCGGCCGCAGCGGAGCGTTGCACCCCATGCAATCATAAGATACATTGAAAAGAGCATCGTCGCGGATCGTCTTGGGAAGATAAAGGAGGGCGGACATGCCAGAAGTCGCATTCCGGCTCAGTGCGCCCGAGGGTGGAGGCATCGCGGGCGCCGCGATCCTGGTGGCCTACCCGAACGGGACACATCGAACCGGCGAGACCGATTCGAGAGGCAACTGGTCGATCGATCTGTACCGCGACGATCTTGAGATGATGGTCCTCGCGGCAGCTACCGGCCACCTGCCGCTGTGCGAGAGCGTCCTTCCCGACAAAGAGGTCATCGATCTGGTGATGGAGCCGTCGACGGACGGGCGCAGCGCCGTGCTGTTCGCCAAGAGCACGGGTTACATACCCGGCGTTGAGGGCCGTCTCAACCCGATCAACGATGGGCGCACCTACCTCTACGCCGACAACATCGCCATCAATGGCCGGGTGGCCAACCCACTGGTGTTCGAGGTGGGGGAGTCGCTGCAACTCACCGACGTCTACGGCGTCGAAACCGAGATCCGATTCGTGGCCGTCACCGGTCAGTTCTCCCTGATCGAGTTCACCGACCCCCGTCCTTTCTCAGCGCAGCCATGACCACCGCCGAGCGTCACGAGGCGATCTGCGATCAGTTCTTGGATCATGCCGAGGACGAGCTTCGCAGCGGCGACCTGCTGCAAGCCGCCGAGAAGGCTTGGGGAGCCTTCGCCCACTGCATCAATTCCATCGCAAAGCGCAGGGGCTGGAAGGTCGGCACACATCAACGGCTCAAAGCAAACGCCAACCGACTGATCGACCGGGACTTGGAGCAAGCCGCGTACCGTCGCCTACTGCTCGGGGCGGTCGAGTCGTTGCATGTCAACTTCTATCAGGAGCTCATGACGGAAGATGAGGTCAGGCGAGGCATAGACAACGCCCGAGAACTGGTGGACGCCCTGCGCGATCTGGCGAACCGCTAGCCGGCCATCCTGAGATGCGGGCGTAGTAGCCGGCAGGTAGGGGTCAGGCGCGGTCGGAGAGCATCTCGGCCACCCGGAAGGCGAGATCCACCGACTGGCGGCCGTTGAGGCGCGGATCGCACAGCGTCTCGAAGGCTCGCTCCAAGTCGGCATCGATATCCATCGACTCGCTTGCTCCCATGCGTGCTGGGAGGAGGGAGCATCTGTTCGGCGAGGGTCATGCGTAGTCTCATGGGCCGGTCTCCGAAGAGCATGCGCATACAACACATGTGCCGCGTGACAGGCGAGGCCCGGAAGGGACTACATTTGAGTCGATGCGTCTCTTTCGAGTGTGTTTGATCGGGAGCGCGCCCGGTCGTGCTCGCAGTCGCGGCCGTGTCCGGCCGAGACCGGGCCAGGCCTCACCGCCGGGGGGGGGGGCCGCTCAACAACGTAAGGGGGCCGCTCACGTCGCTCACCGGCGGCATCACCGGCCTGCGATGAGCCCCACCGTGCACCGCGGCGCGGAGCGGGGTCTGGTCGTGCTGGGTTCTCGTTGCTGGGGGCGGGCTCGTCTGGGGGTGGCGCGCCGCGGGGAGCGGGGTCTGGCCTCTCTGGAGTGGCTGTTGATCTTCGCGGCCGCGGCCGGTGTCGCCGGGTTGTCGACGGTGACGGTGCAGCGGGTGCTCGACGACACGTCGGAGGTCCCGGGCGACCCCGCGGTCCGGCTGATAGACGCCGACATCGAGGCCGCCTTCGTGGCCCACGAGGCCCAGGCCGTCTTCGACCAGGCCGTCGCCGACGCCAAACCCGCGGACTACAGCTCCCGCAACGCCGACTTCCAGAGCCGTTGCAATGCCCTCAAGGGGGACTTCAGAGACGTCGTCGCCAGCGCCGACTGGGACAACCCCGCGGGTACGGACGACAGGCCAGGCACCCCCGATGATGTTCCCGCACGGTGCAAGGTGACGCCCCTGACAGGTCTGGGCGGTTAGACGGTGGCCGCAGGCAGCGTCCCTCTCCACGGGCCGGTCGGTTGTGGGTTGGTCGAGCCTTGTGCGCCGGTCGGTTGTGGGTTGGTCGAGCCCTGTGCGCCGGTCGGTTGTGGGCTGGTGGGTCGGTTGGGCGGCGGGGCGGCTCGCGGTCAGCACGGCGGCAGGTCGGCGGGCACCTCCAGGTCTTGTTGGCCCTGCAGGGGCGAGAGCAGCACCGCCGGTCCGGTCGCGGCCGCGTGCACGCGGTCGAGCCGGTTGGGCCACAGCGCGGCCAGCGGCCCGAACACCTCGCCCGACACCACTACCCGCACCCATC
This sequence comes from Acidimicrobiaceae bacterium, assembly GCA_026710865.1. GTDB lineage: Bacteria > Actinomycetota > Acidimicrobiia > Acidimicrobiales > Aldehydirespiratoraceae > Aldehydirespirator. The sequence goes on from JAPOQG010000118.1 coordinate 8,808, forward strand.
CCGACTGGCCCGGTCCGGGCCGGTCGGCCGCCGGGTTGCACCAGTCGCTGTGCACCGCGGTGGCTCCCGGCGTCCACCACCGCCAGCCGGTCTTGGTGGCCGCGGCCCGGGCGGCGGCGTCCTCAGCGGCCCAGCCCATCTCCAGCACCGCCGGATGGAACGCAGTGTCCGTGTACGGATCGCCCGTGTACGTGCCGCTTTGGCGCTGGCTGAGGAAGTCCTCGTTGGCGGCCGAGCGCCACGCCGCCCTCAGACCGGCCGACGCGGCCACCTCGGCCTCGGCCTGGGCGTTGGTCACGATGAACGCGTGCACCAGGAGCACCAGGACGGCCACCACGAGCATCGGCCACAGCACCAGCAGCGCCAGCGACTCGCCCACGCCCCGTTCGTCGCGCCGGGCGGCC
>JAPOQG010000113.1 GCA_026710865.1 Acidimicrobiaceae bacterium
ACGAGCAAGCACCGCCAAACGAGCAGGCACCGCCGAACGGTGCCCAGTCGGGGTATGAGCGACGCCGCAGACGACTCCCGAGCCGCCCAGGCCTTGCTGGAGCGGGCCCGCAACGGCGACCGGCGGGCGTTGGGCCGGCTGCTCACCTTCGTGGAACACCGCGACGCCCAGGCACACGGCCTTGACGATCTGGTCCACCCGCACGCGCCGGGCGACGCAGCGGTGATCGGCGTGACCGGAGCACCCGGTACCGGCAAGTCGACCCTCGTGGGGCATCTGGTCAAGGAGATCGCAGACGCCGGCGAACGACCGGCCGTGCTGGCTGTGGACCCGTCGTCGCCCCTGAGCGGCGGCGCGATACTCGGGGACCGCATCCGCATGGACGGGGTAGCCGAGGGGCGCGCCTTCATCCGATCGATGGCGACCCGCGGCCATGCCGGCGGCCTGGCCCTGGCCGTGCCCGGAGCGCTGCGCCTGTTCGAGGCGTGCGGCTTCGGGCCCCTGGTCGTCGAGACGGTCGGCGTCGGCCAGGTGGAGGTGGACGTGACCCGCACCGCCGACACCACCGTCGTGATGGTCGCCCCCGGCATGGGCGACGCAGTGCAGGCCAACAAGTCCGGTCTGCTGGAGGTGGCCGACGTGCTCGTGGTCAACAAGGCTGACCGGCCCGGCGCCGACGATGTCCGGCGCGATCTGGAGCACATGCTCGATCTGGGCCACATCACCGGCGCCACCCGACATTGGCGGCCCGAGATCGTCATGACCACCGCCACCACCGGCGAGGGGGCGCTCAAGGTTCACCAAGCGATACAAGCCCATCGCGCCCACCTGGCCGAGACCGGCCGGCTCGAGGACCACCGCCGATCCAGGATCCACCAAGAAGTGCTCGACCGGGTGATCCAACACTTGGACGCCGCCGCATCGCGCTGCCTGAGCGCCCAGCCGGACGAGCTGAGGGATGCGCTCCAAGGGCAGAGAACGCCGGCTGCGGCTGCGGCCGAACTCAGCAAGCGCCTGTTGAGCAACCAGCCCCCCGGATAGCCCAGAGCGATCTGCCTGCCGCAGGAGGACACGAGCGCCAGGCCGGGGGGTGGCACGGGAACAAGCGATGGCGGCGCTCGCGCCGTCAGGCCGCGCCCGTGACAGGACCCGTCCGGCCGGGATGCACCGGCCAGACTAAAGCGCCAGGAGGACACGAGCGCCAGGCCGGGGGGTGGCACGGGAACAAGCGATGGCGGCGCTCGCGCCGTCAGGCCGCGCCCGTGACAGGACCCGTCCGGCCGGGGTGCACCGGCCGGACTAGAGCGCCAGGAGGATCCGGCGGGCCTCGCTCAACTCCGCGATGCGGTCAGCGGCTTCGGCCTCGGCCGCGCCGAGGTCGGGATGGGCGACCCGCAGCGCTTCGCGGAATCCTCGCCGGACCGCAGCCTCGGCCGGCATCTCGACCTCCCTGTCGAACCCGAGGGTCTCCAGAGCCCAGCCGACCGGATCGGCGACGACCCGAGCGGGGCGCGGCGACGCCTGGCCGGATGCAAGGTACGAGAACAGCGCCAACCCGACCTCGCCCCGCCACGCCAGTCCTCGCCGCACTGCCCGGAGTGCCTCCCCCCGGACCTGCGGCGCCGCCGAGCCGGCCGCGTAGGCCGCTCCCAGCACGAGCTGGCTGGGCGTGGCCCGGGAGCTGTCGAACTCGCAGGAAAGCTCGTCGAGGAGGGATCCGGGCCTGCTTCCGTAGAGCCGCTGACGGCTCCGGGTGAGGCCCACCCGGTCCTGCTGCAACCGGTGCCGCAGGCGGGGCTGGGCTACGGACTGACCCTGCTCGAGCTCGTGGACGAGCTGTACGACTTCTCCCAGCAGGTCACCGGAGAGTTCCGGCCCGAAGCGGGCGCACACGCCGCCGAGCAGCAGGCCGCCGAAGCCCGGGCCGGCGCCGTCCTGTGAGCCGGGAAGCCACGCCCGGCCGATAGCGATCCGGCGGGTGGGGGCAATCGGCCTGGAGTGGAATGTCTCCAGTTCGGCCAGAAGCACCCGGCCAAGCTACCGGACGCTGGTTCCCGGCGAGCCGGACGGCCGGGGAATCGGCGCCGGACGGTGGGCTATGCGTCTGTCGGGGCCTCGGCTTGGCTGGGTGAGGCGCCGGTCTCCCCCGTCGAAGCACCCGTGTCGCTCGGCGAGACGCCGGTCTCGCCCGTCGAAGCACCCGTGTCGCTCGGCGAGACGCCGGTCTCCCCCGTCGAAGCACCCGTGTCGCTCGATGAGGCGCTGTCAGATCCGCTCTCCAAGCCCAACCCGCCGAAGAGGTCCCCGAGGAAGTCGTCCAGACCGAACAGGCGGAGCGATTCCATCAGTTCGTTGAGCGTCTCCAGTTGCTCTGCCGAGAACTCCCCGCCGAGTTCCCCGCCCTCGTTGAGGCAGAACATCTCGCCGTTCTCGCCGAAGCAGAGGCCTTCCTGGCCCCCCTCGCCGCCGAGCCCGAAGCCGAATCCGAATCCACTGCCATCGTCGAACCAGAAGCCGCCGTCACCGTTCGGGAGCGCACGCTCGCCCTCCGGCAGGAAGCCCTCGCCCTCCGGAAGCGACCAGCCTTCGCCGAAGGGCCAGTCGAAGGGCCGGTCCTCCGACGGGCTGAGATCACGACCGAAGGGCCTTTGGAACGGCCCACCGAACGGCCACTCACCACCATCAGGCGACAGACTCCGACCGAACGGCCATCCGTCGCGGTGCGGAGGCCCCCCGTCGCGGTCGAACCACGGCCGACCCCTGAAGCCCTCGAACCCGAAGAAGGGCACAACCCCTCGGGGACCGCGCCCGAACTCGAAGTCCTTGAACTCGAAGTCCTTGAAGTCCTCAAGACCCTTGAAGCTGTCGAAGCCCTCGAAAGCCTCCGGATTCTTGAAGCCCTCCGGATTCTCGAAGCCCTCAGGATTCTCAAAGCCCTCGAAGCTGTCGAAACCGCTCCCAGGCTCGGACTCCCACGACTTCCACGTCTCGGCTCCGGGCAGGTTGCAGACCAGCACGGTGAGCGCGTCGTCGCCCTCACCGAGAGTGAGGACGGTCTCGCATGCTTCGGTCGAGTACGGCTCGTCAGGTGCGGCAGAGCCCCCTCCGGGCGTCTGCTCCTGCCTCTTCATCCACCCATGCTTCTCTCGCTGGGCCTGGCGACGCTCCATCCGGTCCTGCCGCCCACGGTCGAAACGCTCAGAGCCGCCGTTCCTGCGGTCAGGCAGCCGGTCGTTGTATTCGTCGTAGCTCCTGGACCGGTCACGCCCGTCGTAGACGGCGTAGTCGTCGTCGTAGCCACGATCGTCGTAGCCATAATCGTCGTAGCCATAATCGTCGTTGTCCGAGATGGCCATGATGGCCCATGCAGCGCCCACGGCCACGGCGGCAATGGCCAGTGCGGCGCCGACCGCGATGGCGGCCACCTTGGCCGTGCGCCGCGGAGACCCGGGCGCGTCGGTGCCGGGCGCAGACTCGGAGAAGACCGGTTGTTGAGATCCGGCCTGTACCGTCCTGTCGGTCCTTCCCGGCGGGTCTCCGGCAGAGCCCGCAGACGCCGGCGCCGGACCGCCGCCAGCGCCGGAGACCGTGCCGCCACCCGAACCGCCAGCACCGGAATCGCCAGTGCCGGAATCGCCGCCCGGATCGCCAGTGCCGGAATCGCCAGCGCCGGAATCGCCAGCGCCGGGACCGCCGCCAGTGCCGGAGACCGTGCCGCCACCCGAACTGCCGCCGGTGCCGGAATCGCCGCCCGGATCGCCGCCAGTGCCGGAGACCGTGCCGCCATCCGAATCGCCAGTGCCGGAATCGCCAGTGCCGGAATCGCCGCCCGGATCGCCGGTACCGGGTTCGCCCGGGGCCTCGCCTGGCGCCGCGGCGTCCCGGGCGTCAACTTCGTCAGGCTCGCGATCGGAATCGGGCGTCTCGATGGGGGAGTTGTCAGCCATTGGGAACGACCCTACGACTCAACATTGAGAATGAGGTGAGAGAGAGAGAGAGAGAGAGAATGAGGTGAGAGAAGTCAGCGAGAAAGCGAGACGCCGAGCGCACGGACACGCCGTAGGACTCCTCGTTGCATCGGGACGACACTGATACCCGGAACCAGCGAGGCGTCGAGCGAGGCGTGGCCCGAGCGGCCCGTGAACGAAGCGAACCTGAGCGGGAGACCCGCCATCTCGCTGAGAAGGACTCGCGCCGAGACGATGCCGCTGGCCGAAGCGGCCGAACTGGCGCCGTTGATCGACCCCATCTCGCTGAGGAGGACTCGCGCCGAGACGATGCCGCCCGAGCCATGCGATGCCCTCGCGAGGAGACCGCCATCTCGCCGAGGAGTGAGCGCCGCGGGGCGAGTCGTCAGCGCCGGTACTCGCGCCTGTTCCGGCTCGCTCTCGGAACGTGCGGACACATGCGGACAGGTGCTGTGAAGCGGCTCACGCGCCAGCAATCGCAGGCTTCCCATGCGATTCCTTCCAGCTATCCGCACTGCCCTTGGATGAGCGTCCTGAGTCCCTTAGATGAGCGTCCTGAGCGTGTCGCTCATGCGGTGGGCCAACTCGCGGAGATCATCCTCGTCTGAGTCCTCGTCCTCCACCATGGCCAGCAGATCGCCCGCCGCATTGCGGAGACTGCGCCAGCTCGGTGCGGCGAAACCGAACGGTGTGCGCACGCTGGCAAGCCGCCGGGCGTGGGCCATCACGCCCCTCAGGCCGTCGAAATCGCGAGGATCGCGCCTGAGCCGGTCGCAAGCCATGAACAGGTCGCTCAGGAGGCTGTTGACCTCCAGGCCGTCCATCTCCTCGAAGTCGGCTTCCTCCTCGCGGGCCAGAAGGTCGTCTATCACGACCTCTACCCGTTCCTCATCGGCCTCGCGGACGAGCAGATCGCACACCGGCCCCGCGTCGGCGCCCGCTCCGGCATCGAAAGCCGCCTCGCCATCATCGGCCGCACCAGCATCGAAAGCCGCCTCGCAATCATCGGCCGCGCCAGCATCGAAAGCCGCCTCGCCATCATCGGCCGCGCCAGCATCGGGGGTATCGGGGTCTGTGTCGCCCTCGGTGTGGCCCTCAGTGTCGAGGACGTGGGGCACGCGGGCCTGCACGAGACGCTCCATCAGCTCGTCCCTCAGCGCCTCGGGCCAGTCGCCGAGCTCGAAGGCGGTCAGAGGCTCATCGGATCCGATGGGGCGGGCGATGGCCTCCTTGGCCTCCTCGGTCTCCTCGACCTCTTCCACGAGCCCGTCGACGGTCTCCTCCAGCGACTCGTGGACCATCAGGGTCGTGCCCTGCCAGGAGTGCACGACCTGGTCGACCGTGAGCAGCTGCTCCAGCATCACCCGACTCTCCAGCGACCACTCGTGGAACTCGTAGGCCAGCCACTCGCCCGCGCCATCCTCAGCCGCGCTACTGCCGGCATCCTCATCGCCGACATCGTCGCCGACACCGTCGTCGGCATCGTCGCCGCCGGAATGCTCGCCACCGGCGTCGGCGTGATCTACGAGATCGTCTGCGGCTTCCCCGCCGGCTGCCTCGCCAGCGGCTGCACCAGCATCATCAGCCGCGCCGCGACGAAACCTGGGACGGAAGGCGGCGGACATCTCGACCATCTTGCCATCCCCAAGGCGAATTGCGGCACTGCCCCGCCGGGACAACACCGCACCGGGCCAACCAACGCGCCCGGCCAACACAGCACGCCGGGACAGCACCGCGCGGTCCGGGCCGCGCCAACAGCGCGCCCCGGGGGCAGCACCGCGCGGTCCGGCCAACACAGCGCGCCGAGACACGCTGCCGTGCCAACAGCCGGGACGGGCCCAACAGCGCGCCCGGAGCAGAACCCACGCGGTCCCGGCCAGCACACCGCGCCCGGAGCAGAACCCACGCGGTCCCGGCCAGCACACCGCGCCCGGAGCAGAACCCACGCGTGGATGCATGTGACGGTCGCCGGGGCTGAGCTTCGACTACGTTCGCGACATGGCCATCCCCGCCCATCCCAAACCCGACCGGAACATCGCCCTGGAGCTGGTGAGAATCACCGAGGGGGCGGCCATCGCTGCGTCCCGGTGGATGGGCCGGGGAGACAAGGACGGGGCCGACGGGGCTGCCGTGGACGCGATGCGAAGGGTTCTCAGCGACATCTCCATGGACGGCATCGTCGTCATCGGCGAGGGCGAGAAGGACGAGGCCCCGATGCTCTACAACGGCGAGCGGGTCGGCAACGGCCAGCTTCCGCAGACCGATGTGGCCGTCGACCCGATCGACGGCACGACCCTCACGTCGCTGGGCCGGGCCAACGCGCTGTCGGTGATCGCGGTGGCCGACCGGGGCACGATGTTCGACCCCGGCCCGTGCGTGTACATGGAGAAGATCGCCACCGGCCCCGCGGCGGCCCACCTGATCGACATCACCAAGTCGCCGACCGAGAACCTCAAGGTCGTGGCCGAGGCCAAGGGCGAGTCCGTGCGAGAGATCACCGCCGTCATCCTGGACCGCGACCGGCACGATGACTTGATCGCAGAGGTCCGCGAGGCCGGGGCCCGCATCCGGCTCATCCCCGACGGCGACGTGGCCGGGGCCATCTCCACGGCCTGGCCCAACACCGGCGCCGACATCCTGTTCGGCATCGGCGGCACTCCCGAGGGCGTGATCACCGCGGCCGCCATCAAGTGCATGGGAGGCGCCCTGCAAGGCCGCCTGTGGCCCCGCAACGACCACGAGCGCAAGGCACTGGGGAGACTGGGATACGAGGTCGAGAAGGTCCTGACCCAGGACGACCTCGTCAACACCGACAACTGCTTCTTCGCGGCTACGGGGGTGACCGACGGGGATCTGCTCCAAGGCGTCCATTTCGACGCCTCCTTCTGCCACACACAGTCGCTGGTGATGCGCAGCCGGTCCGGCACCGTGCGCCTGATCGAGGGCCGGCACCACCTCCGCAAGGCCCGCGACATCTAGCCGCGACCGGCTCCAGACCGCGGGCCGGGGCGGCGCGTCCTTGAGCAGCCCGGCCGGGCCGATCGGCGAACTGGCAGCGTTCAGCCGGGGCGGGCAACCGAGAGCTTCGGGCAGCCGTTGACGCCGGCCGGGCCGGTCGGCGAACTGGCAGCGTTCAGCCCCCTATGCAGGTCACTTTGCTACCAATTCGAGAGGACGCTCGTGTGACGGCTCCGGGATTCGCAGCCGATGGGGCGCGCTAGACCGCGGCGACCCTCAGACGCAGCTCGGCCCGCTCCAGCGCAGCGGCCGCGTGGACGTCGTCAGCGTCGGCGGCGAGGACCTCGTTGGCCCGCTGCCGTGCGGCCTCCGCCCGGGCCACGTCGATCTCGTCGGCGGCCTCGGACACGTCCGAGAGGATGGTCACCTTGTTGTGGCTGACCTCGACGAAGCCCCGGTGCACGGCGAAGGTGTCGCGCTCGCCTCCGGGACGCAGCACGTCCACCGACCAGGGGGCCAGCACCCCCAGGAACGGCACGTGCCCGGCCTGGAAGGCGATGTCGCCCTCCTCGACCGTGCGCACGATCACCATCTCGGCGCTGCCGGAGTAGGTGACCTCCTCGGGCGAGACCAGCTCGACGTCGAGCTCCACGGCCATGTCAGGACCTCACCCTCACGGCACTCGATCCGACGGCACCAACAACCATGTCAGGACCTCACCCTCACGGCACTCGATCCGACGGCACCAACA
>JAPOQG010000422.1 GCA_026710865.1 Acidimicrobiaceae bacterium
TGGCGCAGGTTGCGGACCTCGAACACGCCGTCGCAGTGGGGGGCGTACTCCCCCACTATCGAGTCGCCGGTGTCCCAGTAGCTGCGGGGCTCGGGGTTCAGCCAGTAGAGGTGGCGGGCCTTCTCCCGTAGGGCCTTGACGATCCAGCCCTCGGGGGCGTGGTAGTTGTTGCGGGCGTCGCCGAGGATCAGCACGGTGGTGCGGGGTCCGACGTCGTTGCCGTAGTTGTCCCAGAACACCCCGAGGGCGTGGCCGTAGTCGGAGTGGCCGTCCACCCACACCACGTCGGCCTCGGTGTTGACCCGGTGGACCGCCTCGGCGATGTCGTCGGTGGCCTCGAAGTACCTGGTCACCTCGTCGAGCCCGTCGATGAACACGAACGACCGCACCTTCGAGAACTGGCTGGAGATGGCGTACACGAGGTGCAGCGTGAACCGGGCGAATGCGGCCACCGACCCCGACACGTCGGCCACCACCATGATGTCGGGCTTGTGGGGCCGCGGGTGGCGGAACTTGGGCTCCACCGGCACGCCCCCGTACGACAGCGAGTGTCGCACCGTGGACCGGAAGTCGAGCGGCCCCGAGCGTCCGTGGCGGCGCCTGCGGACCAGCCGGGCGGCCAGCTTGCGGGTGAGCGGGAAGATGGCCTTGCGGAGGCTGGCCATCTCCTCGCGGGAGGCGTGCATGAAGTCGATGTCGGCCGGCAGCGGCTTGCGCAGCGTCTTGGCCATGGCCTCGACGCCCCGGTCGGCTACCAGCCGGCGCCGGATCTCGGCCTCGATCTGGCGCTTGAGCTCGGCGATGCGCAGTTCGTAGGTGTCGCGCCTCAGGCGCAGCTCGAAGTCGTCGACGCCGCCCCCGGTGTGTTGGTCCACGTCCATGAGACGCTCGAGCACGCCCTCGAGGTCGAGGTTGCGCAGGGTGCGGTACAGGTAGTAGGTGCCCCCGACGGGACGGCCCGGCTCCATCCCCGCATATCGGCGGACCGCCTGGCGGGCCGCGGCCCGGATCATCTCGGCGTCGCCCCGCATCAGGGCCCGGTAGAGCATCTCGGCCAGTTCCTCGGGGCTGAGCATGTCGCCGGCGGCGCCCCGGTCGCCCTCGGCCGCGATCTCGCCGTCGGCGTCCTCTATGTCGTCGAGATCGGGGTCGGTGATCTCGTACTGCGCGCCCCTCAGCGAGAAGTACACCTCGAAGACGGTCTCGAAGGCCTTCCAGTGGGCCTGGTTCTTGACCAGCGTGGCGGCCAGGGCGTACTTGAACGTGTCGCGGTCCTCTATCGGGATGTGCTTGACCGCCTCCATGGCGTCGAGGTTCTCGGTGAGGCTGGACGGGATGCCCACGGCCCGCAGCTCCGCGATGAAGCCGTTGAGCAGGTCCAGCAGAGGATCTCCAGCGGCAGCGGGAAGCCCGCCGACGGCGCCTGCGACGGGCGGGTGGTCTGCGACGATCACGCCCAGCGCCCCCCGGAGACCCTGCTCGGCCCCATGCTCGCGGCGCTCACGGACCGCCCCGGCCACAGCCCCGCACGCCCGGCCTCGTGGTCGCGGCGCTCACGGGCCGCTCCGGCCACGGCCCGGCACGCCCGGCCTCACGCGTCGAGGCCCTCGACTGTCGCCAGCTCCTTGCTCGCCCGGGCGATGTCGCTCTGGTACTTGAGCAGGATGTTGATCGTCTCGGCGGCAACGCCGGCATCGACGTGCTGCACGCCGAGCAGCACCAGCGTGCGGGCCCAGTCGAGCGTCTCCGACACCGACGGCGGCTTCTTGAGCTCCAGTCGCCGGATGGAGCGGACCACCCGGGCCACCTGGTCGGCCAGGTTCTCGGTGATGTCGGGGACCTTGGCCAGCACGATCTCCTTCTCGCGCTCCATCGACGGGTAGTCGATGTGCAGGTACAGGCAGCGCCGCTTGAGGGCCTCGCTCAGCTCGCGGGTGTTGTTGGAGGTGAGGAACACCAGCGGCACCTGCAGCGCCTCCATGGTGCCCAGCTCCGGGATCGACACCTGGTACTCGCTGAGGATCTCCAGCAGCAGGGCCTCCGTCTCCACCTCCACCCGGTCGACCTCGTCGATCAGCAGCACGATCGGGTCGGTGGCCCGGATGGCCTCCAGCAGCGGCCGGGTGAGCAGGAACTCGTCGGAGAAGATGTCGGTGGAGATGTCGTCCCAGGCCACGTCGGCCTCGCGCTCGGTCTGGATGCGCAGGAGCTGCTTCTTGTAGTTCCACTCGTAGAGCGCCCTGGCCTCGTCAAGGCCCTCGTAGCACTGCAGGCGGATGAGCCTGCTGTCGGTGACCTCGGCCACGCTCTTGGCCAGCTGGGTCTTGCCGGTGCCGGCCGGGCCCTCCACCAGCACCGGCTTGTCGAGGCGGTCGGCGAGGTAGACCACTCCGGCCAGGCCGGAGTCGCAGAGGTAGTCGACCTTGGCGAGGCCCTCGCGGACCGCGTCGACGTCGGTGAAGCGGTGCGACATTGTGATCAGTCCCGCGGTCGGCTAGCGGATGTGGCCCTCGCCGCGCACGACGAACTTGAGGGTGGTCAGCTGGTCGAGACCCATCGGACCCCGGGCGTGGAGCTTCTGGGTGCTGATCCCGATCTCCGCGCCGAAACCGAACTCCTCGCCGTCCACGAACCGGGTGGAGGCGTTGACGAGCACTGCCGCGGCGTCGACCTCGCGGGTGAACCGGTCGGCGGCCGCGATGTCGGAGGTGATGATGGTCTCGGAGTGGCCCGAGCCGTTGCTGTTCACATGCGAGATGGCCTCGTCGAGGGTGTCCACAACCCTCACCGACAACTTGAGGTCGAGGAACTCGGTGGCGTGGTCGGCCGCGGTGGCCTCCCCCATCGACGGCACCGCCCGGCGGGCCCGCTCGTCGCCGAGCAGCTCGACGCCGGCCAGCGCGCCGGCGGCCCGGGGCAGGAACTCGTCCGCCACCGCCGAGTGGACCACCAGCGACTCCAGGGCGTTGCACACCCCTGGCCGCTGGGTCTTGCCGTTGACGACGATGTCGAGGGCGGTGTCGAGGTCGGCGGTGGCGTCGACGTAGGCGTGGCAGTTGCCGGCGCCGTCGATCACGACGGGAACGGTGGCGTGCTCGAGGATGGACGAGATGAGCGACGGGCCGCCCCGCGGGATGAGGCAGTCGATGTAGTCGTTCTGCTGCATGAACTCCACCGCGGCGGCCCTCGACGTGTCCTCGACCAGGACGAGGGCGTCGGCGGGCAGCCCGGCCGCGGAGATGGCGTCGCGGATGGCGGCCGCGATGGCCAGGTTGGAGGTGATGGCGGACGACGAGCCCCGCAGGAAGGCGGCGTTGCCCGACTTGAGGCAGAGGCCGGCCGCGTCGGAGGTGACGTTGGGGCGGCTCTCGTAGATGATGGCCACCACGCCGAGGGGGACCCGGACCCGCTCGATGCGCAGCCCGTTGGGCCGGACCCAGCCGTCGGCCACCTCGCCGACGGGATCCCGGCGGGCCGCGATCTGCCTCAGGCCGCCGGCCATGGCCTCGATGCGGGACGGCGAGAGGCGGAGGCGGTCGACGAGGGCCGCCGGAGTCCCGCCGGCCTCGGCCCGGGCGACGTCGACGGCGTTGGCCGCGCAGATCTCGCCGGTCCGGTCCACGAGCGCGTCGGCGGCCGAATGGAGCGCGGCGTCCTTGGCCGCGGTGGACACGGCCGCCATCAGCCTGGAAGCAGCCTTGGCCCTCGCGGCCAGCTCCGCGACGGGCGTCACGGCGGGCTCGGCTCCCGGGCCGGGGGCGGGCGGGTCGGCAGACTCGGCGGGCGCGGCGGACGGCACGACGGTGGTTGCTGCGCTGCTCATCGTCTCAGGCTATAGGGGCAGCCCGGCTAGCCTCGCGCCCACGCATGGTGGACCTTCCAGGCAGCGACTGATCACGTGACCGAGCCGAGACGGCCCCGGCGGGCATCGGGCCCGTTGCTGGTGGCGCTGGGGATCGGTGCGAGCCGGCTGGCCGGTCTGGGCCGTGAGACCGTCGCCTCCAGGCTGCTGGGCAACACCGCGGCCGGCGACGCCTTCGCGGTGGCCATGCGCATCCCCAACATGCTCCAGAACCTGCTGGGCGAGGGCGTGCTGTCGGCCAGTTTCGTGCCCGTCTACAGCCGCCTGCTCGACGAGGCCGACGATGAGGGCGGCGACCCGACCGAACCGGGCCGCGTGGCCGGGGCGGTGGCCGCCGCGCTGATGACCGTGGTCGGGCTGGCAGTGGCGCTGATCGTGACCCTGGCCCGGCCCGTCACCTTCGTGCTGGCGCCCGGCCTCGACGGCGAGCGTTTCGAACTGGCCGTCTCGTTGGTGCGCATCACCGCGCTGGGCACCGGCTTCGCAGTGCTGTCGGCGTGGTGCCTGGGCGTGCTCAACAGCCACCGCCGCTTCTTCGTGTCGTACGCCGCGCCGGTGCTGTGGAACGCGGTGCAGGTGGGGGCGCTGGTGGTGGCCTGGATCCTGGCCCTCGACCTCGACGGGGTGGCCCGGGCCCTGGCCTGGGGCGTGGCCGGCGGCGGCCTGGCCCAGCTTCTGGTCCAGCTCCCGCTCACCATGCGCCTGGCCCGGGGCCTGCGGCTGCGCTGGATGCGGGACCACAACGGCCTGCGCGAGGTCCGGCGCCGGTTCGGTCCGGCGGTGCTGGGCCGGGGCGTGGTGCAGGTCTCGGCCTACGTCGACCTGATGCTGGCGTCGCTGCTGGCCGCCGGGGCGGTGGCCGCCCTGTACCGGGCCCAGATCCTGTACATGCTCCCGGTGAGCCTGTTCGCCATGAGCGTCGCCGCGGCCGAACTGCCCGAGATGTCGCGCCTGGCCAATGACCCGGATGCGCTGGCAGCCCGCTCCCGCGCTGCCGTCCACCGGGTGGCGTTCTGGATGCTGCTGGCGGCCTCGGTCTACGCCGCGGCCGGCGACCTCATCGTGAGCCTGCTGTTCGAGGGCGGGGTGTTCGGGTCGGCCGACACCGTGCTGGTCTGGTTCGTGGTCGCGGCCTACGCGCTCGGGCTGCCCGCGACCGGAGTGAGCCGGGTGCTCCAGAACGCCTGCTACGCCCGGGGCGACACGGCCGGGCCCGCCCGCATCGCCGCCGTCCGGGTGGTGGTGGCCGCCGCCGTCGGCACGGTCGTGATGTTCCCGCTGGACCGCATCGTGGTCGGCTCCGACGGGCTGCTCGGCGCCGCTGACGCCCTGGGACTGGCGTGGGCGCTGCCCGCAGCCGAGCGAGCGTTGGACGATGTCGTGCGACTGGGCGCGGTCGGGCTGGCCCTGGGATCGGCGGTGGCCGCTTGGACGGAGATCGCCCTACTGTCGCGCCGGTTCGGCTCCCCGGACGCAGTGCGGTCAGCACTCGGCGCCCCGGCTGCAGCCGCCGCGATCTCCTTCGCGGCGACCGCCGCGCTCAAGCTGCTGGTGGACGGCTGGCCCCCGGTCCTGTCGGCGCCGCTGGCGGCCGCGTCCGCGGTCGGTGTCTATGCGGTGGTGGCCTTCCGCAGCGGCGTAGCCGAGGCCCAACTCCTGCTCCAGCCACTGCGACGGGCGCTCTGGAAGTCGCGGGACAACCGGACCCCTCAGTAACGAATCACCACCGCCGCAGCGGCCCGCAGGCGGGCGGCCAGAACGCTGTCGACGATCCTGTCCCGGTATTCCACAGGCAAGAGGCTGGCGACTTCAATCAGCAGTCTGCATTGTTTCTGATAGGCAGTCTGCAACTGTTCTGACTGGCTGACACACCAGTTGCTCAGCACTCTCCTAGAATCCGGAACACCCCTACCGGCGGCTCCGAGAAGTCGCCGGGCCGCTGTCCGCAGCGACGCTAGATGACCCACTCGGCGCGACGCCCGCCGTCAGCCCTGAGCAAGCAGCCCTAGAA
>JAPOQG010000156.1 GCA_026710865.1 Acidimicrobiaceae bacterium
GCAATTGATGACGCTGCGCTCGCTGAGGCCCTGCTCGGCCCCGACCTCAACCTCTGAGTCGATGCCCCGCACGGTGCGGGTGATGGGCGCGCACGTGACCGATGTGCGCACGCCGAGAGCCGCGTCCCGGGTCAGCACGCATACCGGCCGCCGTCGGGCCGGCGGACCGAGGTCGGCCCAGTAGATCTCGCCTCGGACTACCACTCAGGCATCGTCCGCGCCGCAAGGCGGGCTGCGGACTCGATCAGTGCCGGGTCCTCGGGCATGCGCCGGTATGCGTCGATCAGGCACCGGTCCGCGTCGCGTCGCTCGTCGGCGTCGATCACCGCTTGCGCTCCCTCGCGCAGCAGCGCCGATCGGTTGGTGCCGCGCGCCCGCGCGATCTCGTCGAGCCGGCCGACCAAGTCGTCGTCAAGCTGTACTAGTACCTCGCGTCGAGCCATACCATATGGTATCACATATGAGAGGATCTAGACCCGTGGGCTGAGCCGGTCGGCTTGGGTTGCCGACAGGCTCCGTGTGCTGGCGCGGCCGGGGTCCTCGGGTGGGTCGCTGGCGAGCAGTGGGGTGAACCTCTGCTGGGCGGCCTGCTTGGTTACGCCGAGCATGGAACCGATTTCTGACCAGGTGCTGCACTGTTGGCGTGCCTCTCGCACCGCGGCGAGGATGGCGTCGTCGATGTCTTGGCGCAGCCCCGCGAGCTTGGAGAGTTGCTGGAGGGCCCTGGTGTCGAGGGGCCTCAGGTCGGACGGGTCGAGGTTCTCGGCCCACGCCGCGAAGGCCTCGGCGCGCTGCTCCCACCAGCTCTCCTGCATCTCGTCGTTGACTGGTTGCTGGTCACTCATCTCCCCGTCCTCCTAGGCAGAAGCTCAGCCCTTGCTGGCATCGCATGGACGATGCGTGCGTGCTCGCCGCGAGTCACGACGCCGACCTCCAGCAGTTCGCCCGTGGTCGAAGGACCGACGTACATCTTGAAGCCGCGGTCGTCCTCGATATATGCGTGCTGATGATGTTTCAGGGCATGTAGCATGTCTTCATCGGACACTTCATGCTTGCGAGCAGTCTCCATGATGTCCACTCATGGACTCTATCGGCCGAATCGGGATGCGTCAATATATCTTGACGCCGTCCCGGCCGAATGTCTCAGGTCACGCTCTGGCCGCGGCCGGGACCGCAGCGTGGTTCAAGACGTCAGAGGGTTCTCCCAGAGGTCGTCGGCCACTGGCACGTACTCTTGGTAGAACACCGCAGCGTCGCCCCGCGAGGCTGCATTCCAACAAGTCAGGGAGGCGGTCCCGGAGTCGTGGTGCATGCCCGATGCCGGCACGCAACGTCACCCGACCAGGGGATTCTGCCAGCGGGCCTCGCTGAAGCGGGCGAAGTCGGTGTCGGCGCTCATGATGGTCAGGCCGTTCTCGATGGCCAGCGCGGCCAGCATGGCGTCGGGCACGAGATTCGCCGTGACGTGGTGCGTGACAATCAAGTCGCCCAGGATGGCGGCCGTGTGCTCAGTAGCCGGCGGGATCCACGTCGGAGGCGCGTCCAGCCATTGACGCACTCGACTCCACGCCTGGGTGCCGGTGATCGGCCTTGCGAACGCGCGCGGGTTCGTGCTGACCCGCAAGAACGCGCCGATGGACTGCCACGGGAGCGCCACTCGGCGGTTGCCTTGCAGCACCATCTCCAGCCATTGCCTCGACGCCTGATGGTGCGGTGAAGACAGATCGGTCGCGTACAGCAGCAGGTTGGCGTCGACCAGCACCGTCAGTCCGGCTCGTCGTCGAGTTCGTCGAGCATGGCGAGGACCTCGCCGATGTTGGTGACGTCGATCTTCAGGCCCATGTCGTAGCTCTGATGCACGTACTGTGAGGTCGGCTCGGGCTTGGCCAGGCCCTCGCGCACCAAGCGGTTGACCGCCTCGCTCACGCCTATGCCCTGTGACCGTTGCAACTGCTCGACGGCGGCGGCCACATCGTCGGCCAGTGTCACCGTTGTGCGCATGGAGCGAGTATAACATCTTGATGCAGTAATAAAGTCATCAGAATGCTGCCATTCAGCGCGGCGCCGGCGGCGCGGTCACAGAGGCTGGTTCGGGGGTTGGTCGGCTTGCCGGGGCGAGCGCTGAGGCAGGAGGCCTTCCGCCCCTCGACTGAGCGCGCTGTGTGATTGCAATGCAATCATTGGAGGCTTAGGCTCGGCCCGGACTGGCAAGAGGGGCGCCCGTGGCGAGCACCGAGCTGATGCGCCCATCGCCTGATCCCGCGGTGGAGGCGTGGATGGCCGGCCGCGACGCCGCCGACCTGTTCTTCACTGCCGTGGGCGAGGCCGAACTCCGCTACGGCGTGGCGGTCATGGCGCCGGGCCGGCGCAGGAGAGCGGTCGAATCGTCGGTCGAGGCGATGCTCCGGGAGGACTTCGCCGGTCGGATCCTGCCCTTCGACAGCGCCGCGGCGCGCGCCTACGCGGCGATCGCGGCGGCTAGCCGAGCGGCGGCTCGTCCCATCGCCCAAGCCGACGGTCAGATCGCTGCCATAGCGCGATCGCGGGCCATGGCGGCGGCTACCCGCAACATCCGGGACTTCGAAGACACCGGCGTCGATGTGATCGATCCGTGGGATGCGGGCGATGAGACCGGACCATGCTGCTGGTGACGGTCGGGCAGCGCCTCGCCGCCAGGATCGCGGCCCGGGGGCCGATCCCGGTGTCGGAGTTCGTCGAGGCCTGCCTGTACGACCCGGACGGCGGCTTCTACATGCGGGCCGGGGGCGGTCGGCCCGGAGGACGATCCGGGCACTACCTGACCGCGCCCGAGGTCGGACCGCTGTTCGGCGCGGTGCTTGCCCGGGCGCTGGACGGGTGGTGGGCCGAGCTGGGCCAGCCTGAACCGTTCACGGTGATCGACTGGGGGGCGGGGCCCGGCACGCTGGCCCGCTCGGTGCTGGCCGCCGAGCCGGGCTGCATGGCCGCGGGCGCGTTGCGGCTGGTGCTGGTGGAGTTGTCGCCCGCGCAGCGGGCCCTGCATCCGCAACATCCGATGGTCACGAGCGCGGCCCGGGTGCGGGACGCGCTGCCGCAGGGCGCGCCGGCCGGCGTGGTCGTGGCCAACGAACTGCTCGACAACCTCCCTTTCGACGCAGCGCGTCGAACTGGCGACGGCTGGGAGGAGTTGCGGGTCACCGTCGAGGGCAGTCGCGGTCGCGGCAGGTTCGGCCTGGCCGCGGTTCCGCCTCCGTCGGACTTCGCAGATCTTCCCGATATCGCCATCGGAGCGCGAGTACCGGTTCAGGGGGCCGCCCGTCAATGGGTGGCTGCTGCCCACGAGCTGCTCGAGGTCGGCTGGATCGTGGCCTTCGACTACGGCGCCGGCACGCCGGTCCTGGCCGCGCGGGGCGCTTCGTCGGATGATCTCGGTGCCGGCCTGGGATGGCTGCGAACACACCGGCACCATCGAGGCGACACTTCCTGGCTGGTTGAGCCGGGGTCGTGCGACATCACCGCGGACGTGGCTCTGGACCAGGTGCAGGCCGACCACCGGGCCGAGGTGTGCACCCAGGCCGGGTTCCTGAGGGACCACGGCATCGAGGAACTGGTGGCCGGGGGGCGGGCCGCATGGGCCGAGCGGGCCGGCGTCGGCGACCTCGACGCCCTGAAGGCCCGCAGCCGAGCCCGCGAGGCCGAGGCCCTGCTGGACCCGGCCGGCATGGGCGCCTTCAACGTCCTGATCTGGTCAGTCGGCTGACGGCCCGGCGCCGGCGCTGGCCTGGGCGGCCCGTGCGCGCTATGGGACTCGGCCGATGAACCAGCGGGGCGGCTGCGGCTCGCCGGAGCCTGCCGAGCGGTTCGAGGCCGGCCCGCCCACGCCGACCGATTCGAGAGCATCAGGGTCCTCGATCGTCAGGATCGCCGCCGGTTCTCCGTCCGGTCCCACCGGCGCTTCGGGAACCTGAAGCTCGATCGTCTCGACCCGGGCCAGCACGAAGTCGCCGCCCACCGCGAACTCGGCCCACAGCTCGCCGTCGTCGATCCCGAAGGCCTCAGCCATCGGCTGCCAGCCCCAGAGGGTTCCGTCGGCCGACCAGCCCATCCACATCTCGGGTGGCTCATATCCGCCGGACGTGAGCGGCGCGGTCGAGCCGTCGACCGCGGGCATGAAGATGGGGACCAGGTCCTCCGCGGTGAACGTGACCAGGTCGGCTCCGGTCTCGGGATCCTCGAACACCACTTGGAGGCCGTCGCCGCCGGAGACCTCGCGGACTCCCTGTTGACGAAGGCGTCCTGGACGATCTCCTCGGCGGATTCTGAGGTGTCCACGAGAGCTTGGGCCAGCCGGACCATGGGACGGTACTGCAGTCCGTAGAAGTCCCCGAAGCTCGACAAGGCCATACCATCGTCCCCAGCCTGCACCGCGGGCGGCACAGCGCCGGAAATGGCAGCAACGCTAGCTAGCCCAGGCACTCTCATGGTGAAGCGGATCAGTACCCATCCGTGCCTTCGGCCGCATATTCCGGCGGTTAGGGTCGATAGTCGCCTAAAACCACCGGAAATTGGGAGAGTGAGGGCGGCGAGGCGATTTGTGGCATCGCCGCCCTGCTGGACGCGCCCCGTGCCAGAGTCCGTGCGTCCGGGCTGAACCCGATCCGCTCGCAGGCTCGGCGGCAGCTTCAACCCTGGGCTTCGGTCCAGTCGTTGATGGCGGTCTCGCAGGGGCCAATCAGGGGGGCGACGACCGGGTAGCCGGCGTAGGGGGCCAGCGCGATCAGCGTCTCGCGCAGCTCGTCGGGGGTGAGCTCGCCCCGCCTGAGGGCCGACTGGGCCTGCAGCTTCCACACGTCGGTGGACCCCCGGGCCGCGATCACGCCCATGATGAGCAGGCGCCGGTCCCGGATCGACAGCACGTCGCGGTCCCACACCTCGGCGAACAGGCTGCGCATCATCACGTCGTTGAAGGCCATGGCGCCCTCGGGCAGGGCGGGCACCTCGCCCTGGTAGATCTCGGTCACCATGGCTACGCCCCGCTCGTAGGTGTCGTCAGCGGGGGTGTCGGGGGAGTTGTCAGTGCTCATCAGGACTCCTCTGTGTCCTCGTGGACGTTGTAGACGGCGGGCATGACGCGCATCAGAGCCTCGAGAAGGGCGCCGGCGCCGGGCCGGGTGCCGC
>JAPOQG010000149.1 GCA_026710865.1 Acidimicrobiaceae bacterium
CGTGCTCGGCCTCGTCGTAGCCGTCGGCGAGTTGGCGCAACTTCTCCCGGTCCGCCGCGGTGGGACGAAACGGCTCGAGGGAGCGATTCCACTCGTAAACGAAACGATTCGAACCGACGATGTGGACAAACGTCATGATAGCTCCTGCTCATCAGGTGGCTTTGGAGTGAAGCTACCATATTCGCTCTCGTAATCCGCGACATGGTCCGACAGCAACCTGGCGAGGTCCCACGCCACCTGGGGCGGCACCTTCATCCACGCAACGCACACCGCATCGAGCGGCTTCAAGCCGCCTGAGACCGCGGTGCAGCTACACGAGGAATCCAATCGACATCGTCGACATCTGTGCCAGCAATTGCGCACGGGGATCGCTTCCGCTTGCGCATAACAGCGCCCGGATCCCCCGGTAGGTCGCGTCAGGGCGGAGTCCGGCGACAACTTTGCCGAGACCGAGGATGTCGGCATCGAAGTAGTAGCGAACCGTGGCGGGTCTCACGCCGCGAGAGGCGCGGCGCGGGAAGTCTCATACGCCACCGCCCAGCGGACATTCTGCACGGTCAGATCGAACTGGTCGGCTATCTCCTCCTCGGACTCGCCCCCATCAACATGCTCGAAGATCGCCGACGTGCTGATGCCGCACACCGCGGGGCGGCCGAAGCGTCGGCCCGGGCGGCACCGGACGGGTGAGCCCGCGTCGTCGTGGGGCCTCCATGCGACAGGCAGATCATCGTCCCACTCGACACGCTTCACGAATGACTCAGCCGGCGGCAACTGCATCAACTGGCCGCTGGCAGCCACGATGAGCCACAGGTCGCCAGGCAGGTCGCACTCCTCCTGGAAGCGCATCAGCAGTCGCGGGCCCTCTCCCACCCACGGACGGGCATGAGCCAACGGGTGCTCAACACCCAACTCATCTCTGAGAGCGGCAACGAACCTCCTGATCTCGTGAAGCCGCACGCCAAGTTCTCGGCGATACTGGCGCAGCAGACCGGCCTCGACGAACTCGGCCCACGTAAGGCTGCGTTCGCCTGTCGGCTCAACGCGGATCACCGGCGGATAGACGCGCCGCCCACGCTCGCCGCCGTCGAGCCACCACGCGAGCGTGCTGGGGCTCATTCGCAGTATCTCCGCAGCGTCAGCGAGGGAGTACACCGGACGGTTCAGCGTCTTCACATCCACGCTCCCATAATGCCCGACGAACGCCGCACGAGCGACCGCCTCCGGGTAAGCCGGCTGCCATCAATCGCCGGGGCCTCGGACCTACGGCACGCTTGCAGGGCGGGGCCGGCAGGAACCGAGCCCTCGTGTGTGCCTCACCACGGGAGGAGGCCGCGGGGGACCAGGCGCCGGTCGACGGGTCGACTGCCAGGGCGAGGCCCTCGAGGGTGTAGGCCCCGAGCAGGGACGGAGCGTCGTCCTCGCCGAAGACCACCAGCGGCGTCGTCACGCTCTCGCCGTCGACGGTCATCCGCGCCTCGCCGATGTCGGCATCCACGACCCTCCCGTCGGCCAGGCGCACCCGGCGCCTGAAGGAACGCTCGACACCGATGTCGTGCAGCAGGCGCGCCGGGACCACGCTGTAGAAGGCGCCCGTGTCCACCGTGGCCTCGATCGCCTTCCGGCAGGTCGCCCCGATCCATCTGCGCCTGGACTGTGTTGATCGTCTCAGCCCCAGACGAAACTGGCAACTGACGGCGGACGATGTTGGCACTAAGCCATGGCCGGCACCGGCGCACGCCGGACGTTGATGGTCGGCTCAGGTTGTGGTCAGCGGCGTCGTTTGATCGTGAGGCTGCCCGGACTGTCGGGATGGTCGGGGCATGGTCTGGTGGCCAGCTTCCTCTGACACGTCCGCCGCGGTCCGAGCCGTTGTCCGCACACCACGAGTCTGGATGGCTGAGTTGCTGAGCTGAGTCTCATCGACTCGATTGGCCGTATGGTGCGCCGCGACGGGGCCGGCGGTGTCGGATCCCAATGAAGGCTGTGCTGTTGTGCTGCGAACTGTCCGAGTTCGCCGGCGCGGCTACGTAGATGGGCCAGGACTGTTGCCCGCATGTGCTCGAAGTGGGGGTCCGATGGGAGGGTGCCGGCGTCGGAGAGCAGACGAATGGTCTCTGCGAAGTCCGCCGGGAGTGTGTCATGGCCGAACCGGTGGCAGTAGAACCCCAGGCCGTCCTCGAGGGTGTAGTTGCTGAGCTTGTCGATGGCGTGCAGGTCGATGTAGTCGCGCAGCTTCGGCCGGAACCTGATGATCTCGAGTTTCGTCGCGAGGAGATCCGGCAGCGATCCGACCGGCATTGCGCACACGATCGGACCCTTCGCCACTCTGCGCAGACCGCGCGGGCCTACGCTGCTGCGCGGTAGCGCCTTGAACACGTCGATGTTCACACCGTCAGCTATGCCCCGGCAGGAGTTCTCCCAGGCGTGTGTCACCTCCACAGCGTTGAAGTCTCGGGCGAGTCGTTTCGCTATGGCTGCCCCAGAGAACTTGCGCATCGTCATGATGTCGAGGTCCTCGGACTCGCGGTGGCGTAGATGCAGCGCGGCGGCGGTGCCGCCCATCAGGACACCGCCGACACGGTCAGCGATCTCGGCCGCCCTGCTCCAAGCGGCGCGCTGGGCCGGTCCGAGCACGTCTGCGTACGAGTCGATCTCAGCCACGCCTGCTCGCTAGGGCGGCGTCTATGGCGGCTGCGTTCTTGCCGGTGTCGCAGCCACGCAACGAGCGGCACCGGCGAAGCACCTCCGCTGGCAGCGTGTTGAGCGCCCACAGCCGCGCCGCCGGGTGGTGCCCGCCGACAAGGGTCTCCGCGATCAGCAGCCCGTCGGTGCTGATCCTCAGCTGATCGGCCGGCGTGCCTGACCAGAAGCAGAACCAGAACTCTGCGGGCACCATGTCGTCGTCGGTCGCCGCGGCGCGCACAGGCGAGCGGGTCAGCAGCCCGAGCATCTGGGCGCATCGGGAGTTGCCGCTGTAGTCGAGCCGCCACAAACGCCGCCGAAGCTGTGAGTAACCCCATGAGCGTGCCTGGATGTCGACGCGGGCCACCCCGAGCCTCTCAAGGTGGCGCAGGCACCGCCGTGTGTGACCCACCGACACGCCGCTGAGACCGGCGACGGCCCGGGCGGTAGCACCGAACGGTCGATGGCGCAGAGCGTTGATCACGCGCCGTTCGCCGTTGGTGAGAGCCCGCGACTGCGCCACCAGCCGTGCCGGGGTGCCCAACGGCACCGGCGAGTTGGCCACAGAGCGGTGCGGCGGTGGGGTGGGGCTCGTGCGTGAGCGTCTAGGCAGCGGCCGCGGCGCTGCGAGCAGGCCCCTCAGCCGGGCGTCGGGGTCGATGCCGGGCACTGTGTCGAGCAGGGCTGCGATCCGCCTCGCGGTCGGGACCGAGACGCTGAGGGCCCCGGCGAGGCCTCGATGGGTCGTGTCGGTTGCCTTCACGGCGCGCATCCACAACTCGGCGGGCAGCTTCGTCGCGTGGAGCGCCGTGCCGGTGCTCCAACAGAACGGGGTCCGGCATCGGCGGCACCGATACCGTCGGTCCGCGCGGGCTAGGTCGCTGGATCCGCAGGCCGGGCATCGGATCCCGTCGGGCCATCTGATCGCTTCGAGTTCGCGGTCTGCGTCGATGGACACTCCAGCATCATACCACCCTGACCATTTGGTTTCCGAATATGCGTCATGGGAATGCAGAGGCCGCCGCGGCGCGGACGCTGGTCGCTGAGCGCGCCGCGGCGATGCTGGCCGCAGCCGTTCGGGCCGTGGGCTCCAGAGCCAGCGTCGAGCATGGCGGCCATCGCCGCGGCGTTCGGCTCGTAGGCCTCGCCCGTCCATGCCTCCACCACCGGGCACTCCATACGGGTCACGGGTAGGGCGATCCCCGGTGGGGCGGCACCATGCCAGATGAGGGCTTTCCCCCGGCCTCATCTCGGGCCGGCCGGCGCTTGATCCAGCGGCGTTGCTCGATGCGGCGGAAGTTGCGCCCCAGTTCGGACACGTACCGTCTGCCGAGGTTGTCGGAGTTGTCTTGGAGCCAGTCGCTCAGCCTGGTCGTGCCGGTCGGCGCGGCGCTGGACGTGAACTGGCCGGCCATCAGCTCGTCCACCTCGTTTCGGGTGAGCACGACGTCGCGCACCATCAGGCCGAAACTCAACGCCTTGCTCCGCTCGCAGGGAGACGATGCTCGAGTCCGCTACCTGTCGGTGGAGCCAGACTTCGACTTCGACGGCGAGTGGATCGTCATCGTGACCTGGGAGCTTCCGCCGCCGAGCGGCGAGTCGTGGCCGCTGAAGATCCTCGACCATTACGAGGAGCGGACGCGGGACGCTGTCGGCCGCGCCGCAACGACGCTCTGCCTGTTCCGCACGCCGGACGAGATCGCCGAACCCGCCCACCAGCGGGGCGAGCAGCTTCAAGCCGCCTGAGACCGCGGTGCAGCTACACGAGGAATCCAATCGACATCGTCGACATCTGTGCCAGCAATTGTGCACGGGGATCGCTTCCGCTTGCGCATAACAGCGCCCGGATCTCCCGGGTAGGTCGCGTCAGGGCGGAGTCCGGCGACAACTTTGCCGAGACCGAGGATGTCGGCATCGAAGTAGTAGCGAACCGTGGCGGGTTTCACGCCGCGAGAGGCGCGGCGCGGGAAGTCTCATACGCCACCGCCCAGCGGACATCCTGCACGGTCAGATCGAACTGGTCGGCTATCTCCTCCTCGGACTCGCCCCCATCAACATGCTCGAAGATCGCCAACGTGCTGATGCCGCACACCGCGGGGCGGCCGAAGCGTCGGCCCGGGCGGCACCGGACGGGTGAGCCCGCGTCGTCGTGGGGCCTCCATGCAACAGGCAGATCATCGTCCCACTCGACACGCTTCACGAATGACTCAGCCGGCGGCAACTGCATCAACTGGCCGCTGGCAGCCACGATGAGCCACAGGTCGCCGGGCAGGTCGCACTCCTCCTGGAAGCGCATCAGCAGTCGCGGACCCTCTCCCACCCACGGACGGGCATGAGCCAACGGGTGCTCAACGCCTGCAGCTTGCGCTCAGGGCTCCGGTTCGACGGCTTGGCCATCATCTCGTTGCATCAGACCCAAACCTAGACCTGAGCGAGATTCCCTGACCCGGGATATGATGTCGAGTACGCCATATGCGGCGAGCGTGAGTGCGGGCCGGGTGTGACCAGTAGAAGAATGGTAAAACACTGTATGAAACGCCGAGACGATGTCAGCGTCGGCACGGTGTCGCCGACGACGATGACCTTCACCTCGTCCAACTGGAACGTCGGCCAGACCGTGACGGTGACGGGGGTTGCCGACGACGACAGCGTCCACGAGCACTTCCAGGCGCTGGTCCATGTCTCTTCCACCACCAGCACGAGCCCGGGCGACCCGTTCCGCTCGCCCGAAGGTGCCCTCGGCGCGTACGTGACGGTCACGGACGGCAGCGATGACGGAACCCAGCACGGGGGCCTGTAGCCAATGGGCATTGCGGGGTGACCGGCCCGCTGCGACGGACGGTTTCGCTGGCGGCGCTGGCGCTTGGCGCTTTCACGCTGTTCGCCGCCTGCGGAGGTAACGACGCGGGGCTGACACGGGCGGAGGTGGAGGAGATCGTGCGGGCGGAACTGGCCGCCGAGTCCTCGGCCCTTGTGGATGCGACGGGCAACGACACGCCCGAGGAGCCTCCTGCCACGGCAGGGCTGACACGGGCGGAGGTCAACGAGATCGTGCGGGCGGAGATGGCCGCCGAGTCCTCGGCCTTTGTGGATGCGACGGGCAACGACACGCCCGAGGAGCCTCCTGCCGCGGCAGGGCTGACACGGGCGGAGGTCAACGAGATCGTGCGGGCCGCCATCGCGGGCATCCCGGCCAAGGCTGCCCCCGCCGAGTACACGCAGTACGTCGTGGACAGCGCCATTGCGCGGTATGAGACCCAGGGCCTGGACGCCACCCTCGCCTACTACAACAGCCCAGAGAGCATCGACGGCCAGTGGTACGTCTTCATCATCGACGACAACGACCTGGTCATCGCACACCCTGAACCCGAACGCCGGGGCCTGGACGTGAAGGGCTGGGTGGGCACCGACGCCAACGGCTACGAGTTCGGGCCGGAGATGCTTGCGGCCACCGAGGAGGGCAAGTGGGTCTCCTACGTATACCGCAACCCCCAGAGCGGGGGCATAGGGTCCGGCTTCGATGATGTGGAGCTCAAGAACGTCTGGGTGACGAAGCGTGACGGGCTGCTGTTCGCCTCGGGCTGGTACATCGACGCCGACACGTTCACCAAGCAACTGGTGACGGTGGCGGTGGACCAGTACCGCCAGGTGGGCCTGGCGGGAACCATGGCCTACTTTGCCAGCCCGGCGAGCGCGTTGGCGGGGCTGGAAGCGGCCGTCGCCTACTACAACGCTGCCGAGACGGTAGACGGGCACTGGTTCGCCTTCATCGGCGGACCTGACGGCAAGATCGTGGGGCACTCGGACCCGTCGTTGATCGGCGGGGACGTCCAGGACCTGTTCGGCGCGGCCGGCCTCGACGCCACACACCTTGCCTCAGACGGCGAGTGGGTGGAGTCGGATTCGCTGCGGGTGTACGTGGCGGAGTACGACGGATACATCTTCGGCACTGGCTGGCAAAGCGACGCGCACAGCGAGTAGGGCGAGCGGCCAAACCGGACTCATCAAAGCTGGACCTCCCACCAAGAGTTCGCAAATCGGTACGCCTTGGCCCACCGGTACTGACCATCCCCGCTCGTCCTCGGGCACTTCACAGTCCGCCGGTTCTCGGCCACAGCGTGATGGTGTAGGTGCGGTTGGGGGCGTAGCGGGTGTAGTGGCGGCCCAGGTCGTTGCCGCTGTGGTCCGCGATGCGCAACACGATGGTCTCGTTGGCGGTCTCGGCGCTGTCGGCAATGTCCACCCACAGCGTCTGGTAGCGCCCGCCGCTGCCGCCGGGGGTGAACGTGAGCGTCTTGTCGACGATGCGGAAATCGCCGGGATTCTGATCGTCCACATACTCCGTCGCGGTGCTCGAGGCGTCCACTTCGACCTCGACGGTGACAGGCGTCGCAGGTGGCCTGCTCAACACCACCGACACATTGGAGCGGCTGTTGCGGGACGCCGCGATGCCGCTGAGCTGCGGCTCGACCGCGGACCAGAACCCCACACTCGCCTCGGCGGTGTCGTCGTCTGTGATCGTGACCGTCGCGGTGTCCTGCCCGCTGACCGGCGTCCAGCCCGCCGCCTGCGCCGCGGCGTCCGCGGTGACGGTCACGGTGAACGTCTCGTCGTCCTCGACGACCTCGTCGTGGCGGGTCACCAGCATCAACTCCGCCGTCGTGTCGCCCTCAGCAACGATCACTTCCGCTGGCGCCTCTCGGAGGTCGGCACGGGTCGCGGTGCCGCCCGAGAAGTCATAGGCCACAGCCAACGTGATCCCGCCCGCGGGCGCGACCTGGCCCAGCGTCACCGTCAGCGCTCTCGCCGCGTGGAACTCCGGGATCGTCAACGCAGGAGTGACCGAGTACTTCGTCTGAGACTCCAGCACCGACGCCGTCACCGACCCCACCGACACGCCGCTGTAATCGGAATCGCTGCTCGCGACAGTGTGGCTGATCGCCGACGTGCCCTGCGCCACACCGGTCACCGTCACCGGCTGGGGCGACTTCCAGTTCGCCGCGGTGAATGTCAGCGCACCCGACACCGTCGCCGCCGCGGGCGTGGCGCTAGTGGGCGTGACCGTCACATTCGCGGTCGGACGGGTGTTCAGCCTCACCGTGTACGGCGCAGTGAACCCCTCGACCGCCGACACCGACTGCGCGCTCAACGTCACCCCCGCGGTGTCGTCGTCGGCGATCGTCACCGTCGCACCCGTCACCGTCAAACCGCTGACCGACGTGGTCAACACGATGTTCTCGTTGTCCTCGTCCACATCGTCATCAGTCGTCTGCACCGTCCCGGTCGCGGTTCTCTGGCCCACTGCGATGGCGAACGCGGCAGGCAGCGTGTAATCCCCCGAAGCCGCCGTGGACGCGTTCGCCGCCGACAACGGCACCGACACCGCCGCCATCGCCGGCTGATCCAGCGTGGCGGTGACCGTCACCGAGCCGCCCTCGGTCACCGTGTTGTTGCTCGCGTTCGTCGACAAAGTCAACGATGTCGGCCGCTGCCGGGTATCGACGCGGAAGGCTAGTCGGCCGACATTCTTTTGCATATCCTGAGCGTCGAAGCAGAAAACCTGGTTGACCCCGTCCGGGAAGACTATCTCGACCTGCTTGTTGCTGACCAGTCGTTTGCTGGTCGCGCCATCGCCGGCGTCAATCCAGCTAAGGGATTTCCACAGGGATCTCCACCCTGCTGATTCGGTCGGACTGGCCGTATCGCAGCTCTTCTTGATGTACCGGTATTGGAAAATCTGGGACTCGTCGGTTGCGGTTAGAGTCAGGGTGTTGCCGCTCATGTCCCCGGCCAGGGTGGGGGTCGCGTCATCCATGTAATAGCTGAACGCACGGAGTTCGCTCACGCCTGTGCTGTCTCCCTCGTGGTGAAATCTGAGTCCGACGCACAGGTGTTTGCCGGTTGCCTGCTGGGCGGTGTGGTTGCTCAATGTCACCCAGCCGCCTTGCAGCGGTAGGGATTCCTCTCTAGGGGGACTTGGGGCTGTCCGCACTGTTTGGGTAAACCACGGACGACCGCCATGAATTCTGCCGTCAGTAACAACGCCGGTGGGCCAATTGGTGACCTTGCACTCACTGGCTCGGTTCATGAAGGTGTAGACGAGGTATGTCTGTTTGTTGTTTCCA
>JAPOQG010000110.1 GCA_026710865.1 Acidimicrobiaceae bacterium
CGGGCCGGCCGCAGGCTGCGGGGTCATGGCAGGTTGGTTATGCCGCCGCCGGTGAGCGACGTGAACGGCGGGTAGACGAGGATCCCGGCGAGGGCCAGGGCCACGCCGGTGGCGGGCACCACGATGATCTGGGCCCGGCTGGCGGCCTTCTCGCGCTCGCGGGCGGTGCTGTCGCGCCACAGCGTGTCGGCGGCCACCAGGATGGCCTCGGCCATGCGGGTGCCGCGCTCGGCGGCCAGGCCCAGCGCCGAGACCACCGGGGCCAGGGTGTGGATGCCGTAGCGGTTCACGATGTCGCCGAGGCCCTCCCAGGCGGGGCGGCGGTCCTGCTGGGCGGCGAGCAGGAACCGGTGCAGCAGCCGCCAGCTGTTGCGCTGCCCGGCCCGGGCCGCGCTGAGCATCGCCACCGACGGGTCCATCCCGGCGGCCACCTGCTGGGCCACCAGCGCGATCCACACCCGTATCACCTGGTCGATCTCGGCTCGGGCCTTCTTGGCGGTGTCGCGCACGCCGAGCATGGGCAGCAGCCAGCCGGCGGCGGCCGTCGCCACCACGAACAGCCCCGTCCCCAGCGGGCCCCGCCCCATCGCCACGCTGATGACCGCGCCCACGACCAGGCCGACGACCAGGCCCGCGAAGCGCTGCACGGCGTAGGACTCCGGCGTGATGCCGGCCAGGCGCAGGTTCTGCTCGTCGCCCTCCTTGATCGTGGGCAGCAGGTCGCGCAGCGTCTCGCCGGGGGTGTGCGAGCTGCGGCTGCGCGCCGGCGGCCCCACCACGCCCACCGCGACCAGCACCACCCCCGCGAAGAACAACAGCCCGGCGACCATCACCAGCGGGCTCATGAGGCGTCCTCGGGATCATGGGGCGTGCTCGGTCTCATGGCGGGTCCTTCCGGTTTCCGGCGCGGCCCCTCGGGGCGGCGGCGCGGGCTCATATCGGGTCCTTGGCGCGGTTGCGGCGGCGGGGGGGCACCAGCACCGAGTTCTCCTGGCGGACCACCGAGTGGTACACCAGGAACGACGTCGACAGCAGCAGCAGGCCGGCGATGCCGACGAACACCAGCTGGCCGGTCCCCTGCTCGTAGGGCTCGAAGTAGGCCGGGTTGTTGCGGTACATCATCAGCACGACCCCGCCGGCGAGGCCCAGCAGCGCGATGGTCTGGGTCCACAGCTGCACCACCGCCTCGGTCTTGGAGCGGTGCAGGTCGACCACGTCGCCGATGCGGCCGCACAGATCGAACAGCGGGTCGGCCACCGCGCCGCCGCCGGAGGCGGCCATGCGCAGCCCGGCGGCCACCTCGGGCTCCCACACCGTGCCGGAGGCGGCCAACTCCTCGAGGGCCTCCTCGAGGCCCTGCATCTCGGCGGTGGCCGCGACCCGCTCGACGACCGCCGCGATCTCCTGGGGGGCGTGCTCGACGCTGCCGCGCAGCGACTCGACGAGACCCGACCCGGCCCGGGCCAGCTCGGCCAGCTGGCGGCTCCACAGCGACCACGCCAGCGCCTGGCGGGTCTGGCGCCGGCGCCGGGCCGGCGCGGCCATGAACGGCGGGAGCAGGGCGCCCAGGCCGCCCAGCAGGACCATCATCCCCAGCAGGCCGGTGACCGTCCAGCCCAGGAACCCTCCCCCGACCGCGGCGACGAGCTGCACCACCATCAGCGGACTCAGCCGCCGCTCCGAGGCGGCCTTGCGCCGGGCCACGGCCTCGCGTTCGAGCACGGCCGCCGCGGCCCGCTGGACCCGCTTGCTGCTGGGCCGGATGCGGCTGAGCGCGCCCGACAGCACCACCAGGGCCAGACCCGCCGCAGCCAGGACGCCGAAGACCAGTATTTGCAGCATGTCAGCCGTTGTCGCTCAGGCCGCGGCCCGGGTCCCGCGCTTCCTCCCAGGACTCAGCCGCCATCTCGCCACCGGCACCGCCGAGACCCTCCTCAACGGCCCTCCACGGCTCAACCGGCCCGGCCCCAGACCCACCGGCACCAACGAAACCCTCCTCGCCGGCCCTCCACGGCTCAGCCGGATCAGCGGCCGGGCCGTCGGCCTCCTCGGGCCAGTCGGAGATGTCGAGGCCGCCCTCGGCGAGCCGCTCGATCACCTCGGGGCTGCGGGGGCGGCCCAGCAGCACCATGGGGCCGCCCCGCTGGCGGCGGCCGAACACGTCGTGCATCTCGAAGCGGTCGCCGTCGGAGCTGAGCACCTCCGAGATGGTGTTCACCCCGCGGAAGCCGGTGCGGGGGTCGCCCCGCAGGTGCGCCACCAGATGGATCACCTCCGAGGCCTCCTGCACCAGCGCCGACTGCGCGGGCGCGCCGATGGCGCCCAGGCAGTAGCGCACCAGCCGGGCCATGGCCTGGCGGGGCGAGGAGGCGTGGATGGTGGCCATCGAGCCGTCGGACCCGGTGCCGCACGCCGACAGGAAGGTGGCCGCCTCCGAGCCCCGCAGCTCGCCCACGATCACCCGGTCGGCGCCCGAGCGCAGCGACCGCTTGGCCAGCTCCTCCATGGTGATCTCGCCGGACCCGTCGCTGTTGGCCTCGCGGGTCTCCACCGCGAAGGTCAGCGGATGGGACTGGTCCAGGAACAGCTCGAAGGTCTGCTCGAGGGTGCACACGATCTCGCTCGGGCCGATCTCGGCCAGCAGGGCCCGCAGCAGCGTGGTCTTGCCCGCGCCGAGGGCGCCGCACACCAGCAGGTTGACCGGCGCCGGGGGCCGCACCGCGGCCCGCAGGAAGTCGGCCGCCTGCTGCGACAGCGAGCCGCTCTCCACCAGGTTCTCCAGCCGGATGGCCCGCTGGCGGTGGCAGCGCACCGTCAGGAACGGGGTGCCGCACACCGCCATGGCCGCGAAGATGCGCTCGCCGGTGCGCAGGCGCAGGTCGAGCAGCGGCGCCGACTGGTCGAAGCGGCGCCCGGTCTGGCCGTGGGTGGTGGCCAGGTGGGCGATGTAGCGGACCATGTCGCCCTCGTCGGCGAACACCGGCTCGCGCACGTGCTCCTGGCGGCCGCCGGTGAGGCCCAGCACCGCGTAGTCCGGCCCGAACACGTAGATGTTCTCCACGTCCTTGCGGCGCAGGAACCGCTGCATCGGGCCGGCCCCGAGCAGGGCCGCGAGCTCGTCGAACATCCACTCCAGGTCCTCGTCGGCCAGCATCCGGCCGGTGGTGTCGAGCGCGTGGGCCTCCCGGGCGCGTATGACCCCGGAGACCATGGCGTGGCAGGCCTCCGACGCGCTCTCGGCGTCGTCGGTGGCGTTGAGCCGGAACTCCCGGATCTCCGGCAGCACCGCCTCCCAGATCTCCTCTCGCAGCGCCATCGTCAGGACCTCCTGCCGCGGCTCGTGCGGCGCCGGCCGGGGGCCTCGCGCGCCTGCTCCGCGGCGCGGCGTGCGGGCGCCGGCGCGCCCTTGACGGGTGACTGCTCCGGCGGGCCTGCCTCCGGACGCGGCTCGGACCACGCCGACCGTTCTCCCGCAGGCACGGACCACGCCGACTGTTCTCCCGCAGGCTCGGACCACGCCGACTGTTCTCCCGCAGGCACGGAACTGGGCGGCATCGGATCCGGCGGCAGGCGCCAGTCAGGCGGCTCGCCGGCGGGCACAGAACCCGACGGCACGGACCCCGACGGCACAGAACCCGGCGGCACCGAACCCGACGGCACCGAACCTGGCGGCAGCTGCCAGTCATGCGGCTCGCCGGCGGGCGCGGAGCCTGGGAGCACGGGCTGGGGATGCCGTGCGGGCTCGGGCCGCGCCGGGGCCTGGGCGGCCGGCCCGGGGCCGGTCTCGGCCGCGTCCGCGTCCAGGCTCAGCGCCGCCAGCAGCCGGCCCGAGAGCTTGTCGAGGCTCTTGATGAACGCCCGGTCCCGGCGCCCGCCCTGCAGGCGCAGCACCCTGTCGTCGGCCATGACCGGCAGCCTCCCGGCCACGGGCATGCTCGTCTCCGCTCTGATGTCGGCGTCGCTGAGGGGCGAGTCGCCCTCGACCACCAGTATCCGGTAGCCGCGGCGGAAGCCCAGCAGCCCGGCGTCTCGACACTCCGTCCAAAGCGCCTTGGCCCCGTCGAGGGACTCGATCGGGGCCAGCACGACGACGATCGGCACCGCCTTCAGCAGGGGCGCCAGCGGGCCCCCGTCCGGCGACAGCGACGACGCCACCACGACGCGGCGCTCGACGGCCACCGCCGCCAGATCGGAGGCCCGGCCCGCGAGCCATGCGGCCGCCCGCCGCGCGCCCTCCGGGTGCGACGGCGCGAACAGCGCCCACAGCGACCCCTTGGAGGTGTCGAGGCTGTAGCAGTGGTCGGCCAGCAGCCTGAGGGTGACCGGCTCGCGGGCCACGATCAGAGAGGGCAGGCCCCGCGCCGAGGGCGAGTAGTCGGCCCGGTCGGCCTCCCCGAGGCGCTGCGACAGCCGGGGACCCGCCGCGCCGGCCTCGACGAGCAGCGCCCGCTCGCCGGCCTCGCACCAGCGCCGGGCCAGCGCCAGCCCGACCGACCCGGCGTCGAGCTGCGCACCGCCGGCGGTGACCAGCGCTAGCACGACGCCCCCGCAGCCCCGCGGGCGCGCAACCGCGCCGACGGCCGCGCCGGCCGCGCCACACACCACGCCCCCGCAGCCCCGCGGGCGCGCAACCGCGCCACACACCACGCTCCCGCAGCCCCGCGGGCGGGCGGCCGCGTCACAGGCCGGCCCCGGCGATCTCGTGGGCGGGCGGCGGCAACCATCATCCCGGCTCCGGCCCGAGGGCGGCCGCCGCGAACGCCTCCCAGGCGGCCCGCCACTCGGCGTCTAGGCGGGCGGCCATGTCGTCCACGTCGGTGCCGGGGGGCACCGGCAGCACCAGCGGGTCGGCTCCGAGCACCACCGGCAGGGTGAGCCAGTAGTGCCACTCCTCGGGGGGCACGAACATCTGCATCACGCCGTCGACGTAGTTCTCCAGCTCCAGCAGGCCGATCACCGACATCTCCCGGCCCGGGTCGTTGCCCTCGGGCGCCCTGCCGGGGTCGACCAGCAGCACGGTGTCGCCCTCCGACACGCCCGAGGGGACCAGGCCGTCGTCGAGGGCCACGATTATCTCGAGCTCTCCCGGCCCGGCCGCGGGCGCCACGTCGGCGAGTGCCGCGGCCATCTCCGCCGCCGCCTCGGTCCACTGGGCGAGCCAGACGGCGTTGAGCCGCTCGGTGGTCTCCTCGGCGTCGGCGCCGAGCCCGAGGTCGATCACCATGAGCGTGCCGCCGGCGTCCTCGACCAGCTTCTCCCACTCGGCCCACTCCTCGGGCGGCAGGAACAACTGCATCCGCGAGCCGTCGAAGTTGGTGAGCTCGTACTGCCGGATCACCCGGCGGGGCCGGCCCTCGTCGTCGGGTGTGGGCTCGGCGCCGGGGTCGACCAGCAGCACCGGGTCGCGCTCGGACACCGTGTCGGTGGCCATGGTCAGGTCGAGCGGGATGTCGAGCTCCAGCTCGGGGCCGACCGCGGTGGTGTGGGCCTCGACGAACATCTCGCCCAGCACGACGGCGCCCCGCGCTATGGGCTGGGCCGCCACCATGCCCTCGAACTGGGCGGGCGCGCTGGGCGACCAGGGGATGTGGGGGATCGACCCGGCCAGCACCTGGTCCGAGGTCAGGTCGGCGGCGCTGACCGTCTCGCCGACCTCGATGCGCCGGGCCGCCACCAGCACGGGCGTGCGCTCGTCGAAGGCGTCGGAGGTGGCGTAGAAGCCGTAGACGCTGCCCAAGAGCACCAGCACGCCGGCGAATATGAGCAGGATCCGCTTGGTCGACTCCGGCAGCCCGCGCCGCGTCTTCTTGGCCTGCGCCGCTGTCGGCGAGGCCTCCGCCTGGCCGCCGGTCTCGGTGTTGGTGTCGGTCAACTCTCCGCCTCTCGCTGTGCGTCGCTACGCCGGGTTGCATGACAACATATGGGATAGTACGGTAAGGGCCGCGCCTCGCCACCGGGTGTCAGCGGTGGCCATGAAGAACCGACACGACGCGACAGCACATCTGCCGCGACACCCCAGCGAGGTGCCCCGTGACCACAGCCCAACCGATCCCCATGGCCCCAACCCCCGACCCGCGACCCGACGCAACCCCGGCGCCCCCGGCCGCGCCCGTGCCGGCCCCAGCCGCGCTGGCCGTACCCGAGGCCAAGGCCCGCCGCTGGGCCTGGCTCCGTGACAACCCGCTGCTGACCGCGGGGATCGGCATCCTGACCGTGTTGGCCGGCTTCGCGACAACGATGCTCTTCATCAACTTCGACAACATCGACGACAAGATCGACAAGGTGGACGCCAAAGTCGACAAGGTCGAGGCCAGGCTGACCACTCGCATCGACAACGTCGAGGCCAGGCTGACCACCCGCATCGACAACGTCGAGGCCAGGCTGACCACCCGCATCGACAACGTCGAGGCCAGGCTGACCACTCGCATCAATACTCTCGACGCCAGGCTGACCACCCGCATCGACAACGTCGAGACCGGACTGACCACCCGCATCGACAACGTCGAGACCAAGATTGACGAGGTCGACACCAAGCTGACCGCTCGCATCGACGCTCTCGACGC
Source organism: Acidimicrobiaceae bacterium (assembly GCA_026710865.1). Taxonomy (GTDB): domain Bacteria; phylum Actinomycetota; class Acidimicrobiia; order Acidimicrobiales; family Aldehydirespiratoraceae; genus Aldehydirespirator. Next base: position 6,564 of record JAPOQG010000110.1, read on the forward strand.
CAAGATCAACGAGACCAACCTGAATCTCACGGCGCTGATCAACGAGAGCAATCGGGAACTCACGGCGCTGATCAACGAAGTCAACCTGAAGCTCACCGCGCAGATCGGCGAAGTCAACCTGAAGCTCACCGCGCTGATCGCCGGTCTGGACAAGACCGAGGAGGTCGAAGCCGCCGTCGAGGGCAGGCTCCCGGACCCCGACCCCACGGACTCCGAGCCCGACAGCCCCGCAGGGATCGCCGAGCACGCCGGCCCGGCGGACGTCGAGCCCGTCGCCGCGCCGGGCTGACCCGGCCGGACCCGACGGCCGAGGCCCTCGGAGGCTCGAACCCGGCTCGGGCTGCGCCCGGACTCCGGCGGCTGCGGGGAGCGACCGCGGTGCAGGCTTCCGCACACGCAGGCGCGTGCCCACCGCCGGCACCGCCTCGGGAGAGGCCACGGAACGGGCGCCGACGCCGGTCAACTCTCCGCCCCTCGCTGTGCGTAGACATGCCGGGTTGCATGACAACATATGGGATAGTACGGTGAGGGCCGAGCCTCGCCACCGGGTGTCAGCGGTGGCCATGAAGAACCGACACGACGCGACAGCACATCTGCCGCGACACCCCAGCGAGGTGCCCCGTGACCACAGCCCAAAGGACCGCTATGGCACCTGCATCCGACATCCGACCCGAGCCGACCACGGCTGCGGACAACCGCCGCGTCCGAGGCCCAGCCCCGCCGCCGGGCCACACCTCGAGACACCCAAACACCACAGTGATGATGCTGGCCAATCTCGGCATGTTCGCGGTAGGGATGGGAATCCCCGTGACGATGGCCATCGACCTCATCACTTGGGACATAATCCGCAAGATGATCCTGTTCTTTGCCTGCATGGTCGCGACATGGCTGGTGATCTACACGCTCGGCACCCTCTACTACAGGCGCGTCCTCGACAGCGAGCACGGCACGGTCCACGCCCACGACGACGGGAACGGCACACTCCACACGCCCGACTGCGAGAACGACGTGTTCAACGCCCCGGACAACCGGAACGGCACGCTCCACGCCAAGGTCGACGAGATCGACCTGAGGCTGACCGCGCTGATCGCTAGTCTGGACAAGACCGAGGAGGTCGAAGCCGCCGTCGAGGGCAGGCTCCCGGACCCCGGGCCCACGGACTCCGAACCCGCCGCCGCGCCGGGCTGACGCGGAGCCGAACCGGTCTCCTGGGCCGCGATCCCCGACCCGCGGCCTGAACCGCCCGCGGCAGCCGCGGCCACGATCCACACCCGAAGCCAAGGCCCGCCGGCGGGCCAGGACGGGTGACGACCCGCTGCCGGCCTCGCTCGGCATGGTCGTTGCGGCGCTGCTCATCTTCTCGCTCACCGGCAACCAGCGCCAGACCAGCCGCCCAGAGGACACCGCGGCCACCGGCCTCGTCGCCGTAGACGAACGCGGGGCATGGCGACCAAGATCGACACCCTCGATGCCAAGCTCGACGAGGTCGACCTGAGACTCACCGCGCAGAACAACGAGATCGACCAGAAACTCACCGCGCTGATCGCCGGGCTGGACAAGACCGAGGAGGTCGAAGCCGCCGTCGAGGGCAGGCTCCCGGACCCCGACCCCACGGACCCCGAACCCGCCGGCACGCCGAGCTGACCCGGCCGAACCCACCGGCTCAGGCGGTGTCCCGGCCCTAGACAAGCCTCCAACCTCCCGACAAACCGGTCGCCGCCCGCACCCCCAACAGCGAGCACGACACGCTCCACGCCCCCCGACGAAGCGAAACGGCCCGCTCCACACCAAGGTCGACGAGATCAACCTGAGGCTGACCGCGCTGATCGCTAGTCTGGACAAGACCGAGGAGGTCGAAGCCGCCGTCGAAGGCAGGCTCCCGGACCCCGACCCCACGGACTCCGAACCCGCCGCCGCGCCGTCCTGACCCGACCGAACCCACCGGCTCAGACGGTGCCTCGGCCCTAGACAAGCCTCCAACCTCCCGACAAACCGGACGCCACCCGCACCCCCAACAGCGAACACGACACGCTCCACGGCCCCCGACGAAGCGAAACGGCACCCTCCACACCAAGGCCGACGAGATCAACCTGAAGCTCACCGCGCTGATCGCCGGGCAGGACAAGACCGAGACCGTCGAAGCCGCCGTCGAAGGCAGGCTCCCGGACCCCGACCCCACGGACCCCGGACCCGCCGCCGCGCCGTCCTGACCCGACCGAACCCACCGGCTCAGACGGTGCCTCGGCCCTAGACAAGCCTCCAACCTCCCGGCGAACCGGTCGCCGCCCGCACTCGCCCCCGGCGCGACGGGCAGGCAGCCTGAGATCGACGATCCGGGGTCCTTGCGTGCTCGGTCATGAGAGCCCCGACGCCAGCGTCCGGCCGCGCTCAACCGACTTCGCACTGGACCTGTGCCTTGGTCGCAGTCGCGGGTTGCTCGTCGGCCGCAGCCGCATACCTGGCCGCAGCCGCGTCGAAGATCGTGCCCCGAAAAACTCCCATGAAGTTGTTCGCCATCTCGATCTCGGTACCGGCGTAGAGCACGGCGATGATGTCGCACTCCCGACTGAAGTGCCGCTCCCAGTCTGCCCAGGTGTCGAAGTCCCTCGCGGCCGCAGCCTTGGCGTCGGTCTCGACGGCGAACGCCGAATGAGCGGCCGCGGCGCGCCGCGAGGCAGCGTCCGAGACCTGCTCCGCGGTGGTCTCCACCTGCGACTGCACAAGAACGACAGCAAGGGCCGCCAGACCAGCTACCGACGCGGTGATCAGCAGCCAAGACAGCGTAGTCAAGCCGTCGTCGCCTCGTGGCGAACGACCGCGATCTAGCTGCCTGGTTGAAGTCACTGTCACTGTTCGGTTCAAAACTCATGTCTGATGAGTTGGCTCCGGTCCCGGGTAGTTCCCTCCCGATGTCGTGCCCGGCACTCCCTCAGTTGAGGGTGGGGACACGGAGGAGGCATCGAAAGAGCGCGACTGGCGCGAGATGGCTGACAGCGGTGACCGATAGAACCCCGTCATCTGAGATGCGGTGCGGCCGGCCCGCGGCATATCGCATGCTGATTCCTGCAACCAGGTCGTCCGATGCACATCTCACCAACTGCGCTCGGCTTGCCTTACGGAGTACAGCTAGGTTCCGAGCCTGAGGTCCACACTCGAGTGCTGCCCGTCCCAGTTCCCATACCGTCAGCCCATGTGGTATCGAGGTCAATGTCGCCGTAGATCAACTCCAATCGGTCGCACTTGTCCTCGTAGAAGTCGTTCACTGCGTCGTGATCGGCGTAGTCGTCGTCAGCAACATTCTCTACGGCCTCGTCTGTGATGTCTTGAGCTGCAAGCTGCGCGGCGGTCCTCCGGGCGCTCTGACCGGCGATTTGCTCGGACGTTTGGTCCACCACGTTAGTGACCAGCACTACTGCTAGGGCGGCTAGGCCGGCTACGGCGGCGACTATCAGAAGCCATTCGAGGGTGGTCAGGCCGCTGTCGTCGCGGCGGTAGCGCTCGGGCAGGGCGCTGGCCGATCGCCTCTTCAAGCGCTCACGGATTCGGGCGGGGGATGATGTCATTTGTCTGCTCCTTATAGGTCGTGCAGGGTTTCGGTCGGGTTCGTTCATCGCGATGCAGTGGCCGGTGCGTGCACCGCCGCGGTCGTCCGGGGACTAGCGCCGTAGGCTCTGCGGGTTCCGGCCACCGGATCCGACATGGTCACATCGGGGGGGGGGATTGAGTTCCGCACTGGTATGGGCCGCGGTGGCGGTGTGGGCCGCGCTGGGCGGCTACGTGTCGGTCACCGACCTTCGCCGGGCGGTGATCCCGCGGCGGGCGGTGTGGCCGGCCGGCTCGGCGGTCGCGCTGCTGCTCGGCGCCGCGGCGGTGACGGGCGGCGAGCCCGCCCGGTTCGGCTGGGCGCTGGGCACCGCCGCGGCGGTCGCTGTGGCGCTGGAGGCGGTCTGGCGGCTGCGGCCCGACTGGATGGGCTACGGCGACGTGCGGCTCATAGTCGTCAACAGCCTGCTGGCCGGCTGGTGGGGCCCCGCCTGGGCGCTGTGGGCGCTCACCGCCGGCGCGCTGGCGCAATGGCCCGCAGCCCTCGTGGCCCTCGCTAGGCACGGCCGCGACGCCAAGGTCCGCTGGGCGCCGGGCCTGGTAGCCGGCACCGCCGCCGTGGTCGCGGTGAGACTCTGGGCGGAGGGCCCGGCGCCGTGACGCCGCCGCATCCGTGCTCCCCCCCCCGACCGCGGAGCCTGCGACGGCCGGAGCCGCGGACGCTGACGCGACCGGGCCCGGCCCAGACCGGGGGCGTCGTCGGCTCCTCGACCCTGCGCCTGCGTGGACGCCGAGCACGCCATGGACGCCCGGCCCAGACCGGACACGTAGTTGGTTCCTCGACCCAGTCAACTCAAACGGCTCCATTTCGCCTCGACCTGCGTCTGCTCTCACACGGCGGTGGGAAAGCTAGCAAGGTCAGATAATACATCCACTGTAGAGATTCTACAAGATCGTGAAGATGCGCCTGCGGTCCTGAGCCGGTCCGCGGCCCCGCAAACGGGCGCCCCGTCGAGCGGCAGACCGATGCCGCAAGCCTGCAACCGCAGGGCAGCAGTGGTGGCGTCCTATCGCCGGTGCAATAGCGGCGTGGGCGTAGGTTCCTTCAGCAAGCTGCCTGCTCACGAAGGAGACCTACGCCCGTGCCTGCACGAGTATCGCCCCACAGAAGCTGTCCGCGCTGAGATTGACGAGTTGTTCGGCTCGGGCCGTGACATCGCGGAGGTCCCAGAGGAGGTGATGCGCCTGCCGGCGCGGCTTGTGTTGCAGCAGGTCCTCGAGGAGGAGGTGACGTCGTGGCTGGGCCGGGACTGGAACTCGCGCGCCGGGGGCGGGCGCGTCGGACAGCGCAACGGCTTCGGCGACGTGACGGTCAAGACGACCGCGGGGCCGGTCAGCCTGAAGCGCCCGAAGCTGCGCAACACCGCCGAGGCGTCCGCGTCGCAGCTGCTGGGCAGGCTCGGGATCCTCGTCGCCGGAGTGTTCGGGATTCTCGTCGAGGTCGCCCGCGGCGTTCTCCGGTCGGTCGCTTGTCATGCAGCCGAAACCGGCAGAGCCTTGCCTGCGTCCGCGGCGGCCTTATGCACGGGGGTACCGTCGCATGGCGTCGCGCAAGTCGTCGCCGACCTCTTGCCACACCGCACCGATGAACTCGTCGTCTTCAATCATTCCCGCATCCTTGTCGAGAGCAACATCGTCTAACGGCAACGACGAACGCCCCAGCAGGCGGGCAAGCTCCGCAATGATGGGAGCGCTGAGGCTTCGAGCGGAAATGACCAGCGCCGTCTCCCTCATGTGATCGCCTCCTCCATGTGCCGTCTCCCTTCTGTGGTTGTGCTTCCCGGTCGTGACGCCCGCCGCGTCAGAGCCACAATCGGCTCCAGTGGGGTTACAAGTAAAGCCTGACCGGCTCCAAGACGCAATTTCGGTGTATCCCCCGCGCAGCCCCACCAAGCTGCACCCCAACGTCCTGCTAGGTCCAGGGGACAACGCTTTCCTCCGGCCACGTGACGGCGACGCAAACCAGCGTCGCACATCTCTACGACGCGGCGGATGCGCCAGCCAGCCGAGCGAACCGCAGAACGACCGAGGCCGACGCAGTTACGCTCCACCTGTTCAATCTAACGGGCGGGGCCGCCCAACCGCACCACAGCCGGGCTGGTCCGACCGAAGCCCGACCGACCTCGACACGCCACCGTCGACGACTAGCCCAGATCTTTCAGTAGGTCGTCCTTACGGACCGCTTCGAGGCTCTACCTTGCTTGGATCAGCAGTCTCGGGAACCGGTGGCACTGCGTATTCGCGCTGGGCTGCTTTCGCCGGTAGCAAGAACTCTCGAATTGCCAGTTCCCGCTCTGCCTCTGCCCACCTAATTCTGTGCGACTTCATCTTGTCCTGACTAAGCATCGTTATTGTCCTCCGTAGGGATTGTCCTCCGTAGGGATTGCAACAAGGGTTGTCTGTCTTCCAATGTAGAGGTGCCCTCGGGCATCCGCTATGGCCGACGCGACCGCTCGCGTGCGATGGCGCCCCAGACGATCGCACGATCAGGATCGGTGACCGCTGCGCTGTCCCCGAAGCCGGCGGTCGGGAACTCCGCGCAGCGCCTTCGCAGCCGCACCAACTCGGCTCGCTCATCGGAGCCCAGGCCCTCGGCCTCGCCCCGCTCGACCTCGTCCCTGCGGACCCAGTTGCCCAGAACCCCCGCACCCACCGGCACGAGAAGCACCCGATTGAGGGCGGCGTCCCCTGAGGCCTGCCGCGGCACCGCTGATGCTCAGGGCAGCGGGCGGTCCGCGCGGTGGCGCCCAGGTAGGCTGCCCCCATGTCTCGAAGCGACAAGACGCTCCGCCTCGTCGAGGTGCGCGCCCCGGAGCCGTACCGGATCTGGCTCCGCTATGACGACGGGGTTGAAGGTGAGTTGGAGCAATCAAAGTGGATGACGTCGACAGCAGCCGGATCGTGGAGGTCGATTCCAACGGGTGCGTGTCGTTGGACGGGCTCCGACGGGCCCGCTACGACCGTTACCTGGTGACCGCGTCCGGCGACGGCACGCTCGTGTTCTCGCCGGCGCCCGGGTGGACCGAGCACGACGCGACGTTACAGGACCGCCCCGACATCCAGCGGCTTCTCGACGAGGACCGATCCCGCCTCGTGCCGCTGCCCATCGATAGCACTCCCGAGACCGCCGCCGACGATGTCGCCTACCTGGCGGTGTTTCGGGCCCGCCACACCGGAGGCGAAGCCGATCAGCAAGCGACGGACCCGCATCCTCTCTTCGGGGCGGCCGTCGACGCGGCACGTCAGGCGGCCGACGAGGACAGCGCTCTCCTGGCCGCCAAGGCCATCCTGAGCGGCATGCCTTCGGTCTAGCCGGAAGCCGCCCGCCACTCGCAACCGCATCGGCAGACCTCGGCGGAAGCGATCACGAGGACGCGTTCGTGGTCGCTTGCGACGCGTACCGGACGGGTGCGGAGTTCTTGCATGGTGCAGGTGCCCATGCGCGAGGCAGAATGCCGGGCTCTCAGGGCTGGGGGCGCAAGTCGTGCCACGACCAGGGGGCGTCGCGGATCAGAAGCTCCGGGTCGCCGGTCCACAGCGTCGCACCGTGGCCCGCGGCGGTGGCGGCGGCGAAGGCGTCCGCGTAGGCCATTCGGTGCTCGGCCTTGATGCGAGCCGCTTCGAGGACCCGTTCGGAGGTGGGCAACTCCGCTTCGAGGACATGCCGGAGATCGCGCACCGCGGCCAGGGCCTGCGTCTCTCCGGCGCGCCTGCGGAGGATGTAGAACACCTCGCCCAGGTTGATCCAGCTCACTGTCGGCGTCTCCGAGTCGAGAAGTCCAGCCACTGCGGAGGCCGCCGGGTCGCTGTCCTCGAGGTACCGCAGGATCGCCCAGGAATCCAGTACCACGCTCATCGGCGGTCCTCGCTTATCGGCGGTCCTCGCGCTGGCGCTCGGCGTGTCGCTCAGCTTCCAGATCGCCGGCCAGGTCCAGCCCGCGGAAGCGTCCCCTCAGGGGCCCGGTGCTTCGTACCGGGCGAACCGCGACGTGGTCGTCACAGTCCCAGAAGTCCACCTCGTCACCCGGCTCGATGCCGAACTGGTCGCGCAGATCCTTGGGAATGACCACCTGCCCCTTCAAGCCTACCCTGTGAGTCATACCGCCTAGTATAATGGCTGTCCAACCCCCGCCGCGAGCGCTGGCACCTGCACTTCACCCCCACCAGCACCAGCTGGGCCAACCTCGTCGAGCCGCCTGGGCTGCGGACGGCAGCACTGGCAGGTCGATGATTCCTTGAGTTATGATCAGATCTATGTATTTGACATATGTTTCAGGTATAGTATGTCCAGAGCAGATGATTTGAGGACCTGCATAGGGTTCTCCTATATGACACCATGGCGAATGGAGGTGGCGATGAATGACTACCAGCGTCCTGCCGGGCATCACGGGTGTGCGGTGCCCTCGGTAGCAGGCAGCACAAGACCGTCTGAATCTCCGGTTGGTGCAGACCCAGGAGCCCATCTGCTGCCTCCGATGGCTGGGACGCCTCAGCGGAGCTGGCTGCACTGGCACGCGAAGCCCCGGTAGTGTGACGATCATGGCATCGGACCAAGCAGCGAGCCGAGGCATGCCGACGGCTAGACCATTCCGAACAGAAGAGCTCTGCTTCGATCGGCGGAATCCGAGGCTCTTCCTCGACGGGGACTTGGACGAGTCTGAACTGGTTAGCCTCCTCTGGAAGGACTTCGCAGTCGACGAGCTCGCGCTGTCTATTGCCAGCAACGGGTACTTTGAGCACGAGCCGCTCTTCGTCGCGCACGAAGACGGCCGGTATGTGGTCGTTGAGGGCAACCGCCGGTTGGCGGCGGTCCAGTTGCTGTTGGACGGCACTCTCCGCAAGAGGGCTGGGGCAACGGATCTTCCGAAGATCACGGCGGCGCGGAGCAGAGAATTGGCCTCGCTGCCAGTGATTGAGTGCGCCCGACAGGACGTTTGGCAGTATGTCGGATTCAAGCATGTCAACGGTCCGCAAAACTGGCAGTCGTACGCGAAGGCACAGTACGTTGCCTGGGTACATAATGAACTTAGCGTCTCACTCGAAGAAATCGCTCAACAAATTGGCGATCGACATCTGACGGTCAGGAGGCTCTACCGAGGCTTGATGGTGTTGCGCCAAGCAGAGAAGTCGGGCAAGTTTGATCTAGATGACCGATGGAAGAAGCACTTCTCATTCTCGCATCTCTATACCGGTTTGGACTACCAGAATATTCAGGAGCTGCTGGGAATCGACAATGAGAGCAGCTTCGGTCCCGACCCAATTCCAACAAGACGGCTAGAGGCACTAGGCGACCTCTGCCTATGGCTCTACGGGAGTAGATCCGCAGATAAGCAGCCGCTTGTACAGAGTCAAAACCCCGATCTCAGACGGCTCGACTCAGCTATCGGCAGCGATGCTGGGCTGATCGCTCTGCGACGTGGACTGCCCCTCGATGTTGTGATTGACATTAGTGTTGGCGATGAAGAACTCTTCAAGGGGCATCTAATAGAGGCTCGGCAGCGATTACAGGACGCTAGAGGCAAACAGCTAACGGGAGACTCTGGCGACAGCGATACTCTACGGGTTGCGAACGAGATTTTCGAACTCGCCGATCGGCTTGTCTCGGATATGGGGCGCGTCAGTGGAGACCGCGTGTGCGGACACTCCCGGCATTCTTCGAGCGCGGATACAACCCGCGGACCCTTGCCCAGATCCTCTACCTTAGAGATGCGCTTCGGTGGCGTTTGAGACGTTCTGATGCGATGGTCGCCGCCTTGATTCTTGGCGCTCTGCACGGTGAGTCGGAGAAGTCTCCGTCATACCTGAGTGCCCAAATGCCGCGAACGATTTCTACGAAGCCCGCATACTCGGTCCGATTCTGGGACAAGCACGACTATCATCCCCCAGAACGAGATGTCTTCGGACTGCTTGCTCGCCAAGCAAGATTCCGATATGCATCTCCACTGCCGGAACTTCGTGGGCAGGTCGAACTGACCGACTTCAGAGATCTCCACCGGTACGGTTCAGCCAAGCGGCAAGAAGCGAGTTGCATCATTACCTCACCTCCGTATTTGGATGTGACGAGTTTTGAGGAGGATCAGTGGCTACGCCTTTGGTTCTTGGGCGGACCTCCCCATCCAACCCGTAATCGGATCTCGCGGGATGACCGACATGAACTTGCGAGCGCCTATTGGCGGATGGTCGCTGACTTCTGGCGGACTGCCGGATTCCTAGTGGAGCGAGGTGGTCATGTGGTCGTTCGTATGGCGGGAAAGAAGCTCTCAGCTGACAGTGTGGTTCAGGGCCTCACGGGATGCGCAGCGGTCGCCGGTCGTGAAGTGTCGCTCGTCAGCTGGGAGAAGAGTGAGATACCCAAGAGACAGACTGACGCTTTCCGTCCTGGCTCAATAGGCGTGCGATTCGAGGTAGACGCCGTCTTTCAGATGGCGTAGTGCGCGTTCGGCCAGCGCGAGAGCGAGGATCACGATGATGGGTTCCGTGGCGGATGAAGTCGAGCTGCGACAACATCGCATGTCACCACAGACCCTCCTGGTTGCCAACACCCGCGAGCGACAAGACGCTCCGCCTCGTTGAGGTGCGCGCCCTGGAGCCGTACCGGATCTGACTCCGCTATGACGACGGGGTTGAAGGTGAGTTGGATCTGTCGTACCTGGCTGGCGACGGTGTGTTTGCAGCCTGGGAGGACCACTCGTTCTTCTCCGACGTGCGGCTCGGTTCCTGCGGCTCGATCGTCTGGGGCGATGATCTCGACCTGTGCGGCGACGCGCTCTACCTGAAACTCACCGGCATGACCTCGGAGGAACTGTTCCCAGAGATGTGGGACACTGCGGATGCCTGAGATCTGCCGCTTC
>JAPOQG010000227.1 GCA_026710865.1 Acidimicrobiaceae bacterium
CACCTAACGGCGGGGACGGACCCCCAGCGCCCACACCTCACCCAGTGAGGTCCCCGCGGCGCACTTGTGCGGGTCTGGGGCTGCACTGCGGGAAAATCAAGAATGAGCCGGAGTCCGTGCAACCCCGGGGCACAACCTGGGTGAGCGTCCACGGCGGACTCGGGAACAAACGTGTGTGCGATCAGTGGGGGGACGGCATGATGCGCTGCTTGGGCGAAGGCCGCCCACCCGCCAGCTTGGGGCCCTTCACCAATGCCGCCCCGGCTGAGGCCAGGGTTGCGGGATCCTCATCGTCCCTGACAACGGCATTCCACCATGTCAGGAGGCCTTGCCGGCGGACCCACGCACCAACCTCGCCAGCGTCACCGTATCGGCGGATCCGACTAATGGCGTGCTGCGCCCCAGGAGGCCGCGCGGGCGTCCGCGCTGGCTGAAGCGCTAAGACGACGCGAACAGGCTGCGGGCCGGGTCCACTCGGGCGGTGTTGCCGTTCGCGGGTGGCGGCGCCTTCGACTTTGGGGGCGTGGCTGCGGTCGTTCACGTGGGGCCATGTGCGCCAGCTCGACCGGGCCCAGGAACTGGCGCTTACTCGGGCGTGCGCTGCGGCGCCCGCGGTGGCCGAGATGACGGTGGATCTGGACTCCACGGTCTGTGAGGTCTGCGGCAAGGCCAAGCAGGGCGCCGCCTACGGCCACACCAAGGTGTTGGGCGGCTATCACCCGCTGGTGGCGGTCAGAGACGACACCGGCGAGATGGTGCACACCCGGATGCGGTCGGGCAACTCCCAGCGCGGCCATGTGCGCTTCATATCTGAGACCCTCGCCAGGATCGGCCGTCTGGTGCCCGAGGCGGCGGTGACGGTGCGCGCCGACGCGGAGCCGGCCTTTGATCCGTTCACTGCGCCGACGCGCTCTGGCATCGACCTCGAGCGTCTGCGCGAGGCGGCCGCGACGGTCACGCCCGGCGACGCGGACTGCGCCGCCGTGCCGGCGTTCGAATAGTCTGAAACTGTTGTGTTGAACGCAGCCACATCAACTGCGCAGCCACGGCCCGGCAGGGCGCGGCGAGCCGGAATGCCCAAACACGACGAAGCCGCAGACTCACATGCACTGCGGGGGCGGCGGTGCTGGCTGTGTTGTGGGGCTGTCGGGTTGTGACTGGAGGGTGGTGGTGGGCGGCCTGGGCGGCTGTCGGGTTGGTTTTGGTTGTTGTTGGTGGGGTGTCGGGGTTGGCTCGTCGGGGGGTGTGGTGGCGGTGGGCGGCTGTCGCGGTGTTTGTGGGCGCGGTGGCCGCGGTGGCGTTGTCGGGTTCTTCGGGTCCGCCGGCTGACCGGTTCGAGGTGGACTATCCGTCCAATCCGGGCTATGGCCGCGCCGATGCTCCTGGGGGGGCTTTCGTGGATCTGTCCGCGGGCGCGTTCCGCACTTGCGGGGTGCGTGCCGGCGGTGAGATCGAGTGCTGGGGCGACGACTACGGCGAAGCCCCGCGGGGCCGGTTCGTCAGCGTCGACGTCTGGGACTCCTATGGGGTGGGCAACGCCTGCGCTGTGGCCGTCGACGCGTCGCTGGTGTGCTGGGGCGCGTACCGCGGCGGGCAGAGCCTCAGGACTCGCGGCCGCGGCGACGGCGTCGGGGGGGACCAGACGCCTGCGGGGGACTTCGCGGCGGTGTCGGTGGCGGGCTGGTTCTCCTGTGGGCTGCGCACCGACGGGTCCGCGGTGTGCTGGAACCACATCCCGGGCAACTTGAACACGCCCGGCAACGCGCTGGACGTGCCTGAGGGGCCCTTTGTGGAGGTG
>JAPOQG010000144.1 GCA_026710865.1 Acidimicrobiaceae bacterium
CGCTCCAGACCCTCCGCATCGTCGTCGTCCACCAGCGCCACCGGCAACTCAACGCTGCGCCTGCCCGCGCCGATCGACGCCCCACCGTCCGACACCGCCACATAGTCCTTGACAGCCTCCGCGGTGCCGTCCTCGGTGACGAAGTCCACCGACAACGTCCGGCCGCTGATCTCGCTGAGACTCACCGTGAAGGTGATCGGGACACCGTCGCCGTTCTCGGTCGCCTCGGGATCATCCACCGACAGCTCCGGCAGCGGATCGTCGTCGATGATCACCCCCACCGCCTCGCCGCCGCCGTCGGCGAACACCGCGCCGTCGGGGTCTGACAGCACCAGCCTCAACCGCTCGGCGTCCTCGTCGAGACGGTCATCCACCGTCGCCACCCAGATCGTCGCCGAGGACCTCCCCGCCAGGATCCGCACCAGCCCCCGCGCCGTCCCCGCCGACTCGAAACGGTCGCTGTAGTCGTCCACCGCCGCCGCGGTGCCCGCCACCGTGCGATACCGCACCGTCACGTCACGGCTCGAAGCCGGACCGTCGAACCCCACCCGGAACCCCAGAGCACGACCCTCACGCGCGAACGCGTCCGACACACTCAAACGCCGCTGGGTCACATCACGGATCGTGCCCACCGCCCGGTCGTCACCCCCGATGAGAAGCGGCCGGTTGGACAGATCCACAAAGAACTGCTCGTCGCCCTCAGCGGCATCGTCACCCTTGGACTGCACCGTCACCGTCTTGAAGGTCTCGCCCGCCTCGAACTCAACCGTCCCCGACGCCGCCGTGTAGTCGCCGGGCGCAACCGCCGCGCCCGCGCCGGTGCCATCGACGGTGGTCCAGTCCACCGAGGTGGTGCGTCCGCTCGGCCCGTCCAGGCGCAGAGCGAACACCAGCGGATCGGCCTCGTCGGCGGCCGCGTCGAAGATCCTCACCGCAGGCGGATCGTCGTCGTCGATGATGCTGCCCAAAGCCGTGTCCGCGCCCGTCGCCAACACCGCCCCGTCGGGGCTGCTCAGCCGGAACTCGAAACGCTCGGTCGCCTCGTCGAGACGGTCCTCGACGGTGTTCACCGCCACCGTCGCCGACAGGTCCCCCGCCGCGATCGTCGCCGTCCCCGACACGCCCCGGTAATCGGCGCCCGCAGTGGCGGCATTATCACCCGCGGCGAGGTCCACCGTCTCGTAGTCCACCGACACATCCCGGCCGCTGGGCCGGTCCAGGCGCACCGTGAACCCCAGAGCCTCGCCCTCCACCGCCGAGACCGCGGCCACCGACACGGCCGGCTCGGTGTCGTTGTCGACGATCGTGCCCTCCGCGATGACTATACGGGTGTTCGGGGCCGGGTAGGACTGGAATCGCAACAGGATCGTCTCGTCGGGCTCGTCGAGATCGTCGTCGTCGAGCAGGTTCACCCGGACCGTGTATTCGGTCGTGAGGCGAGGCATGATGAAGTTGTAGTTGTCGAAGAACACGTAGTCCTCGCCGGCGGTGGCTGTGCCGCGGCGGGGGGCCGTGTTCTCGTTCACCACGAAGCTGGCGAACCGGCACAGCGCCGTGGGCAGAGTGACGGTGAAGTCCATCACACCGGCGCTCTCGGGCACCCGCGGGCTGCTGACCGTGAACTCCAGCTGCTCCCCCAGATCGTCACGCGAGGCGGGGTCGACGCAGGACACCTCGTCGTCGACGATGGTTCCCACCGCGGAGGCGTCGGCCAGCGACACCCCCGCCGCCTCGGTGACGTCCACCAGGAACGTCTCGTCTCCCTCGGGCTCGTCGTCGTCGAGCGGCCGCACCCCGATGGTGGCGGAGGTCCGCCCCCGCGGGATCGTCACCGACGCGCCCGCCGCGGCGGCGGTGTAGTCGACGCCCTCAGTGGCCCGGCCGAACCCCGCGGGCTGCTCCACGGTCTCATAGAACACCTCCACATCTGCGGCCGCCGCCCGGCTCAGCGTCACCTCGAACTCAATGTCGACGTCGCCGTTCTCGTCGCCGCGGGCATCGGCGATGCTCAGCCGCGGCCGGTCGCCCACAAGTATCGTTCCCACCGCCACGCGGTCGGCGATGGTGGCGGTGGGGTCGGCGGCGTCACCCGGCGGGATCCGCAGTTCCACCTGGAACGTCTCGTCGCTCTCGCTGTCGTCGGTGTCGGAGAGCGCCGGCACCCGGATGGGAACACTGGTGTCGCCCTCATCGATCTCCAGACGGGTCCAATCCGCCGGTGTGAAGTCAGCGCCGGCGGTTGCCGAGCCGGTGTCGGCGGTGCGGTACTCCAGCGCCACCGTGCGCCCGCTGGGGGTGTTCAACGTCACCGGGAACTCCAGCCGGCCGCCCTCGTGGCCGGAGGCCTCCCCGATCGTCACTAGCGGCGGCGGGTCGATGTCGCGGATGGTGACAGTGGCCGAGGACCACGGCTGGCCCCGGTCGGCGATCCTCAGATCGACCGTGTAGGTCTCGTCGTCCTCGTCGAGTCCGTCCCGGGCCAGCGAAGCGCCGCCGGTCGTCCCTGAGGGAGGGGGATACGTATATGTGCCGGGGATGTTGTCGGACCGACTGGTCAACACCCCCGAGATGTCCGCCCTGGTGGCCGTACCGTCGAACCGCCACCTGATCTCCATGGGGAACACCCGGTCACAGATCGGGTGGCTGAAGCTGGAGTTCGGAAAAACCTGGCTGTCCTCGAAGCCGGACGCGTCCTGGAGCGTGAGCGTCGGCACGGCCTCAGCGAGGGACCTGCACTCGGGGCTGATAGTGCCGACGCCGTAGTCCCGGTCGAGCAACGCGTTCTTGTTTTCGCTCAGCACCATGTGGAACCTCTCACGGCCCTCGCCGCCGAGCCTGCCCCTCACCGTGGGCACCCTCACCGTCTTGGACGTGTCGCCGGGCGCGAACGTCAGGTCCTCTGTCACCGCCGTGTAGTCCTCGGGTGCGGTGGCGGTGAAGTCCGCGGTGCCGGCCCGCACCGACACCGTCTGATCGGTAGCCCTCTCCACGAAGCGCCCGTGCGCGTCGCGGACCCCGAGCCGCACATAGAACTCGAGCGTGGCGCCCTCGTCGCCGCTGGCGTCGCCGACGTGCAGCGCCGGCGGCGGGGCGTCGATGATGGTGCCGGTGCCCTCGGCGTCGCCGAGCACCGCGGCGTCGTTGTCGGGGTTGTCGTCGGAGTCCACCAGCGCGATCCGCAGCACCATGGTCTCGTCGTCCTCGTTCAGGGTGTCGGCCAGGGTGGCGACCTCCACGGTGCGGGTGGTGTCGCCGTTGGCGACGTTGGCGACAGTGAAGGTGTATGACCCGGAGACCGCGGTGTAGTCGGCGCCGGCGGTGGCGGTGCGGTCATCGGTCTGCCATGCGACGGTGACGTCCGCGGCGATCCGGTCGACGGCGTTGCGCTGGTCGTCCACCAAAGAGATCACAAACTCCAGCGGCCGGTCGCGGTCGCCCTCGGGCGCTTCGGGGTTGTTGACCCTCACCACCGCGGCGTTGACGTTGACGACTGTGCCCACGCCTATGGCCTTGGCCAGCCCGACGTGGCCGGGGCTGCGGCCGGTGAGCACCAGGTGCAGCGTCTCGGGATTCTCCGCGATCTTGTCGGTGAGGATCTCGACGGTGACCGTCTCATCGACGAGGACGGTGCCGCCGGCGTCGGCGGGCGGGTCGCAGGCGTCGCGCATGGCCTGGGTGAGGGTTGCGCGGTCGGAGTCGTCGAAGGTCAGGGTGCCCGCGGCGGGCTGCTCGAAGTCGACGCCCTCATCGGCCGAGCGGGCCTCCACTCTGTAGGCCGCGGTCACAGTCTCATACACGCCGCCGACGAGGCGGGGGTTGATCACCACCACGGTGAAGGTCATCGTGGTGCCCTCGCGGGCGGAGGTGTCGAGCACGCACAGATCCGGGCCGTCCACGTCGAAGATGGTGCCCACCCCGTAGGCCTCGGCGGCGTCGTTGGCGGGGTCGCCGTCGCGGTCGGCGTCGAAGCCGGGATCGCGGTCGAACAGCGCCGCACGGGAGGGATTGCTCAGCGTCAGGCTCAGCTGCTCGACCACCTCGGTGACGGTGTCAGGCAGCAGGAACACCCCCACCGAGGCGGCAGGGTTGGCGGCATCCAGCGTCAGGCTGCCGGTGAGGCCGCCGGGGCGGGTGCCGCCGCGGTCGGTCTGTGAGCGCATCTCGAAGTCCGCCGGCGGCGAACCGGACGGGTTGGCCGCGTTCGGGGGGTCGCCGTGGCCCGCGACTTCGTAGTCCACGGTCACGGTCTCGCCGGGCCGGGCGCCGGCCAGGGTCACCGCGAAGCTCCGCTCGGTGCCCTCGCGGCCCTCGAAGTCTCCGACGGACACCACCGGCGGCGGGTCGTCGCGGATCGTGCCCACCGCGAACACCTTGTCCAGTTCCGCGATGTCGTCGCCGTCGCCGTCGGAGAGGACCAGCCGGAACGTCTCGTCGCCCTCGCGCTCATAGTCGTCGAGCAGTTCCACCTCGATGGTCTGGGCCGCCGCGGTGCCCGGCCCGAACTCCAGCGTGCCCTCCAGACCCGACACCGCCGGGTCGGGGTTGCCGCAATCGCCGGGCTCCACACCGGCGCGCCGGTAGTCGCTGCACACTACGGCCGCCATCACCGGCCGACCCTCCTGCGGCACATCCTCCTCCAGCACGAAATCCACCGACACCCGCCCGCCCAGCACCACCGGCACGCCGTTGTTGGTCAGGTTCACGCTGAACGTCAGCGACCCGCCCTCGTCGCCGGACTGGTTCTCGGCTGAGATCACCAGCCCGTCGTCGTTGCGGATCGTGAACCGCGCACCCCCGCCATCGGGAAGCGGGCGGTTCCTGGCACCGATATACACCTCGCCGCTCACTCGCTCCAGGCTGATCCACAGCGTCTCGTCGGGCTCCACACCGGTGTCCGGGCACAACTCCAGGTCGAACCGCTGCGGCAAGACGCTGCCGCCCATGAACGTCAACGTCCCCTCCGAGGTCACAAAGTCCGTAGCCACATAGTCCGGAGGGAGGACGGCAGGAGCGGTGCAGTCCGACCTCCCCATCGCGGAGACGCCGAGGGATCCGGGGTCGTTGTTGTTCTCGACGTAATAGCTGAGCACCACGTCCGCGTCCGGCGGTCCGTCAAGGCTCACCCCCACCCGCACCGTCCCCTCGTCGGCCATCGTCCCCTCATTGGCCCGCAGCGGCGCCACCGCCGACACCGTGACCTCGTTGTCGATGATCGTGACCAACGTGCTGCGGCCGTCGACGTCCGACACCGCGCCCAGCGTCACCCTGAACCTCTCAGCCGGCTCGCCCAACGGCGCGTCGGCGTCATTGCACGTCACCAACTCGACAGGCGTGTTCGGTACGACGGCACCGGACGGGAACGTCAACGTCTGATCCACATTCACATAGTCGGGAACAGCCCCCGAGTCGTTGCAGTCGGCGGCATCACCCCCCACAGCCTCGACAGGATCGAGGTCCTCAGTTGAAACCTGCACGGTCACCTCGGCCTGGCTGGGGCCCGTCAGGCGCACACCGAGCCCCGTCCCGTCGCCCTCCACCAGCTCAAGGCTCGCCGGGATCCACAAACTCGGCTTCGGGTCGAGGTCTGTGATCCTGCCGACGGCTCTGGACCGGTCGTTGGCCACCACCCGGCTGGACTGCACCCAGGCCGAGCCATCGAACTCCATCACCGTGCCAGACACCAAGTCCAGAACCAGGATCTCGTTGCCCTCATAAAGACCGTCCGCGACGGTCTTGAACGGCGGGATCTCCGCCGAGTTCTCGCCAGCGAGGATCGTCACCGTGCCCGACTCCAGCGTCCCGGGAACGAAGTCGACGGCCAACTCCGCGGCCTTCTCAACGCCGGTATCGACCCGCCATTGCACCCTCGTGTCCTGAGGGACACCTTCATCCGTGTGCACCGTGAACACCAGAGATTCGCCCTCGTTGACGGGATCGGGAGGCGGCTCGATCCAGATGCTGTTCGGCGCTGCCGTCTCGATCGGCTCGCGCAGCACCACCTCAGAGGCCTGGCCGTGGAACGTCACCGTCGGGAACAGGCCCCGCAACGGCGCCACCGCCCCGTCGGTCTCGCACACGAACCGCACCCCCAACACCCCCACACCGCCACTGTCACGGCCCGCCTCGAACTCCACCCAGCTCTCATCGACGAAATCGTCCTCGTCGGACCCGGACCCGGCGTTGCCCCGGGGACCGCCGATACACAAGAAATCCAGACCCGGACGAGACCGCAACATGTCAGCGGCCACCGTCTCCCTCTGCCCTGGGCCTATGCCGTCATCCCCCTCCTCGCAGCACACCGCCGCCGCCGTGGCGGCCTCCTCCGCGGCCAGGTCCGCGGTCAACCCCGCCCGACCGCCGCGGCCCGCCCACAGCACGAACACCGCCAACAACACCAACACCGGCACCAACAGCACCAACTCCAACGACACCGACCCCGACTCGCCGCCCCGGCCCCCCAGCCCCGGCCCGCCACAACACTGCGGCCCACCAGCCCCCCCCCCCCCCACACGCCCCCCCGCCGCGCCCCCCGGGCGCCCCCGCCCCTGCCTGCGGGGGGGGGGGGTTGGGGTCTTTTTTGGGCGGGGGCCCGGCGGGCGCGGGGGGGGGGGGGGGGGGGGCGGGCCGCCCCCTTTTCAAACCCGTGTGGGGGGGCCCCCGGCCCCCCCCGCCCCCACCCCCGACCCCGTGCCGCA
>JAPOQG010000104.1 GCA_026710865.1 Acidimicrobiaceae bacterium
CCCAGCTCACCGGGGAGCGGCGGTCGATGCCGACGTCTATGCCCTCGAAGGGGGCCATAGCCATCAACGACACCAGCCCGGGCGCTTCCGCGGCCGCCTCGCCGTCGACGCTGACCAGGGCGTTCCACTGGAGGCTGCCGGGATTCTCTATGGCCAGACGGACGCTTGACGCGCCCTCGGCCAGCGGACCGCAGTCGAGCACGGTCATGGCGCCGTAGGCGTTGTGGGCGAGGAACAGCCGGTCCTCCTCGATGTACAGCATGTAGCCGCCGCCCTGGTCGCCGTGGGCCACCAGCACGCCCGAGTCGCCGGGCCGCCACCTCAGCGCCACGTCGACTTCGAAGCTCTTCTGGAATATGAGCTGCTGCGACCGCCAGCGCTCCAGGGTGGGCGTGCCCGGCCTGATCGTCGTCTCGCCGGCCCACTGGTCGTACCACGGCGGTCGCAGGATCCTGGCGACGCCGTTGCCCTCGTCGAGGGGGTAGACCTGATTGGCCCAGGCGGCCCGGTCCCAGGCCTGCTGCAGCTCCTCGAGCTTCTCGGGATGCTCCTCGGCGAGGTCGCGGGTCTCGGTGGGGTCCTCGGCCAGGTTGTGCAGCTCCCAGCGGTCCTGGCTGAACGGGCGGCGGGGCCGGTGGCAGGTCACCACCGACCAGCCGTCGCGGTAGAAGCCGCGGTGCCCGAGCATCTCGTAGTACTGCTCACGATGGGTCGAGGGCGCCGACGGGTCCTCCAGCGTGGCCGCGAAGCTCGCCCCGGCCATCTCGGGCACAGGCACGCCACCGCGGGCGGCGGGCACCTTCACATCGCACAGCTCGGCCAGGGTCGGGAACAGATCGGTGACATGCTGGTACTGGGTGCGCACACCCCCGGCAGCCGGGCTTCCCGACTCCACATTTCCGGCAGGCACGTCTCCGGTGCGCACACCCCCGGCGGGCACACCCCCGGCAGCCACGCCGCCCGCAGCCACGCCCCCGGCGGGCCTGAACCGGGCCGGCCAGTTGACGATGAGCGGCACGCTGTGGCCGCCCCGGTGGGTGTTGATCTTGTAGAGCCGGAACGGGGTGCACGACACCATCGCCCAGCCCATCGGGTAGTGGGCCAGGGTCCGGGGGCCGCCGAGCAGGTCGATGCGCTGGTAGTCGGTCTCCACCTGCTCCAGTTCGGTCTCCCACACCTGGGTGAGCAGCGTGCGGAAGTAGGCCGACGTGCCGGTGTACTGGCCCTCCCGGGAGCCGCCGTTGTCGCTGGTGAACACCACGATGGTGTTGTCCCACTCGCCTATGGCCTCCAGGTGGCGGCGCAGCCGGCCGAAGTTGCGGTCCACGTTGTGGACCATCCCCGCGTACACCTCCATGTAGCGGGCGAACAGCTCCTTGGACCGGTCGTCGAGATCGTCCCAGGGACCGACCTCGTGGAGCTCCTCGGTGTTGCGGGCCGGCAGCACCGAGTCGGGGGGCACGACGCCCAGCTCCTGCTGGCGCTCGAACCGCTGCCGGCGCAGCGCGTCCCAGCCCGCCTCGTAGCGGCCCCTGAACCGCTCGATGTCGGCCGCGGGCGCCTGCAGCGGGGCGTGCACCGCGCCGTGGGAGAAGTAGAGGAAGAACGGACGGGTGGGATGCGACGACCGCAGCCCGTCGACCATCCGCATCGCCTGGTCGGTGAGGTCGTCGGTGAAGTAGTAGCCGTCGGGATACCGCTCGACGTCTATGTGGTGGTTGTCCTCGTACAGCCGGTGGGGCTGGTGGAAGTTGGTGAAGGCGTCGAGGATGCCGTAGTAGCGGTCGAAGCCCCGCTGGAGGGGCCAGCTGGCCTTGGGGGCGCCGTCGCTGAGGTGGGCGTCCTTGGTGAGATGCCACTTGCCGACCATGAAGGTGGCCCAGCCCGCATCGCGGAAGGCCTCGGCGACGGTCACCGTGTTGTGGCGCAGTTCGTGGGCGTAGCCGGGGAAGCCGGGGTCGGAGTGGGGGACGGTGGCCATGCCGGCCATATGGTGGTTGAGCCCGGTGAGCAGCGACGCCCGGGTGGGCGAGCACATCGGGTTGACGTGGAAGTCGGTGTAGCGCAGCCCTCCGGCGGCCAGGCGGTCCAGTTCCGGGGTGTCGATCTCAGAGCCGTAGCAGCCCAGATCGGAGTAGCCCAGGTCGTCGGCCATCATCACGATCACGTTGGGCGCTCCCGCCGGGGCGGTCGGCGGCTGCGGCCAGTGGGGCTCGGACGTGGAGAAGATCTTGCCGACAGTGCCCTCGAAGCCCGCGTACGGCGCGGTCGGGTCGGCCGGGCCCGCGGCGTGTACCGCTCGACGCCGCCCGCCCCGCTCGAAGTCCGCGTACGGCGCAGCCGGATCGGGCGAGGCGGCCCCGCCCGGCGCGACAAGAGGCGTACCTGAGGGACTACCGGAGCGTCGGCCGGCAGCCGGATCGGGCGAGGCGGCCCCGCCCGGCGCGACGGTGCTCACCGCTCGACGCGGCCTGGGACCGTCGACCACCCGCTCCTCCGGCTCGACCCTCGCGGGTCTTGGAGCCGACCGGTCGCGCCCGGCACGGAGGCCGCCGGAGCGAACATCTGTCAAGAAACCACCGTACGGGTGGAGACCTGCAGGTTGTTGGGTCTCAGGTCGCGGATCCGCGGGCTCACGGCTTGAAGAAGGCCGGGCTCGCCGCAAGGCCGCGGGGTCACGGCTTGAAGAAGGCGGGGCTGGTGGCCTTGGCCGGGATCTCCGCCAGCGGGGTGGCCACCTGCTCGACGCTGGGCCCGTGCGTCGCGGCCAGCGGGGCCAGCCGGTCGAGGTCGAATCCGTACAGATCGGCTGCGTTGGCGCCCAGCACAGCCCGCATGTCGGCGGTGCTCCAGTCGCTGAAGGCCCGCTGCAGGCTCTCCAGAGAGTACGGGTAGGTCCCCTCGTGGTGGGGGTAGTCGCTTCCCCACATCGCCTTGTGCACTCCCACCTTGCGGATGGCGGCCGCCTCGTCCGGCGACGGGAAGCTGGCCCCGATCCACACGTTGCGGTCGAAGTACTCCGACGGCTTGTGAGGCAGCACGATGTCGGCCGCGAAGCCCAGCTCGCCGACCCGGCCGGCGCGCATCTGGCGGTGGTAGCCGTCCATGCGGCGAAGCTCCTCCACCAGCCAGGCCACGCCCTGCTCGGTCATCACGTAGCGCAGCTTCGGGAAGCGCTCGAACACGCCGGACATGATCAGGTGGGCCAGGTTGCGGTGGGAGTAGAACGGCACCTCCATCAGGAAGATCACCCCGGCCGCGGGGGCCTTGCCGTAGTCGGGGCCGCCGTTGCCGCCGTGCTGGGTCATGATCAGGTCCAGGTCGGCGGCCGCGGCCCACAGCCGGTCCCAGCGGGGGTCCCAGTAGCCGGGCAGGTCGCTGTCGGGCGGGATGTGGGGCAGCAGGAAGCTGCGGAACCCCTCCGCCGCGGCCCACTCCAGGGTGGCCACCGCGTCGTCGAGGTCCTCCGCGAAGATCTGGGGCAGGCCGCGGCGCTGGTCGGGATGGCGGGCGCACCAGTCCCGCAGCCAGCGGTTGTGGGCGGAGATGCCGGCGAAGCGCCGCTCGTAGTCGGCCCGGTCAGCCGGGGGGCGGGCCACCAGCGCTCCGGTGGGATAGAAGGGCGGGACGGTGTTGGGGAAGGTGATCTCGGCCACGATCCCGTCGGCGTATTGCTCGGAGAGGCGCCGCTCGTCGTCCCAGTTGCGTGACCGCCCGTCGTCCTGCAGGTCCCGGTAGGGGTTGCGGTAGGCGCCCCGCCACGCCTTGAACTCGTCGCGCCAGGCCGGATCCAGGTACTCCTCGTAAGCGGCCATGTTCCCGCCGGCATGGCAATCCGACGAGATGATCGTGTACCGCTCCGGTGTGCCCTGCTGTGTCTCGCCCATTGGTCGAACCCTCCCTTCCGAACGCGAGTGCGACCCGCGGCCAGTGTACGCTGACGCTTTCGTCGCCGCCGGTCGCCACGCGTCACATCGGATGGACGGTACGGAAAGTCAGTGAGACCCGTCGCCTGCGCTTCCTTCCGTCAGGCTCAGACTGCGCCTCGCGATGCCACGCCGCCACCCCCGGCGCCCCGCCGAACGAGCCGACCGCCAAGCGCCTCGCGATACCGAGCCGCCACCCGCGGCGCGCCCGTCCGAACAAGGTGGGCGCGGACGCGACGGCGAGCACCCGCGACACGGCGCTACCCGCCCTTTGGTGTGAGCGGTCTACTCGCCGAATATCTCGTCATAGGCCTCGCGCCACTCCTCCTCGGTGAGGGGTATGAAACAGAGACCGTCCACGCAGGAGCGACGCTCGTCGTCGGGGGGCGTGTCGTCAGGGGGTGCGTCGTCGGGGGGTGCGTCGACGGGTTCTTGCGGGGGCTGCCGTGGCGATGGGTCGGATTCAGGGCTCCTCGCATTGGGATCGGAGTCCGGCAGGTTTCCGTTGTCGGGGGGTGCGTCGACGGGTTCTTGTGGGGGCGGCGATGCTGGCGGCGGTGGCGGAGGCGTTGCCTGCGGGTCGACCGGCGCGGTGGGCGGGGCGTCTTGGCTGCGGTCGAGGGCCCTTGCCAGGAATGTGGCCATCTCGGCTCGCGTGACGGGGCGCTGCGGGCAGTAGCGCAGCGGGTCGTCGGCGCAGCCGGCGGTGATGCCGGAGGCGGCGAGGGCATCGATGTTGGCGTTGTGGCTGCTGTCGGGATCGAGATCGGCGAAGCCTGCGGGTTCTGCGGCTTCGAGGTCGAAGGCGCGGGCTAGGAATGACGCCATCTGGGCTCGCGTGACCGAGCCTTGGGGGCAGAATCGCAGCGGCTGTGTTCGGCAGCCGACGGTGATGTTGAGTTGCGCGAGCCGTTCGATGTGGCCGGCCCATGGGTGCTCTGCGGCGACGTCGGCGAATCTGGGGGCCCGGGGTTCGGGCCATTCGGTTTCTTCGAGGGCCCGGAGGAGCCACACCGCCATGGTGGAGCGTTCGATCGGCTCGGTGGGACAGAACTCGTCGTCGCCGCAGAGGGTTCCCTCGAATAGGCCCTTCGCGGCGAGCGCCTCGATGGCGGGTCTGTGCACGCCCTCGGCGACATCGGCGTAGGTGCCGGGCTGGTCTTGGGCGGCGGCGCCGGACGCAGCCGCCGCCGTTGCCAGCACCGCGAGCGCCGCTAGCAGCGCCGCGGCCCGGCCGCGGCGCCTCATGCCGGATGATCTTGAGACTCCCCGGCGTGCCCCTGTGTCGTTGTCAAGCCCTTCCAGGCGGATTGACGCAAGTTGTGGGATCGGGCTGGGCGAGGACATGCGAACTCATGAGTTTGTCTGCTGCGATCAATCTAGCCCGAGTCTCGGACGGCCGGGACGACCGAGACGATCAACCTCGCATGTCCCTGCCCTTCGCTCAGCCCGCCGGCCGGCGCGGCGCCGAGGTGTACGCTGGCCACGCCCGGACGGATGGGAGCCGCCATGGTCTCGATCGACATTCGCACCCGACTCGACGCCGACCCGGTCCTCGCCGTTCCGACGATCCCCGCGGCGAGCCAGACCCCGGCCGCCCTCCAACACCGAGAACGCGACCGATAGCCGCTCACCCACGCCCCAGACTGCGAGGGCCGAGATGATCAACGCGGAGGTGGTGCACTCCGCTGAGGCTGCGCTGGGCGAGGGCTGCGTCTGGTCGCCGTTGGAGGACCTGCTCGTGTGGGTGGACATCACCGGGCAGGCCGTGCACCGCTTCGACCACGCCTCGGGCAAGCCGGTGTCGGTGTGGCGCTACAACGAGTCCGTGGGCAACGCAGCGCTCCGAGCCGGCGGAGGGCTCGCCCTGGGGCTGGGCAACACCGTGACGCTCACCGACCGGGTCGGGGCCATCGAGAGCGTCGTCGAGCTGCCGGGCGAGCCTGGGACGAACCGCGCCAACGACGGTGCCGTCGACCCGGCCGGGCGGCTGTTCCAGGGCACGATGAGCAGCACCGAGCCCGGCTCGCCGGTAGCGGCGCTGCACCGGGTGGACGGCGACGGCACAGCCCGGAGGGTCCTCTCCGACGTGATGATCTCAAACGGCATCAGCTGGAGCCCCGACCGGGCCACGATGTACTACATCGACACGCTGACGTTCCGGGTGGACCAGTTCGACTACGACCCCGACACCGGCGAGATCGAGGGGCGGCGACCGTTCATCACGTTCGACGGCAGCGGAGGCGCCCCCGACGGGATGACCGTGGACGCGGACGGCTGCCTGTGGGTGGCGATGTTCGGCGGATTCGGTGTGCAGCGCTTCTCGCCCGACGGCGATCCGATGGAGGCGGTGGCAACGCCGGGGGCGCCCCAGACGACCTGCTGCTGCTTCGGCGGGCCGGACCTCGACACCCTCTACATCACCACCGCACGGGATTCCATCGCCGGTGTCGACACCGAGGGCGAGCCCAACTCGGGGGCGCTGTTCGCGGCCGACGTCGACGCCGTCGGCCTGCCGACCAACCTGTTCGCTGGTTGACCGCCGGTTGTCGCCGGCTGATCGCCGGTTGTCGCCGGCTGATCGCCGGTTGTCGCCGGTTGATGGCCGGTCCTGCGTATATTCGAGTCCTCCCCCGGTTGCCTTCGGAAAGACCGCGCCCGCGATGACTATCGAGCACGCCCCCCTCCCCTACCCCCTCGACGGGCTCGCGCCCCACATCTCCGAGCGCACCATGAGCTTCCACTACGGCCGCCACCACGCCGGATATGTGGCCAGCGTCAACGGCACCATCGCCGGAACGCCTCATGCCGACGCCGCGCTGGAGGAGATCGTGATCGCCGCCGACGTGCCGTCGGCGTTGTTCAACTGTGCGGCCCAGGCCTGGAACCACGCCTTCTACTGGGAGTCGATGAGCCCGGATCGTGTCGACACGCCCGCCGGCGAGCTGCTGGCCGCTCTGGAACGGAGCTTCGGCTCGCTGGACGCGTTCAACGCCGACTTCGCCGCGTCCGCGGTGGCGAACTTCGCGTCCGGCTGGACGTGGCTGGTCTCAGGTGCCGACGGCTTGCAGATCGTCAACACCGACGACGCCGACACGCCGCTGCGCCACGGCCAGCGGGCCCTGCTGACCATCGACGTGTGGGAGCACGCCTACTACCTCGACTACCAGAACGCCCGGGCCGCCTACGTGGACGCCTTCATAGAGCACCTGATCAACTGGGAGTTCGCCTCCACCAACTTCGCCCTCGCTCGCTGACCGCCGCCGCCAGGTCGGCGTGGCCGACGCAGGCCGCCGAGCCAACGGGGCCAGAAGTCCCGGCAGTTCCGCCGTGGGGGGCGGCGATGGCCGTCGAGGTTCGCCAGCTGGCGACGGCCGCAATGGTGCGTCCGCCGCCTGTGGCTCGTTGTGGGACCGAGTTGTGAGTCGTGAGACTGGTTCATGCGTAATGAGCCCCAGTTATGAGATATGAGACGCACGGGTGAGCTGATGGCTGACAGGAAGGTCACGTTCTTCCATCGGTGCGATCAGCACGACATGCCACCGCTTGGGCGGATCGACGCAGTAGAAGGGCTCCGCAGGACGATCCTGGAAGCGGGCGGGAGCATTGATGACGACGCGCTGCAGCGAGCAGTAGACGCTGTGGACGGCTCCCCGTACAGGCTGCAAGTCGTGGGCCATGCGGCCTGGCAGATCGCTGGGGCTCCAGACAGCTCGGTGGACCTGTCAGCGGCCGAACTCGCAACAGCCGCCGCGGACGAGATTGTCGACCGCAATGTCAGCGTCCCTGCTCTGTACGACTTGTCGGATGCCGAGCAAGCCGCCCTTCGGGCCATTGTCGACGCCGGCCCAGGCGCCACCGTGTCGGCCGTCTCAGCGCGGACGGGTGCCACGCACCGCCAAGCCGGCCGCATCGTCCGTCGGCTGCGGCTGTCCGGCTATGTCGCTCAGAGCGAGTCTGGGGCGATCTCACTCACTGGGCTCGTGCCGGAGCGCGTGGTCGACGACCAGATGCCATCGGACGATTCCGACACGCAATGGCATCACGCCATCCCGGCGCCACCGCAAGCGACCATGTGCCGCAAGTGGATGCCGCGTGCCCAAGCGAGATGCATCCTCACCGAAGGGCACGCAGGGGGATGCCGCTCCAGGTAGGGCCGCCCGGGCGTCACGGCCAGCACATCACGCCCCAGCTGCTGGTGAGGGTCCGGTGCATCCGCACAGCGCCGGCCTTGAACTCCGGGTCGTGCATGCGTCGTGGATGTGACACAGCGCCTCCTCATAGACGATGTCTCCACGATTCAGGGGGATGCCCGGTGTAGGGTTTGGCTGTGAGCCGCAGGGATTCGGTGCTCGTCACACATCGCGACGCGATCCGAGCGGCCGCGGCGCGCAACAAGTGCCGCGCAATCGCGCTGGTCGGGTCGGTCGCACGCGGCGACGACACCGACGACAGCGATGTCGACTTCGTCGCGGACTTCGACAGGGGCGTGACACTGTTCGACATGTGTGGCCTGCAAGCAGCGCTGGAGGACCTCCTTGGAGCAGATGTCGATGTTGTGCCGCGCTCAAGCGTCAAGAAGGGCTGTCAACGGATCCTTGACGACGCCATCGAGTTGTGAGCCGAAGAGACGCACAACGCATCGAAGACATCCTCGAGAGCTGCAGCAGGCTTCTGGGTATCGTGTCGGGTGGCCGCGACGAGTTCGTTGCCAACGAGGTTCTGCAGGACGCTGCCTGCTATCGGTTGACCGTCATCGGAGAAGCCCTCAACAACCTGTCGCAGGAATTCACCGCACAGCGCCCCGGTCTGCGGATTCCCGAAGCGCGGGGGATGCGCAACCGCTTGACCCACGAGTACTACGACATCGACGTTGAGGTTCTGTGGGACACCCTCACCAGCGACATCGCCGAACTGCAGCAGGCTCTAGCTGGGCTCGCTGAGCCGTCCCGGGCGGCTGACGACAACACCGTCACAGAGAAGCGGAACCCCCACTGTGAGCGCGGCGGTCTCGACCTGTTCTAGCGCTTTGGCCAATCGACTGTCGGTGCCCGCGCCTTGTGGTGACATCAGGTGATTCCCGGGGGCCTCTCTGGACGAATTGGTGCCCGGACGCGCGAGCGGAACTGGCGCGGGGGCGTCCGGTCAGTCCCCGTCGGCGGTCTCAACCCTGAACCGAATCTCCCGCGGAATCTTGGCTTCCCCAGGGGCGGTCTCGATGATGAGGGCGAGCATTGCGCCCATCGAGGCGGGATACTGCGGCCGCCAGACGCGATCGACTCCTGCTGAGATGACCGACACCAGACCCTCTCGGACCTGAGCGAAGTCACAAATCGCGGCGACGCATACCTTCATGGAGTCTTGCTACACCATCGTACGATCGAGCATCGCGGTGCCGAGGCCATCGAAGAAGGCTCCGACGCTGCGAATCTCGTCGGCGGTTCCTGATCCAGCGCTAATTGACTCGATCGACTCGATCAGCCTCTTGACGAGCGCTTCAACGTCAACTTGGTCGCTTGTTCGCGACACTGCTCCAAACGTCTCTTCAAGCACAGAGATGGGACCCATCGTCTGCAGGGCCGCCCGAGCTGGCACGGTCCTCCCCGCGAAGCTCTGCAACCGCACTAGTAGGGTTCGGGCCTCTCCGAGTGCCACAAGATCGTGGGCGTCAAGCGTGCCGGTCTCGGCCCGGCTCGCCGCCAGGGCCGCTCGATCGGCCAGCCGTCCCAGCCCCGTCAGACTTGCGACGCTTGCAACGCCGAGAACGTGTTCACGAAGAGTCATGGTTCCCCCTGTTAGCGGACTGTGCGCCTGATCGTTTCATATATGTGGGCCCAATCGTCGGGCTCTCCCGGCTGCTTGCCTCGGTAGTGGATGCCAGCCAGCATCTCAACGTCGGCCTCGGGAATGTTGGCACCGCGGGCGAACGCCCGTAGCGACGCCGGTAGTTTGTCTGCTTCGCCTGGCTGCCAGGTCTCAGAGGTGCCCGTCAGATTGGCGATCGTGGAGCCCAGCCGTACGGTAGTCATGAATCGCGGACCCCTCCCTCCGCGACGCCGGGTCAATCTCGCCGCACCGGCATCCGTGGACCGCCGGCCGGCAGCGAAGTACGCCGGATACGACCGTGAGAACGCCTAGTCGCCGTCGAGGATGGCGCCGGTGGCGCTGAGGTCGCGGCCGGGGACGCCGGTGAGCTCGATCAGCAGGGTCTCGCGGCTCTCGGCGACGGTGTCGTTGCAGACGGTGACGGCGATGGTGCCCGACATGGCTGCCGGTGCCAGGGTGAGCGTGCCCGAGGGGGCGATGAAGTCGACGCCGGCGCCGCAGCTCGCGCCGGCGGTGGCGGAGACGCCGGTCACGGTGTAGTCGACGTCGACGGCTTCGTCGCTGGTGTGGTCGCGCCGGACGGTGAACTCCATGGTTCCCGCGTTCTCCCAGACGCTGCGGTCGGCGTCGATCCAGTAGCCGGGGTCGTCGTCGGTGATGGTGCCGATGGCGGAGGCCTTCTCCAGGGTGAGCAGCTTGGGTTCGTAGAGCTCGAGGATGAACGTCTCGTCGGGCTCGTCGGTGCCGTCGTCGGTGATCGGCACCGTGATGGTGGCCGACTCGGTGCCCGCGGCGATGTGGAGGGTGCCGGTGGTGTCGGCGTAGTCCTCGTCGGGGGTGGCCGCAGCGTCGCCGGCGGAGCCCTGCACCACGGTGCGGTAGCGCACCGACGCGTCGAGCACGCCGGGGGCGTGCAGCTGCACGGTGAACTCGACGCTGGCATCGCCCTCGGAGGCGGTGACGTTCTGCACTGACACGGTGGGCACGTCGTTGTTGAGGATCGTGCCCCAGGCGCGGTCGTTGCCCAGCACCACGTTGACGGGGTCGCTGAGCAGGAGCATGAACATCTCGTCGTGCTCGGGGGTGGAGTCTTGGCGATACAGCACTTGGAAGGATCCCTCGACTCCTCCTCTCCCACCCGGGCCGCCCCACAGGTACCCTGTACGCGACACTGCGATGTAGTCGACGTTGGCGGTGGCCGCCCGGTCGCCGAGCCACGGCGTCTCGATGGTCTGGTAGCGCACCGTGATGGGCTTGGTGGGGGTCTTGCTGAGCCGGTAGCCGAATTCGACGCCGTCTTCGTTCAGGCGCCCCTCCTCCGGCGATCGTGCGTCGGTGATCCACAGCACGGGCAGATCCTGGTCGCCGTCGTCGTCGATGATGGTGGCTGTGGCGCTGCCGTGCGAGACGGCGGCGCCGCTCGGGTTGGCGAGTGTGAGGGTGAAGCTCTCGTCGGACTCCTCGTCGGTGTCATCGACCAGTGCCACCTCTGCGAACGCCTCGGTGGCGCCGGGTTCGAACGTGAGGGTGCCTCGGGCTGCGGTGTAGTCGCCGGGCTGGGTGGCGGTGCCGTCGGCGGTGGCGTAACCGACGGTGACGCGCCGGCTGCTGGGACGGTCGAGGGCGACCCTGAACGACGCCGACCCGGCGCCCTCGGAGATCTCGACGTCCGAGACGGAGAGGCTCGCCCCGTCGTTGTCGATTATGGTGCCGCGCGCAGTGTGGTCTCCAATGATGTACTGCGAGTTTCTGCGTGTGAGCAGAACGCCGAAGTGCTCGGTCGGCTCGGAGACGGTGTCGTCGACGACGGGCACCGAGATGGTCGTGCTGCGCTGGCCGGCGGGGATTGTCGCCGTTCCGGTCACCGCCGTGAAGTCGTCAGCGGCGGTCGCTTCGACTCGGCCATAGAACTGGTCACCTCGGTTCGAGAAGATGCTGTCCCTTCCGGCCAGGGTGGATATCTCGCCGGCGGTGTAGGGGATCGTCACGTCGGTGTCGTTGATGCGCCTCATGCTGATGGTGAACGAGACCGAGCCAGCGCTCTCGACGGCCTCAGCATCCCGCGGCGCGAACCCGAGAGCGGGCACGTTCTCGTCGTCCCAGATGAACGCCCGAGGTGCTAGATCGCGGCCGATGGTGGCGTTGACCGGGTCGGCCAGAATCAAGTCGACCCGCCAGAAGGCACTATGCGCGAAGCGGCACTTGTGGTCGTTGTCGACCAGCGGCAGGTCCACGTTGTGGGTGATGGCACCGGGTTCGAACACCAGCCTCCCCGAGATGTGCTTGAACGGCTGCGGCCCATCGCGATCCGCCGGGGGCTGGCCCCGGGCCACAACGCCGCATCGGAAGTAGACCATGGTGCTGTAGTCGACGCGCACCTCCTTGTCGCTCGCATGAGAGAGCGTGACCCTGTACGTGAGGGTGCCCGAGTCCTCGCCGCCGGCGACGGCGTCGACCTCGATGACGGGAAGGTCGTCGTCGTCGAGGATGATGCCGGTGGCGGTGTCGTTGTCCTTGTCGATCTCGGCGCCGGTGGAGGGGTTGTTGAGGCGCACCAGGAACGCTTCGGGGTCTTCGTGGTAGATGTCGTCGGTGAGGGCGACGGTGGCGGTGGCTTGGGTGTCGCCGGCGTGGATGGTGAGGGTTCGGGTGGTGGCGGTGTAGTCGCCGGGCTGGGTGGCGGTGCCGTCGAAGGTGCTGTATCGCACGGTGATGCCGGTCGGGGGGGCGGGGTCGGCGGTGACGGTGAAGTCGATGGTGCCGTCGCCTTCGGTGGCTTGGGCGCCGGTTATGGCGAGGCGGGTGATGTCGTCGTCGAGGATGGTGCCGGTTGCGGTGCCGGCGCCTTGGGCGATGACGGCGTTGTCGGGGTTGTGCAGGGTGATGGTGAAGGTCTCGGCGCCCTCTACGAGGTCGTCGTCGGCGATGTAGACGGAGATCTCGCCGGTGTCGAGGCCTGCGGGGATCACCAGGTCGCCTCGGGCGCCGGCGGCGGTGGCGTAGTCGGCGCCTGCTCGGGCGGTGCCGTCGGTGGTGTAGTACTGCAATGTGACGGTCCGGGTGCTGGCGCGGCTCAAGGTGACGGTGAAGGTGGCGGGGCTGTCGTCTTCGGGGACCTCGGTGCCGGCGATGGATGCTCTGGGCAGGCCGTCGTCGTCGAGGATGGCGCCGACGGCGGTGGCGTCGTCGACGGTGGCGTTGGTGGGTTCGCCGAGGTTCAAATGGAAGGTCTCGTCGGGTTCGGGGAGTTCGTCTTCGATGGTGGCGACGTCGATGATGGCGGCGGTGGCGCCCGCAGCGAAGGCCACGGTGTTTGATGCGGCGGTGAAGTCGGCGCCGGCGGCGGCGCGGTCCTCGCCCGCTGAGCGGGCCGCGGCGGCCCAGGGCACGGTCACGGTCCGTCCGCTGGCGGGTGTGAGCCGCACCGTGAAGCGCACCGGGTCGCCCTCTTCTGCTCTGGAGTCGGCGATGGTGATCTGCGGCAGCGGGTCGTTGTCGGTGATGGCGCCGGTGGCGGTGCCGTCGACGACGGAGAACCCCGGCGGCGGGTCGTCGTCTGGGGCTGGTGGGATGGTGATGCGCAGCCAGAACGTCTCGTTGTGCTCGTCGAGAGCGTCGTCGCGCACCGGCACCCTCACCGTGGTCGACGTCGCCTGTGCGACGATGATCCCGGTGCCGGTGACCGCGTCGAAGTCCAGCCCCGGCACCGCCGCGGCGGCGCCGGCGGTGGGGTCGGTGACCGCGGCGTAGGCGAAGCTCACCGCCTCAGCGGGGGCCTTGTCGGCGGTGACCACGAACACGGCGGCGCCGCCCTCCACAGCGGACGCGTCGGCGACCGACAGCTCCGGCTCGCCGTCGTCGTCGATGATGGCCGCCACGGTGCGCTCATGGTCGTCGCCGACCGCCGCGTTGGCGCTCGGACCGCTCAGCACCAGCTCGAACGTCTCGGTGTCCTCCACATCGTCGTCGTCGACGACGGCCACGCTCACCTCCTTGGAGGTCTCCCCCACCGCGAATGTCAGCGTGTCCGAAGCCGTCGTGTAGTCGCCGGGCGCTTCGGCGGTGCCGTCGGCGGTGGCGTAGGCGACGGTCACTTCGGCGTCCGCGGCGCGGCTGAGCCGCACACCGAAGACCGCGGCCGCGCCGTCGGCCTCGCGCACCGCAGCGGGACCGTCGACGAGGATCTGCACCAGGCCGTCGTCGTCGATGATGGTGCCCACCCCCGCGCCGTCGTCGATGGTCGCGTTGACAGGCTCCGACAGCACCAACTGGAACCGCTCGAGGTCCTCGGGGTCGTCGTCGTCCACCAGCGCCACCGACACCACCGCGCTGCGCCCGCCGGCGCTGATCGTCGCCGACCCGTCGGCCACCGCCACATAGTCCTCGACGGCCTCCGCGACGCCGTCGGCGGTGTCATAGCGCACCTCCACGTCGCGGCCGCTGAGTTCGCTGAGACTCACCGTGAAGGTGATCGGGACACCCTTGTCGTTCTCGGTGGCCTCGGGATCGTCCACCGACAGCGCCGGCAGCGGATCGTCGTCGATGATCACCCCCACCGCCTCGCCGCCGCCGTCGGCGAACACCGCGCCCACAGGATCAGACAGCACCAGCCTCAACCGCTCGGCGTCCTCGTCGAGACGGTCATCCACCGTCGCCACCCACACCACCGCAAAGGACCTCCCCGCCAGGATCCGCACCAGCCCCCGCGCCGTCCCCGCCGACTCGAAACGGTCGCTGTAGTCGTCCACCGCCCTAGCGGTGCCCGCCACCGTGCGATACCGCACCGTCACGTCACGGCTCGAAGCCGGACCGTCGAAACCCACCCGGAACCCCAGCGCACGACCCTCGCGCGCGAACGCGTCCGACACGCTGAGCCGCCGCTGGGTCACATCACGGATCGTGCCCGCAGCAAGGTCGTCGCCCCCGACGAGAAGCGGCCGGTTCGACAGATTCACAAAGAACTCCTCGTCGCCCTCAGCGACCTCGTCGCCCTTGGACTGCACCGTCACCGTCTTGTAGGTGTCGCCCGCCGCGAAGGTCACCGTCCCCGACGCCGCCGTGTAGTCGCCGGGCGCGACCGCGGTGCCGTCGGCGGTGGCCCAGTCCACCGACGTCGTCCGCCCGCTGGGCCCGTCCAACCGCAGCGCGAACACCAGCGGATCGTCCTCGTTCTCGGACGTGTCGAAGATCCTCACCACAGGCGGATCGTCATCATCGAGGATGCTGCCCAAAGCCTTGCGAGCACCGTCGGCCAGAACCGCCCCGTCGGGGCTGCTCAGCCGCAACTCGAAACGCTCGGTCGCCTCGTCGAGACCGTCCTCGACCGTGTTCACCACCACCACCGGCGCCGACAGCTCCCCCGCCGGGATCGTCGCCGTGCCCGACACGCCCCGATAATCGTCCCCCGCAGTGGCGGCACCGTCGCCCGCGGCGAGGTCCGCAGTGGCATAGTCCACCGTGGTGTCGCGCCCGCTGGGCCCGTCGAGGCGCACCGTGAAACCCAAAGGCTCGCCCTCCACCGCGGACACCGACGCCACCGACACGGCCGGCTCGTCGTCGTCGTCGACGATCGTGCCGTCGCCCCACACCGTGCCTGTCTCCGTGTAGGCCGACGGCATCGTGGTGTACCAACGGAAAGAGACCCTGAACGTCTCGGTGTCCTCGTGGAGATCGTCGTCGATGAGAACGACGCTCAAGACCCGCTCGGCCGCGAGCGGCTCGATAGCGTAAATGCGATCGTCGGACTCGAAGTCGACGCCGCTCCACGCGGAGCCGCTCGACGTGGCGAAGCGCATGAACCCCGGCACGCACAGGGGCTCGCTCAGCCTGACGGTGAAGGCGATGGCGGAGTCGCTCTCGGAGGCGGACGCGTCGTCGATGGTCACCGTGGGCGGTCCCTGGCCGCTTTCGGGATCAAGGCACGCGACCGCGCCGTTGATGGTGCCCACCGCGGAGGCGTCGGCCAACGACACGCCCGCCGCGCCGGTGACGTTCACCAGGAACGTCTCGTCGGCCTCCTCCACGTCGTCGGTCCGGGCCTGCACCTCGATGACCGCGGTGTCCCAGCCGGCGCCGATCGTCACCGACGAGCCCTCGGCCGCGGCCACATAGTCGGCGCCCGCGGTGGCCCGGCGGGGCCCCGGCGCCTGGTCCGCCGTCACATAGGAGACGGTCAAAGGCGCAGCCGCCGGCTCGCTCAGCGTCACCTGGAACTGGAGCGCGGCGCCCTCGTCGCCGCGGGCGTCGGCGATGCTCAGCCGCGGCCGGTCGCCCTCGAGGATCGTGCCGACCGCGGCGGCGTCGTCGATGAGGGCGTTGGCGCCGGCCGGGGCGCGCAGCTCGACCCGCAGCGTCTCGTCGCCCTCGTCGCGTGTGTCCGCGACCGTCGGCACCGTGATCGTGTGGCTGGTGCCGCCCGGCGGGATCGTCACGCTCGTCCAGTCCGTCGCCGACTCGTAGGTGTCGGCGTAGTCGCTGCCGGCGGTGGCGGTCACCGCCACGGTGCGGTACTCCAGCGCCACCGTGCGCCCGCTCGGCGTGTTCAGGGTCACCTCGAACGGCAGCGGCTCGCCCTCGCGGGCGGAGGCCTCCGCGATCCTCACGCTCGGCGGCGGGTCGTCGTCGAGGATCGTGGCCGTCATGGTGATCGCAGGCAGGTGATAGTGGCTCGGCAGGGGCCAAAACCCCGACCGCGCCCACCGGGCTTGGACGGTGAGCGTCTCGTCGTCCTCGTCCAGAGCGTCCTCGATGGTCAAGAACCCCGTGCCGATGAACAACTGCCCAGCAGGGAGCAGCGGCCCCTGGGGGCTCCACGTGGCGTCACTTCTTGTGGCTGTGCCCGCCTCAAACCAGATCTCTAGCCCAGCACTCTGGCAGAGCGGCCGGTCCAGGAGGACGCGCACGAGGACGCGCTCGGTGCCCGACGGATCCAGCGGATTGTCGGAGCCGCCCTCGATCCCGACCCCGTACGGGTAGGGCGAGCCGTGCCGGCCCCCCGTGTCGAACCACAGCCCCGGCGGATCCTGGTCGGCGTCGTTGATGTCGATGCAGGGCTCGCTGATGGTCCCGCGCCCCAACGCCCTGGCGATCTCGGCGTTGGACGGCTCGCTCAAGACCACCACGAAGTCCTCTTCGGCCAGAACGCTCTCGCTGCCGGCCTGTTCGTCGTCGTCGTTGCCGGCCTGTTCGTCGTCGTCGTTGCCGTGCGTCTGGATGCGCACCGGCCGCGAGGTGACGCCCGGGTCGAAAGTCAACTCGGTACGCGCCAGCGCCTCGTAGTCGCCCGGAGCGCGAGCGGCGCGGTCCTCGCTATGGGCGTACACGGTGACGGTCTCGTCGCTCGCGCGGTCCAGGGTCACGCTGAACTCGAGCACCTCGCCCTCCTCGCCCTTGACGTCGTCGATGGACAACCTCGGCAGCGGGGCGTCGATGATGGTGCCGACGCCCTCGGAGTCGCCGAGCACCGCGGCGTCGTTGTCGGGGTTGTCGTCGGAGTCCAGGGCGATCAGCAGCGCCATGGTCTCGTCGTCCTCGTTCATGGTGTCGGCCAGGGTCGCCACCTCCACGGTGCGGGTGGTGACGCCGTTGGCGACGCCGTTGACAGTGAAGTTGTATGACCCGGAGACCGCGGTGTAGTCGACGCCGGCTTCGGCGGTGCGGTCCTCGGTCCACCATCTGACGGTGACGTCCGCGTCGATCCTGTCGACGGCGTTGCGGTCGTCGTCCACCAAGGAGATCACAAACTCCAGCGGCTGGTCGGAGTCGCCCTCGGGCGCTTCGGAGTTGTTGACCCTCACCACCGCCGCGTTGACGTTGACGATGGTGCCCACCCCGACAGCCTTGGCCAGCCCGACGTGGCCGGGGCTGCGGCCGCCGAGCACCAGATGCAGCGTCTCGGGGCTCTCGGCGATCCTGTCGGTGAGGATCCCCACAGTGACCGTCTCGGCGAGGACGGTGCCGGCGACATCCGCAGGCGGGTCGCAGGCGGCGCGCATGCCCGGGGTGAGGGCTGTGCTGTCGGATGCGTCGAAGGTCAGGGTGCCCGCGCCGGGCTGCACGAAGTCGATGCCCTCATCGGCCGAGCGGGCCTCCACTGTGTAGTCCGCGGTCACAGACTCATAGGCGCCGCCGACGAGGCGGGGGTTGATCACCGCGACGGTGAAGGTCATCGTGGTGCCCTCGGGGGCGGACGTGTCGAGCACGCACAGCTCCGGTCCGTCCACGTCGAAGACAGTGCCCACCCCGTAGGCCTCGCCGGGGTCGTTGTCGGGGTCGCCGTCGCCGTCGGCGTCGTTGGACGGATACCGGTCGAACAGCACCGCACCGACAGGGTCGCTCAGCGTCAGGCTCAACTGCTCGACCGGCTCGTCGAGGCTGTCAGACAGCAGCGACACCCTCACATCGGCGGTGCGACGGGCGGCGTTGAGGGTCAGCGTGCCGGTGAGGCCGTCGGGGGCTCTGGCGTCGCCGGGGCCCTCCGCCAGCAGCTGGAAGTCCCTGGGGTTCCCGGGCGGTGAGCCGGGCGGGGCCGTGGCCGCGTTCGGGGGGCTGCCGTGGCCGGCGACTTCGTAGTCCACGGTCACGTCGCCGCCGGGCCGGGTGCCGGCCAGCTCGACGGTGAAGCGCTGCGTGGTGCCCTCTCGGCCCTCGAAGTCGCTGACGGTCAGCACCGGCGGAGCATCGTCGACGATGGTGCCGACGGCGACCACCTCCGCCAGCGGCGCGATGTCGCCGCCGTCGCCGTCGAAGAGGCGCAGCCGGAAGGTCTCGGGGTCCTCGCGCTCATCGTCGGCGAGCAGCTCCACCTCGATGGTCAGCGCGGCCGCGGTGCCCGGACCGAAGTCCAGCGTGCCCTCCAGACCCGACACCGCAGGGTCGGGGTTGCCGCAATCGCCGGCAGGCACCCCGGCTACCGCCGCGACCTGGTAGTCCACGCACTGTTCGGCCGACATCGGCGAGTCCTGCTCCAGCGCGTAGCGCACCGACACCGCCTCGCTCAGCAGCGCCGGCTCGCCGTCCTCGGTCAGGTTCACGCTGAAGGTCAGCGACCCGCCCGCGGGCGCCTCGGTGCCGGACTGGTCCTTGGCTGAGATCACCACCCCGTCGTCGTTGCGTATCGTGATCCGCTGCCCGCTGTTGGCCGGCACCACCACCTCACCGCCGCGGCTGGCGGCGCGGGTGATCCCGATCCAGAACGTCTCTGCGCGCTCCACCTCCGAATCGTCACAGACCTCCACCTCGAAGGTCGCCCGGTCCCTTCCCGCCATGAACAGCAACTGCCCCGTCAGCGGCGCCACGAAGTCGACGTCGGGGCCGCAGGAAGTGCCCGCCTTCGCGTTGTGCATGCTGTCCGCTGCGTTCTGTCGCACGTTGTATTCGAGCCGCACATCCGCGACGGGCTTCGCGTCGAGGGCCGCGGTGAAGGTGTAGCTGCCGCTGGGCTCTTGCCCCTCCAAGACCCACGCAGGCATGATCGACGCGAACTTCACCTCGTCGTCGTCGATCGTGACCACCGCCTCGCCGCGCGCCACCGGCGCGCCATTCTCGTTTTCCAGCACCAGGGTGAACCACTCGTCGGGCTCGCCCTGCGGCGCGTCGTCGTCGTCGCAGGCCTGCACCGTGACCAGCTTCTCGACTTCGCGGGGATCGAAGGTCAAAGACGCTCTCTCTGTGACGTAGTCGGCGTCGTCGGCGACGCCGGAGACGCCGTCGGCGTCGCAGTCGACGCGCCCGTACGCGGTGGCGCCGGCAGCCACGCCATTGCCCTTCGTGACCGCATCGACGGTCACCTGCCGGGCGCTGGGGGCCGACCGGGTGCCACTCGCATCGCGTAAGCGCACCTGGAACGTCACCGGGTCGCCCTCGCCAACCCTCGCGGCAGCGGGTTCAACCCACAGATACGGCCTCAGGTCGACATCCTCGATCGTGCCGACGGCTCTGAGCCGCTCGATGTTCACTGCCCGGCTGGACGGCACCCAGGCCGTGCCATCGAACTCCTCTTCCGTGCCAGGCACCAAGTCCAGAACCAGGTCCTCGGGGCCCTCATGAAGATCGTCCGCCACCGTCTTGAACCGGATGTCCTTCGAGACACCGCCGGCGGGGATCATCACCGTGCCCGCCATCGCCACCGAGGGCACAAAGTCGCCCGCGGTCGTCTCACTGCCGGAATACACCAGCCATTGCACCCTCGTGTTCTGAAGGACACCTTCATCCGTGCGCACCGTGAACACCAGCTCTTCGCCCTCGTCGACGGGCTCGGAAGGCGGCTCGATCCAGATGCTGTTCGGCGCTGCCGTCTCGATCGGCATCGGCTGGCGCAGCACGATCTCGGAGGCCTGGCCGGCGAAGGTCACCGTCGGGAACAGGCCCCGCAACGGCGCCACCGCACCGTCGGTCTCGCACACGAACCGCACCCCCAGCACCCCCACACCGCCACTGGCACGGCCCGGCTCGAACTCCACCCAACTCTCATCGACGAACTCGCCGGACCCGCCCTCGGCGGTGCCCCGGGGACCGCCGATACACAAGAAGTCCAGCCCCGGACGAGACCGCAACATCTCCTCAACCACCCGCTCCCTGTCGCCCTCGGGCCCTTCCCCCTCGCCCTCATCGCAGCACACCGCCGCCGCGGTGGCGGCCTCCTCCGCGGCCAGGTCCGCGGTCAACCCCGCCCGACCCCCACGACCCGCCCACAACACGAACACCGCCAACAACACCAACACCGGCACCAACAGCACCAACTCCAACGACACCGACCCCGACTCGCCGCACCGGCCCCCCAGCCCCGGCCCGCCACAACACCGCCCCCCGGCCCGCAGCCCTCCGCCTCGGCCGCGCCCACACCGCACCCGAACACCGCCGGACCCACCGCCAGACAGACCCGCAACCCTCGACCGCATGTAGAGGGTCAGGCCCCGCACTCGCCCGCTCCAGGCTCCGTCCCGGCCGTGGTCGCCGTCCGGCCGAGCCTCAGCAGCCCGCGGCTCACGCGAGCGCGGTGCGGCCATCTCCGCCGCCGCGCCGATGGCCGCCAACCGGCGCCGCCGCCCGGCAAGGCTCCACCCGCCCCGACTCGGCGGCACGCCAGGTCACCACCAGAGACCCCGCCCACCC
Source organism: Acidimicrobiaceae bacterium (assembly GCA_026710865.1). Classification (GTDB taxonomy): domain Bacteria; phylum Actinomycetota; class Acidimicrobiia; order Acidimicrobiales; family Aldehydirespiratoraceae; genus Aldehydirespirator. Next base: position 20,865 of record JAPOQG010000104.1, read on the forward strand.
CGACTCGGCGGCACGCCAGGTCACCACCAGAGACCCCGCCCGCCCCGACTCGGCGGCACGCCAGGTCACCACCAGAGACCCCGCCCGCCCCGACTCGGCGGCACGCCAGGTCACGGCCAGAGACCCCGCCCGCCCCGACTCGGCGGCACGCCGCCCGCCGGAGCACACGGCCAGACAACCTCACCATCCCGACGCGGCCCGCCAGGCTGCACCCGCACGATGGAGCTTCGAGCGCGAGTTGGTTTGAAATGTCAGGAGCATCAGCTATTGTCACCGATGTTCCGGTCGGATCACCGGCCGGGGCCAATCGGAGCAGTCCTCGACGGGCCCTCCCTGTTCGATCGCACGCCGACCCGGCAGGAGGCCGAAGATGGCTACGACCCAGGCACAGCGCGCTGCGCTGTTCAACACCCTCACAGAGCTCATGGGCCAAGACGACGCCGAGACCCTCACCGAGCAGCTCCCGCCCGGCGGCTGGGACACCATGGCCACCAAGGACGACATCAAGGTCCTCGGTGCCACCCTGACCGCCGCCCTGGCCGAGACCAACGCCGCCATGGCGGTCGGGTTCGCCAACGCCGCCGAAGAACGAGCCAAGATCATCACCGCCTTCACGACGGCCATCGCCGACACCAACACCGCCATGGCAGCCGGATTCGCCCACGCCACCGAAGAACGAGCCAAACTCCACACCAGCATCGCCGACACCAACACCGCCATGGCAGCCGGATTCGCCCACGCCACCGAAGAACGAGCC
>JAPOQG010000164.1 GCA_026710865.1 Acidimicrobiaceae bacterium
GGGCCTGCGCTGTTCAGCCAATCGGTCGTGCAACCACGCGGTATGGCCGTCCTGTTGTTCGACTCTTCCCGCCGGTCGAGGTACGAGCAGAGAACAGGTCGGCGACTTTCTCAAGAGCCCTGTTCGACTGATTCTGCCTGCATTGCCAATCGTCTGACAGGAAGACCACCTACTTCACCAACCCATGTAGAACGGAGGAGCAATGTTGTTCGCTGTGCAGAAGAGGTCAGCGGTCGCGGCTGTGTTGTTGGCGTCTGTGCTGGCTGCCGGGGTGGCTGCGCCTGCGGCTGCTCAGGGTCAGCGGTTCCCGGATGTGCCGCCGGACCACTACGCCCTCGAGGCTGTGGAGTGGGCCGCGGCTGCCGGGGTGACCGCCGGCTACAACGACGGCACCTTCAAACCGCAACAGCCCCTCAGCAAACGCCACGCGGTGGTGTTCATGGAGCGCTACTACGACGAGATCCTCAGAGCCGACCAGTCCGACGACTTCACCCGCGGCGACATGATGGTCCTGCTCAAAGCCATCAACGACGGCACGTTCCGTGGTGCCGGGACGCCGAAGGCTCCCTCGGCTGGCGCGGGTGGGGGTGAGCGGTTCCCGGATGTGCCGACTGATCATTACGCCTTCGAGGCTGTGGAGTGGGCCGCGGCTGCCGGGGTGACCGCCGGCTACAACGACGGCACCTTCAAACCGCAACAGCCCCTCAGCAAACGCCACGCGGTGGTGTTCATGGACCGCTACTACGACGAGATCCTCAAAGCCGACCAGTCCGACGACTTCACCCGCGGCGACATGATGGTCCTGCTCAAAGCCATCAACGACGGCACCCTCCGCGACACAAGCACCCCAACCAGGATCGCCTACACAGTGGTCGACCCAGACACGGGTGCTCGGGCCCTCTATGTCGCGAACGCGGACGGAGCCAACACCACCAAGATCGCCGACTCAACCATCCAGACGGCGGTGTGGTCGCCGGACGGAACCAGAATCGCCTATACAGTCGGCGAAGAATATCCAGCTGCTTTGTATGTTGCGAATGCGGATGGAACCGACACCACCAAACTCACAGACATAGGTTCGGGATGGTGGAAGTGGTCGCCGGACGGAACCAGAGTTGCTTACGACGCGCCCGCCGAACACACCCGTTTTGACACCCTTTATGTCGCGAATGCGGACGGAACCGACACCACCAAGATCAACTACAGCACCTCATGGGCGGAGTGGTCGCCCGACGGAACTAGAATCGCCTACACAAACGCTTACGCAGTCGATGATGAAGAGAGGATTGTGGATGACACTTTGTATGTCGCGAACGCCGACGGAACCAACACCACCAGAATCGCCGACCCGCCCATCTCGGCGGCGGTGTGGTCGCCGGACGGAACCAGAATCTCCTACAGGGTAATCCTCAATCACTACACAGGTGAATCTGCCCTGTATGTCGCGAACGCGGACGGAACCAACACCACCAAGATCGCCGACCCGCCCATGTGGGCGCCGGTGTGGTCGCCGGACGGAACTAGAGTCAGCTACAGAGCGGCCGATCCAGAAACCAGTGTTTACGCCTTGTATGTAGCGACTGCGGACGGAACTGGCAGCACTCGAATCACAGACTCAAGCTACTCAAGCTACTCAAGCCACTCGTCGCAACGGGCGGTGTGGTCGCCTGACGGAACCAGAATCGCCTACACGGTGCTCAATCCAGACACAGGTGAATCCGCCCCGTATGTCGCGAACGCGGACGGAACCAACACCACCAAACTCACAGACTCAGGTTCAGGACCGAGATGGTCGCCTGACGGAACCAGGATCGCCTACAGGGTGCTCAATCCAGACACAGGTGAATCTGCCCTGTATGTCGCCAACCCGGACGGAACCAACCCCACCAAGCTCGCAGACTCAGCTGGCTTTATGCAGTGGTCGCCCAGCTGATCCATATCAACCATCAGGGCTGGTCCCGGGGCTGGCGCTGATGTCAAGTCGGCGACTACAGCCGGTTCGGGGCCACTGCGCTGAATCGGCGCCCGGACCCGACCGGCGACGCTTGAGGAGGCTTCTTGCCTGCCGGATAGCACGTTGTGGGCAGTTCGAGCGCGGACCGGCCGGTTGAGCAGCCGAGTGGTGGAACCGGCCGACGAGCCCGGGGGGCCGAGACCTGAATTCATATTCTGCTTAATTTTCTTCTCCTGAATCGCGCTGTATTCTATTCCTGAAACGCGCAATCAAGCTCCAGTGAGGGCCAGCCCATGAGCGACACCGGTCGGACACTGACCATGCCCGGATATCTGCCGCGCGTTGTCGAGGACGCTATCTCCGGCGCGTTGCGGCGCCGCGGTGCGGTGCTGGTGGAGGGACCCCGCGGATGCGGAAAGACTTGGACGGCCCGCCACCATGCGCGCAGCGAGGCCCGCCTCGACGACGAGGGCGCGCAGCTGGTGGCTGCGACAGATCCAGGCAGGCTGTTGGATGGTGAGACCCCCAGGTTGTTGGACGAGTGGCAGAACGCGCCGGGGCTGTGGAACCGGGTTCGCCGCGAGTGCGACGACCGAGCTGTGCCCGGCCAGTTCATCCTCACCGGCTCGGCGTCGCCTCCTGACGACATCACCCGCCACACGGGCACGGGCCGTATCGCACGGGTGACGATGCGGCCCATGTCTCTGTGGGAGATGGGTGCATCGTCGGGGGAGGTGTCGCTGCGTGGCCTCTTCGAGGGCCGGAGCGTGTCAGCGCTCCCTCGCGCGGAGATCGGCCTGGGGGCCGTCGCGTCGCTCATCTGCAAGGGCGGCTGGCCCGCAAGCCTGGGCTGGGACGAAGAAGACGCCCGACAGGGCGTGGGCGACTACGTCGAAGAGATCGTGCGCGCCGACATCGCCGCCGCGAACGGCGTGCGGCACAACCCGGTGTTCGTGCGACGGCTGCTGCGATCCGTCGCACGCAACGTGGCCACCGAGGCCAAGGTCACCAAACTGGCCGCCGAGGCCGGGACCGACGGCGCCGCTAGCCGCAACACCGTCGCAGCCTGCCTCGACGCGATGCGACGCATCTTCGTGGTGGAGGACCAGCCGGCGTGGTCCGTGCAATTGCGGTCGCGGGCGACGCTGCGCAAGTCGGCCAAGCTGCACTTCGTCGATCCGTCGCTCGCGGCTTGCCTGCTTCGGGCCTCCCCGAGCCGGCTGCTGGGCGACATCGCGACGCTGGGGATGCTGTTCGAGTCGTTGGTGGTGCGTGATCTGCGCGTCCACAGCGCGCCGATGCGGGCGGAAGTGTTCCACTACCGCGACGACACCGGACTCGAGGCCGACGCAATCGTCGAGCGCGACGACGGCGCGTGGATAGCAGTGGAGGTGAAGCTCAGCCCCGCCTCGCACGCAGTGGAATCAGCGGCGCGGTCGCTGCTGCGCCTGCGCCGGAAGACAACCCCCGGGCGCGCTGCCGACCTCGCGGCCATGCTGGTGGTCACATCGACCGGCGCCGCCTACCGCCGACCCGACGGAGTCCAGGTAGCCCCCATCACCGCCCTGGCCCCCTGACCGGGGCCGGCGTTGCAGGCCTTCGCGCTCGGCCTGCTCTGGTTGCAAAGGCTCGCAGGACCATGCACTCTCCTGGAGCGGCTCCGGCCGCGTAGGCAGAATCGGAGCAGGGGTACGCTGGCGGATGCGCGACGCGACGCCTGCCGACGGTTCGGGGCGGTTCGCATCAGACTCATCTCGGCCAGGATCGCCGTGTGGAAGGTGTTGGTGCTCGTCCGGAACGCTTCAAGGCGAGTCTCGACTCGCTCGAGGCGCTGATCCATTGAGTTCGGGGGCGGCTCGGGCCGCTTCATCGCCAGGCCGTAGAATGGCCGGAGTGAGCGCGCCGCAGGCCGCGGCCGAGGAGGCCGCTTCATCGCAGAGTCCGTCGCTGGCGCCGATGCCGCTGACGCCGTCGGAGAGGCTCGTCCTGGCGGCACTGTCACGCCGCCCGCGGGGCCTTCTGGGATCGGGTTCGGTGACCGTCGCCTCGGGCGTGCCCGAGAGCGAGACCCGTGCGGTGCTGACACGACTGGAGGAGAGAGGCCTCGTCACCTCCGAGGAGGAGACGATCCGGTGGCGCGACACCCAGCGCCGACAGACCGTGTGGATGCTGCGCGTCGACGCCGCCTGGTTCGAGGTCGCCGCCCAGGCTCGAACGGCAGCGCTGCCCGAACTCGATCCCGAGCCGATGCCGAACCGACTCCCGGATCGTTTCGCGCCGCTGTTCTGGTGGGGAGACCCGTCAGCCATCGAGTTGCCACGCGACGCCGCTTTCGTCGCCGAGCATCTTCTAGCCTGCGACGACATCGCCGCTTGGGGATGGGCGGTGACGACCCTGCCCCGCGACGCGCTGGAGCGAGTAGCCGCCAAAGATTTCACACCGCCGGAGACCAAGGCGATGATCCGCAATGCCCTCGCCCGCCGCCCGTAGACGCCTGTCCGACTACGCCGACGTGCTCGGCACGCCCACCATGGATGCGTGGCCCGTCGTTGCTGAGGAGATCCCCGAGGGCAGCATGCTGACGGGCGGCACGGCCTTGGCCGTCCACCTGCTTCACCGGCGCAGCGACGACCTCGACGTGTTGACTCCCGACGAGTTCGATCCTGACCCCATTCACGCCGCGCTCGACCGTCGAGGCAGCTTCGAGCTCGCCCGCAAGTCGCAGGGGCACCTGCACGGGACATTCGACGGCGTGAGACTCGACATCCTGTGGAACGCGGGTGCTCGCACCCTCGATGCGCCGACGAAGGTCGCCGGACTGGCGGTCGGGTCGGTGCAGGACATAATGGCGACCAAGTTGCGGGCCATCACCTCGCGCCACGTTCTGCGCGACTACTTCGACGTCATGTGCATCGAGCAGTCGACGGGGATCAGCCTCGAAGAGGGGCTCGCCCTGTACGTCCGCAAGTACGCGATCACACCCCAGCACGGATCGGTGCACGCCCTCGTCAAGGGGCTCGGGTACTTCGACGACGTCGAGGACGACCCGGTGCTGCGTACCAGGGTCGGTGAGGGCGTGCGGGACCGGGTGACAGCGTTCTTCGAGTCGAGACACCCCGATGTGGTGCGGGCGTTCCTTCGGGGACTCGGCCCTCAGACCGGCTCGTCCTAGGGTTTCCGGGGTCGCTTCACTGCGAGCGCTCTGTCTCTCCGGACTTGACCCGGTCCGCGTTGCAGGCCTCCGCGCTCGGCCTGCTCAGGTTGCAGAGGCTCGCAGGGCCTTGCGAGCCTCTCCTGGGGCGGCTCCGGCCGCGTAGGCAGAATCGGAGCAGGGGTACGCTGGCGGATGCGCGACGCGACGCCCTCAGACGTTTCGGGGCGGTTCGCGGCGCTGCAGAACCGCGACTACCGCAAGCTCTTCGTCGGCGGTCTGTTCACCTTCCTGACCATGCAGGTGGCGGGCATAGCCCGGGCCTGGCTCGCGTTCGAGCTCACCGGCAGCAACACCGGCCTCGGCGGCGTCATGCTGGCCTTCGGCGCCTGCAGCATCTTCGCCATCCCCTACGGGGGCATGATCTCGGACCGCTTCTCCAAGCGGAACGTGCTCGTGCTGGCCGGCGCGTTCCAGGCCGCCACTCCCGTATGGCTGGGTGTGGCTGTCGCCACCGGCACCGCGAGCTACTGGATGCTGCTAGCCGCGAGCGTCGTCCAGGGCGGAGTCATCTCGATCCTGGCGCCGGCCCGGCTCTCGTTCATCTCGGAGGTCGTCGGCCGCGAGACCATCACCAACGCCATCTTCCTGTCGATGTCGACCGTGCAGCTGGCCCGAGTGGTGGGGCCGGCCGCCGCCGGGGTCCTGATCGGCGTGGCCTTCTTCGGACTGGCGGGGGTCTTCTTCGCCGCAGGCGCTCTCGGAGCGCTCAGCGTGGTCCTTCTGATCGGTCTGCCGGCAGGGGCACGGCCGGATCCGTCGGGCCGCAGCGCGCTGGGCGACATCGTCGACGGGCTGCGCTTCGTGCGCTCCCGCCCGGACCTGATGCACCTGCTCGGGGTGTCCTACGGCGTGGTGCTGGTCGGATTCCCCCACATGGCGTTCCTGCCGGTCGTGGCCGAACGGGTCCACGACAGCGGATCCACCGGGTTCGGGCTGCTCAACGCGGCCGCGGCGGTCGGCGCAGTCATCGGCTCGCTCGCCCTGGCCGACCTGGAGCGGCGCAGGCTGCGCCCCTTCCAGACCCGCAGCGCGCTGGCCTTCGGCGTCTCGCTGGCGGTGTTCGCGGTGATGCCGAACTTCTACGCCGCGCTGTCGGTCATGGCGGTGGTGGGCGCGACCTCCAGCGTCTTCCAGGCTCTCAACAACTCCCTGCTGCTGACCTCGACTCCGGTCGAATACCACGGCAGGGTGCAGAGCCTGCTGATGCTGAGCTTCTCGGGCTTCGCGATCGCCGCGCTGCCCATCGGTGTCATCGCGGACGCGGTGGGCATCAGGGCCACGCTCGTCGGCATGGGCGTCCTGGTGCTGGTGGTAATGGCCGCGGCTCGGCTCGCTGAGCCGCGGCAGCCGGCCGCGGAGACCACACTGTGACCACGAGTAGAGACGAGGAGGCGACCATGGCCGATGGCGACGGCCACGACCTGACATCTGTGGAGTCGGTCGTGCGCGGCTACTGGGACAGGATCTGGCTGGACCGGGACCTCGACGCGCTGGAGGACCTGGTGGCCGACCGGATTGTGCGCCACACCGCCGAGGGCACCGAGACGCTGACCCGCGCCGAGATGCGCACCCGCCTGGCCGGCGCCTTCGACGCGGTCCGGGCCAGCGAGGTCAACATCGACGCCATCACCGCGGAGGGCGCCACCGTGTGGGTGCGGCTCACCATGCGAGGGGTGAGTCTGGCCACCGCGGCCCCGATGTCGCTGGTCTGGCTGGCGCAGTACCGGATCGAGGGCGGCCGCATCGTCGAGCTCTGGGCCCTGCATCAGCCCGGTGCGGACTGGTCTGATTGATGGCTGAGGGCCCCGTCATCCGGCGCCTGGACGACCCGGACTTGCCGTGGCAGCGGGTGAAGGCCCAGCGCAACGCCGACGGAACCGAGTCGTCGGTGTGGGAGAAGTGGTTCGCCTTCCGGGCCGATCCGCCCTACCTGTCGCTGTACGCCCGCTACGACGGTGGCATGGTCGTGCGGCGCCACGGCCACCGCTCGCCGCACGTCGTGTTCGTGCTGGACGGAGAGATCCTGGTGGGCGACGAGGTGTGCGGCGCCGGCACCCACATCGAACTGCCCAGCGGCGAGCAGTTCGGGCCGCTGGTGGCCGGAGAGGCCGGATGCGCGCTCTTCGAGGTGATGCTGGGCGACCCCCGCAGCTGGAGCGACGACCCGGACGCCTTCGCCGAGGCCTGCTCGGCGCGGGGCGTGACTCCCCTGCCCGATCCCGAGATCGACTTCCCCGACTGGCTCGCGGACCTGCGCGGCCAGTGGCTCGACTCCCTCGGCGCGACCGGCAAGCCCGGAGGGTGAGCACCACCGAACTGATCGTGGTCGGCGTGGCCTCGGCCCTGGCCATGCTGGCCAAGAGCGCCACCGGGCTCGGCTACCCGCTCATCGCCATCCCGATCCTGGCGCCGTTCACCGGCTTGGAGACCGCGGTTGCGATCGTGACCATTCCCAACGCCGCGGCCAACGTGCTGGTCAGCTGGCGCACCCGGCACGCCCGCCACGAGACCCGCGACGTGCCCGTCCTGTCGGCGATGTCGGCGCTGGGAGCCGTGCTGGGCACGTTCGTGCTGGTCTCGACGCCCGAGCGGCCCCTGCTGATCGTGCTCGCGGCCGCGGTTCTGCTGTTCGTGGTCAAGTCGCTGTGGTTCGGAGACGTCTCGGTGTCCCCGGAACTCGGCCGGCGGGCCTCCCCCGGCGTCGGACTCGTCACGGGGGTCATGCAGGGGGCGGTGGGCGTGTCCGGGCCGATCATCGGATCGTGGCTGTACGCCTACCGGCTGCCCCGCGACGCCTACATCTTCGGGCTCTCGGTCCTGTTCCTGATAGCGGGCCTGGCCCAGATCGCCTCGCTGGCGTCCATCGGCGCCTACGACCCGGACCGGCTGGTCGCGGCCGCGGTGGGATTCGGGCCGGTGCTGGCGGTGCTGCCGGCCGGCGAGTACCTGCGGGCCAGGCTGTCCGGCTCCCAGTTCGACCGGGTGGTGCTGGGGCTGCTGGCCGCCGCAGGAGTCACCCTGGTGGTCCGGGCCTTCTCCGGTTAGAGGCCGAGCGAATAGGCGGGACGACGCGGCCCATACGGCGCGAGGCCGTGGGCAGTGTTGCCTTGGTTGGGGCGGCCCGTGAGCGCAGCGAACAAGAGGGGGCATGACACCGCCATGACGCGACAGGCTCTCACCCATTCGCGGACGCTCTAGGAACCCGAGCGGCGGTCGGGGTTGCGCAGCCCGGGCAGCCGCCACTGCGGGCCCCGGCGTTCCCGCTCGTCCTCGGGCTGGTCGAGGCCGGGATAGGGGGCGCGTACCTCGCTGACCTCGCCCCTGTAGAGCTGGTCGGGGCGCTGCTGGCCGCTCCAGACGGTCACCTGGGGGAAGGCGATGGTGATGGAGCAGGCCGCGAACTCGCGGTGGATGGCCAGAATCAGGTCGTGTCGGGCCGCGAGCTCGGTCGGGACGTCGCTGTCGTGCCAGTAGAGCACGTTGAAGCCGATGCTGGAGTCGCCGAAGCCTTCGAGGTTCACGGCGGGCGCGGGCTCCGCCAGCACCCTGGGTACCCGCTCAACCGCGGCGTAGATGGCGTCGGTCGCCTGCTGGAGGTCGGTTTCGTAGGCCACGCCGACGACCAGGGAACTGCGCCGCACGGGCTCGCGGGTCAGGTTGACGATGGTGGCGCCGGCCACGTTGGCGTTGGGGATGCGGATGTGGGTGCCGTCGAGGCCCCGGATCTGGGTGGTGCGCGAGTCGATGTCCTCCACCACGCCGAGATGCCCGTCGAGCTCGACGGTGTCGCCGACCGTGTAGGGCCTGCGGGTCTGCAGGATCACCGAGGAGACGAAGTTGCCGACCACGCCCTGGAGGGCCAGCGCCAGCACTAGGCCGCCGAGGCCGAGGGCGCCCAGCAGCGGCCCCACCCGCACGCCGAGCACCGTCAGCGCATAGCTCAAGCCGATGATGAACACCGCGTAGCCCGAGAACCGCGAGGTGAGGATCGAGGCGAACCCGTGGCCGATGCCCCGGGACACGGCCCTGCGCAGGAGCTTCGAGACCGTCACTGCGAGCACGACGGTGCACACCAGGACGATGCCGGCCTTGATCCAGTCGGTGTGGGTCAGCGGGTCGTGCAGCAGGGCCTCGCTGTCGGTCTGGGCCAGCACGCCCGCGAACCACCTCATCAGCAGCCCAGTCTTTCATGCACGCGTGCCGCCGTCGTGGACGAGGCCGCCGAGCGGCCGGCGGGTCAGGGCGCGGTCGGGCCGGAGCGCCCTATGGCCTGATCGGAGGTGCCCAGGTAGCTGGCGATCACGAGCGGGTCTCGGCGGACCTGCTCGGGCGATCCTTCCGCGATCACCGCGCCCGACTCCAGGCAGTAGACGCGGTCGCTGATGCCCATCACCAGCGGCATGTCGTGCTCGATGACGATCACCGCAGCGTCGAGCTCGGCCTGCACCTGCTTGATGAGCGGGCCGAAGGCCTCGGCCTCCCGCTGGGCCACCCCGCCGGTGGGCTCGTCGAGCAGCAGCACCCGGGCGTTGACGGCCAGCAGGCTGGAGAGCTCCACGATGCGGCGGGTCCCGGTGGACAGGGTGGCCACGAAGTGGTCGGCGTAGCGCTTGAGTCCCATGTAGTCGATGATCTCGTCGGCGCCGTTCCGCTTGGCCCGCTCCTGGCGGGGCGAGGGCGGCAGGGCGGTCATCGACGGCACCAGACGCGACTGCGACCGGGCCTCCAGCGCGACCATCAACGACTCGCGCACGGTGAGGCCGGGGTAGATGCGGGCCCCCTGGAAGCCCCGCCCGAGGCCCAGGGCGTGACGGTGGGGAGCCCGCCTGGAGGTCACGTCGGCTCCGAGCACGAACACCCGTCCCTGGGCCGGGACGAACCCGCTGACGGCGTTGAGGAGCGTGGACTTTCCTGCGCCGTTGGTGCCGATGAGGCCCACCAGCTCGCCGTGGCCGACGTGCACCGAGACCCGGTCGACCGCAGTGTTGCCGCCGAAGCGCACAGACACGTCCTCGGTCCGCAGGGCCGGACCCGACGTGTCCGCGGCTGCCGCGGCGCCCGCGGTGACGAGCGGGCGGACTCTTCGCGGCTCGGGCGCCTCCGTCGCCGCATCGGCCGGTGGGCGTTCGGCCTCGGTGGCGGCCTCCCGCTCCGCCATCCTGCGATCGGCGCGCTCTAGCAGCTTGTCGCGGATGCTGTAGATGATCTGCAGCAGGCCGCCGGGGAAGTACATCAGCAGCACCAGCAAGCCGATGCTGCTGGTCAGCAGCCGTACCAGGTCGTCGAGCTCATCGGGAATCATCTGGGGGATGCCCTTGATCCACAACGCTCCGATGATGGGGCCGGCCACCGAGCCGAGGCCGCCGATGATGGCGGTGGCCACCACCACGATGGACTCGCTGGCCCGGAACAGCGTGTCGGGCTGGAGCGACGGCACCAGCGTGACGAACAGACCGCCCGAGTAGGCGGCGATGCCGCCGGCGACGCCGAAGGCCGCCAGCTTCATGCGGGTCGGCGGCACGGTGGACGCCGCGGCCATCTCCTCGTTGTCGCGTACCGCGATCCACGACCGCCCGATGCCGGTGCGGCGCAGCCGGGCCACTACTGCTGCCATCACTGCGAGCGAGACCAGGCACAGGAAGTAGTAGTTCTTGCGGGACGCGCCGAAGTCGATGTGGATCGGACCGATGTCGAGGATCGGCTTCTCGGCCGGGCGGGGGAAGGTCGTGCCGCCCGTGAAGAAGTCCTGAAGGAACAGCCATGTCGCCGAGGCCACCGCGAACGCGAGCGTGGTGACGGCGAGGAACAGGCCCCTGACCCGCAACGCGGGCAGGCCGACGATCACCGCGACCACCACCCCGACTGCGGTGGCCGCCACCATGGCCCAGCCCCAAGGCAGGATCACGGACAGGTTGAACAGGTCGAAGGGCACAGGGATGTCGTTGCCCTGGGTCAGCCCGAGCACGGTGAGCCCGCCCAGCCCGACGAACGCGTACTGGCCGAGCGACAGCTGGCCGGCCCAGCCGGTCAGCACCGTCATTGACAGCACCGCCATCGCGAACAGCAGGATGCTGGTCCAGACGAACAGGGAGCTGTTGGTGGTAAGCGTCGAGCCGAGAACCGCGAAGAACCCGAACAGCGCCACGAACCCGATGGCGTTGAGCCTGCGGACCCACCAGACCGACTCGAGACGGCTCGGGATGGCCTTGATGCGCGGCGCCAGGGACCACGACTCCTGCTCACCGGCGGACCGGACCACCAAGAGCACGACGACGAGGACGGCCAGGAACAGGTACACGTCCACGACCGAGCGATTGGCCGAGTCCACGTTGGAGCGGATGAGCTGCTCGGCCACGCCCACCGCCAACCCCCCGGCCAGCGTTCCCGGAAGGGAGCGCATGCGGGCCAGCAATGACACCACCAGCACCCTCAGCAGCAGGGGTTCTGCCAAGGCCGCGGTGCCCGCCCGCGCCGAGTTGATCCCCTGCAGCGGGGCCAGGAAGATGGCGGTGGCCGCCGCGAACGCACCCGCGATGGTCCACACGATGGTCGAAGTCCGCCGGGGCGACGTGCCGTAGACGCGTGCGGTGTCGGGATTCGAGGCCGACGCACGCACCGCCAGTCCGAAGCGCGTTCGGGCGATGAACCAGGCAAGGGCCGCGATGAGGACGGGGACCACGATCAGGACCACGATCTCCCGGGCCTGGACGCGGATGTGGTCCGTAGGCGTCCAGGTGGCCTTGAACGGCGTCGGGATCGGCCCGGGGGTCGCGACGGCCGGCAGCCGGATCTTCGAGTACGCCACTATCTGGCCGACGCCGATGGTGGCGATCAGGATCACGAGGCGGGGCGACGAGAACAGACGACGTATCACGATCAACTCGATGACCATGCCCATGGCCGCACAGGCTGCCAGCGCGAGCGCGAACGAGAGCCACCAGTTCAAGCCGTACCCGGCCAGCAGCAGCACGAACAAGGCCACGCCGAACGCCCCGATCTCGCCGTGGGCGAGGTTGAGCACGCCGGTGGAGCGGTAGATCAGCACGAAGCCGGCCGCGAAGGCGGCGTAGGTGAGCCCGGTCACGAGGCCCAGCACCAAGGACTGCTGGCCGACGGAGAAGCCCAGGAACTCGATCATCCGTCCTCGCCTCCGAGGAACACTGCCCGGGCCAGGTCGTCGCGCTCAGCCAGCTCCCGGGCCGGCCCCTCGAAGCGGATCCGGCCCTTCTCCATGAAGATTGCCCGGTCGGCGAAGGCCAGGGCCACGTTCAACGACTGCTCGACGATCACCATCGTCTGGCCGCGTTCGCGCAGCCGTTCGACCACCCCCAGCAACTCCTGCACCACGACCGGCGCCAGTCCCAGGCTCAGCTCGTCGATGAGCAGCACCTCGGGCTCATGCATCAGGACCATGGCCAGTGCCAGCATCTGCTGCTGCCCGCCCGAGAGCGAACGCCCGGGCGTGTCCGGTCGCTCGGCCAGGGCCGGGAACATGCTGAGGACCCGCTCGGAGCGGGTCTCGACCTCGGCTCGTTCCAGCCCGGCCGCCAGGACCGAGGCTGCCAGGTTGTCGGCCACGCTGAGATCCTCGAAGACCCCCTCCCCGCCCCGTAGCTGGACCAGCCCGGCCGCGAAGCGGTCCTCGGCCTCCGCGTAGGTGATGGTGCGCCCCCCGAGACGCACCACGCCCCGGTCGGGGATGCCGAGGCCGCTCACCGCCCGCAGCAGGGTGGACTTGCCTGCGCCGTTGGTGCCGAGCAGCGCCAGGACCTCGCCTCTGGCCACCTCGAAGGACACGTCGAACAGGACCTGCACGCTGCCGTAGGCGAAGTCGAGGTTGTGGACTTGAAGGGCCGGCACCGACGCGGGATCGGCGGCGGCGCGGCGCTGCTCCTCCTGCTCCTCGAGCAGCTCCTCCACCGCCCGGGAGATGTCGCGGCGGATATACCGGCTGCCGTAGGCGATGAGCGCTCCCCCGATCAGGGCGGCCGGCGGGGCCGCCACCAGCATGGCGGTGCGCTCGTTGTAGGCGTCGGAGAGCTGGCCCACGATCAGCCCGCCGAAGAAGCCGCCCATAAGGAAGATGAACACCGGCAGCAGGGCGAACGCCTGGGCCCGGATGCGGTAGGGCGACACCGCCGCGATGACCGACGGCACCGCCACGAACGCCATCGAGATCAGGGTCTGGGCCACCGCGATCATCAGGACCAGCCCCCCGAGGATCTTGATGGGCAGGGCCACCGCGTAGACCACGCCCGCGGCCATCACGAGGATCCCCGCCATCCGCACCATCGCGGACGGGTCGCGGCGGAACCCCCGGTCGAACACGCGACCGGCCCAGGGCAGGGCGGCCAGGGCGGCCACCCATATCAGTGACTCGACCACGCCCCGCTGGAAGGGGCCCATGGCGTACTTGTCCTCGAGCAGCAGGTTGAACTGGATCGGGATGGCGATCAGTGCGAAGCCGAGCACGCCCACACCGGTGGTCAGGTAGTAGAAGGTCTTGATCTTGCGGAGCCGGGCGAAGGCGGTGCCGATCGACACCGGCAGCTCGTCCACCTCCACCTGCTCGTCGCCGAACACGGCCTGCTTCTCGAAGCGGCCCCGCGGCGGCTCGCGCAATACCAGCGCGGCGACGATCGCCGCCACCACCGGCGCGACCGCGACCGCGAAGAAGGCGGCCCGCCACGGGTCCTCGCCTCCCACCAGGGCCGCGATGCCCCCGACCGCCAGCGGACCGACAAGCTGGCCCACGGGCCGGCCGACACCCTCCAGGGCGAAGATGCGGCTGCGGGCCTGGATCGGATAGGTGTCCACCAGCAGGGAGTTGGACACCGGGATCCGGTAGGCCTGTCCCAGACCGGTCCCCGCGTTGGTGAGGAACAACTGGAAGGGATTGACGATGAGCCCGCTCAGGAACGCGGTGACGCCCCAGAACGCCGACGCCACCGGGATGATGGCCACCCGCTTGACCCGGTCGGCGAGCGCGGCCATCGGGACCGCGCCCAGCACCAGGGTGACCCCACCGAAGCCGAGGATGCCGAACAGGACGGTGTCGCTGACGTCGAGCGAGTCCTGTATGTCGGGCGCCAGCACCCGTATGGCCCTCGGCAGCTCGTCGAGCATGTTGAGCACGAACATCATCACGAGCATCGATGTGCCCCCGACCCGCAGCCCCTCCCGCAGGGTCATGGGCGCGTCGCCGACGCCGGGCAGGAGGTCGTCGGGCAGAACGGTCACCGCGTCGCGCTCGGCCTGCTCGGCCCGGCGTTTGGCCTCCTCCTCGATGATCGCGCCCGCGAGATCGGCGACCGACGGCTCGGGTGCGCTCATCTGAGGCGACTCGTCTGCCATGCTCCCCCTCGAGAGGCTCGACCGACCATCAGGGTGCGGCCGGTGCCGAGACAGTAGCGGCCGCACAGTTTGCGCGTGTCCAATAGCCTGACTTGTGCGCGCGTGCCCGGCGGGTGAGACTTCTCGCTCACGACCGAGTTTCGGCGTCGTAGGAACGCTCCCCGGAGGGATGGAGGAAATCAGAGATGACCGCAAGACTGCCAAGACTGCGCACTGCGCTCGCAATCGTTGCCAGCCTGGCCTTCGTGGCCGCGGCCTGCGGCGGCGAGGTGTCGGTGTCCATCGATGACGACGCCGCCGCACCGACGACCGAGGCGCCCTCGGCCGCCGAGCCGGACGCCGCCGAGCCCGCCGATTCAGGCGCCGCGACCGACGAAGCGCCCGCCACCACCGAGCCCGCCGATTCAGGCGCGGCGACCGACGAGGATCCCGCAGCCGCCGAGCCCGCCGACGAGACCGAGACCGAGGCCACCGACGACGAGACGGCAGCCCCTGAGCCCGCCGACGAGACCGCAGCCGACGAGGAGACCACCACGACCGCGCCGGCCGAGCCCGAGGGCCCGCCGCCGAACATCTACGAGGATCCCCGCGGCGGCATCTTCGCCGAGTACCAGGCCTCCATGGACCGCGGCGACCACCCGTTCATGCAGATCGACCAGTTCTGCGTCGCCCACGACCCCACCCCCGGCCGGGTCGACACCGACGCCGGAATAACCGCCGACTCGATCTCCCTCGTGCACATGCGCTCGCAGCTGGAGAACCTCGCGATGTTCGGCTTCGCCACCGACGTGGGCGACCCGAAGGAGATTTTCGAGACCTTCGTGACCGTCGTCAACGAGCAGTGCGGCGGAGTCCGGGGCCGCATGATCGACCTGCACCTCCTCGAGCACGACCCGGTGAGCCCCGACGTGGAAGCCGACATGAATGCCGACTGCATCGCGGCCACCGAGGACCTCAACGGGGTGATCCTGCTGAACACCACCGGCTTCCAGGGGTCGGCCACCCTCTGCATCGTGGAGGACCACGAGACTGCCTTCCTCACGGTCCAGCCCCAGTCGGAGGAGTTCATGCGGCGCGGCCAGGACCGGCTGGTCATCACCACCCTCACCGCCGAGGAGTCGCTGGGGTGGCTCGCGCTCGACCTGATCGCGCAGGGCGCCCTCGACGGCAAGACGATCGGGGTGGCCGCGCCCACCACGCCCGGCCAGTACGAGGCGGTGGAGGCCGGCCTGGTGAACACCCTGAGGGACAACGGTGCGAACGTCGCCGTGTTCGACACCATCGAGTGCGACGGCCGGGTCTGCGCGGGCGGCGTCAGCGAGTCTGTGCAGAACCTGCGCAACGCGGGTGTCGATGTCTTCTTCAACGTGCTCAACACCCTGTCCGCTCCCGGCTACATACAGGAGATGGTCAACCAGGGATACCAGCCCGGCGATGTCCAGTTCTACGCCTCGGACTTCAATTCCCAGGCCGCGGAGCTCGTGGCCTCGAAGATCGCCCTGTTCGGCGGCCATGAGGCCGGGGAGCTGTACAACGGCGCCATCCTCCTCGACTCGCGCGACACCGGCTCCTACCGCCTGGAGGGCTATCAGCCTCACGCATTCAACGAGATGTGCGCCGACACGTACGGAGCCAACAGCCCGTCGGGCGCCGACCACGAGTCGGAGGACCGCTACGACGGCAACTCGCGCTACGGCATGGTCGGCTCCGTGTGCGAGCTCCTGCGCATCGCGCTGAGGGCCATATACGACGCGGGCGACAACCCGACCCGGGACGACATCTATGAGACGTTGGCCAACCTGGGCCCGGTCGACTCCAACGAGATGCACCCGGCGTCGATCCGGCCCGGAAAGACGCGGGCGCCCGATGTGATCCACAACCTGATCTTCAGGTACCCGTGCGGGGCGGAGATGCACCCCTTCCCGATCGAGGGACTGGACGACGGCGTCTGCATCTACCCGATCGACGAGTACCGTCCGGCGCCCTCCTGACCTCGGCACGGCCAAGCAGCCGAGTCACGGCGCGGGGGCGCCGCGGCGGCGCGCCAAGTAGTGTTCATCCGTCGGTGGCGCGGGCCGCGCCCCGGGGGAGGCGCCCATGACAGCGCGACTGCGCTCTCTGCTCAACGTCGTTGTCGCCTTGGCCTTCGTGGCCGCGGCCTGCGGCGGCGAAGTGGCCGATTCCGACGACACGGGAGTGGCCGCGCCCACGACTCGCTCGCCGGCAGCCGACGGGGCCGAGGCCCCCGAGCCCGACGAACCCGACGGGGAGCGCGAGGCCCCCGCCACCACCGAACCCGAGGACGACACCGCCGACACCGGCGGGAGGCCCACCACCGAGCCCGCAGACGAGGAGCCCTCGGGTCCTGCGCCCAACATCTACGACGACCCCCGCGACGGCATCTTCGACGAGTTCCAGGCCACCATGGACCGCGGCGACCACCCGTTCATGCAGATCGACCGGTTCTGCGTCGCCCACGACCCCGCCCCCGGCCGGGAGGCCACCGACAAGGGCATCGAGGCGGACTCGGTCTCCGTCGTGCACATCCGCTCGAAGCTGGAGCAGCTCATGGACATCGGCTTCGGCATCGATGTGGGCGACACCACGGAGATGTTCGAGACGTTCGCGGCGGTGGTCAACGAGCAGTGCGGCGGAGTCCGGGGCCGCATGATCGACCTTCACACCGTTGATGTGGGCGTGCTGACCGCCACGGTGGACGAGGACAACAACGCTGCCTGCATCGAGGCCATCGAGGACCATGACGCGGTGGTGGTGGTGAACTCCAGCAGCTTCCGGGGCTCGGCCAGCCTCTGCATCGTCGAGCAGCACGAGACGGCCTTCGTGTCCGTGCAGTCCCAGTCCGCGCAGTTCATGGAGCGGGGCGAGGATCGGCTGATCACCGTGTCCACGGTCGCCGAGGAGCAGCTGAGCTGGATGGTTCTCGACCTCATCGCCGCGGGCCGCCTCGACGGCAGGACCGTCGGAGTCGCCGTCGAGGACACTCCCGGCCATTACGAGGCCGTCGAGGCCGGCCTGGTGCAGACACTCATCGACGGCGGCGTCGATGTGGCCGTCTTCGACGTCATCGGCTGCGGCGGCTCCAACGTCTGCCTGGAGGGCACCGTCGAGTCCGTCCAGCGGCTGCGCCTCGAGGGGGTGGACGTGTTCTTCAACCTGCTCAACGTCATCTCTGCGCCCCTGTACCTCGCGGAGATGGTCGTCCAGGGATTCGAGCCCGGCGACGT
Organism: Acidimicrobiaceae bacterium; assembly: GCA_026710865.1. Lineage (GTDB taxonomy): Bacteria > Actinomycetota > Acidimicrobiia > Acidimicrobiales > Aldehydirespiratoraceae > Aldehydirespirator. The sequence goes on from JAPOQG010000164.1 coordinate 17,768, forward strand.
GCAGTTCTACGCCTCGGACTTCGAGTCCCAGGCTACCGAGCTGGTTGCCTCCAAGATCGTGCAGGTGGGCGGGGCGGCCGTCGGCGACCTCTACAACGGCGCGATCATCAGCGACTTCCGCGACACCGGGGCCTACCGGGTCGAGGGCTTCGAGCCCCGGGCGTTCGACGAGATGTGCAACGACACCTACGGCGCCCACAGCCCCTCGGGCGCCAACCACGAGGCGCATGAGCGCGCTGACGGCAACGAGCGATATGGAATGACCGCAACGGTGTGCGAATTGATGCGCATCACGCTCAGGGGAATCCACGACGCGGGCGACAACCCGGCCCGAGCCGACATCTACGCCTCGCTGGCCTCGCTGGGACCGGTCGACTCCTCCGGGATGTACCCCGCCTCGTTGCGGCCGGGCAAGACCCGTACGCCCGACGTGATCCACAACCTCGTCTTCGAGTTCCCCTGCACCAAGCCCTCTCCGTTCCCGGTGCCGGGCCACGACCACGGCATCTGCCTGTACCCGATCGACGAGTACCGCCCCGTTCCGTCCTAGCTGGAGGCCGGGCGAAGCGGCGGGCGCGAACCGCTCGGAACGGGCGAGGCCGTGGGCCGAGCGGCCCCTGAGCCGTCCCCCGCGCGGGTGGGTGCTGCGGTGCACCTCTCGCAGGCGCTCGCGGCTGACGTGGGTGTAGATCTGGGTGGTGGCGATGTCGGCGTGGCCCAGCAGCTCCTGCACGGTCCGCAGGTCGGCCCCCCCGTCGAGCAGGTGCGTCGCGAAGGTGTGCCGCAGGGCGTGGGGATGGGTGGGCACCACGCTGCGGCGGTCCAGCACCCGGCGCACGTCCCGGGGCGTCATGGCCCGGCCCCGCTGGTTGAGGAACACGGCGTCCGCCGGGGTGTCGGAGGTGACCAGCGAGCGCCGATGAGACTTCAGCCAGGCTCGCAGCGCTCCGGCCGCGGGCTCGCTCAACGGCACCAGGCGCTGCTTGGCGCCCTTGCCCCACACCCGCGCCTCCAGCCGGGACAGGTCGATGTCGTCGCGGCTCAGGCCGCACAGCTCGCTGACCCGCAGGCCGCTGCCGTACAGCAGCTCGACGATGGCCAGGTCGCGGGCGTCTCGGGAGTCGTCGTCGCCCGCCCGGGCCGGCTTCTCGATGAGGGTGTGGATCTGGTCGTCCTTGAGCACCCGGGGCAGCCGCGACCCGCCCCGGGGCGCGCCGAGCCCGAGCGTGGGGTCGGCCTCGGTGCGGCCGGTGCGCCGGGCCCAGTCGAAGTAGCGGCGCAGCACCGACACCTTGCGGGTGATGGTGCGGGCCGCGTAGCCGCAGCCTGCCAGATGGGCCAGGTAGCGGCGCAGGCCCCGGCGGTCCACCGACGCAGGACCGGCGTGGCCGGCCTCCTGGAGCCACCCCGCCGCCGCGGCCGCGTCCCGGGCGTACACGGCCCGGGTGGAGTCGGCCACACCGCTCAGCGAGTCGAGCCAGTCGCTCAGGCCCCAGTTGTCCACAGTCCGAGTGTAGTTGTCCCCAGGATCCAGCCGATTCGACCGCACTCGGAGGCGACGTCCTGCTGCGGACGCCTACTCAGACTCGAACTGCAGAGCTGAGAGGTCCAGGTTCGGTGATCGGGTGGACAGACGGAGCATCTCTACGCCGACAACCTGGTCAGCTTCGTTGTAGTCCAGCACGACGCCGGGGGCTGCCTCAACCGACTCGACGATTGCAGAATCGTCAAGGCTGAAATGCAGCGCATCGGCCTGCTTGTCCACTCTGAGTTTCATAACCTGCCTCGCATGGATTGATCGAAGAAGGCGCTGACGACGCGCCACGGGTCCGATCGTGCATTCACCACTACCCTCAGCACTCTACCATCACTCTCCGGGATGCGACGGAAGAACCGCTCCAGGGCTTCATCGCGGGAGTCGCGAATGCGTTGTTCAGGCGCCGCCACCGTTCGCTCCACCCATTCGAGTCTGAGCCTCCGCCGCTCGATGACATCGAGTGCATGCACCGTGTACGTCAACTGCATCGGACCCTGACCGTTCGATGACGGGGACATGTGAGCGGGCGGCTTCAGGCTCGCAGGACTCGGGATCCGTCGCGGGCCAGCAAACCGATGCTCTCGAGGCCGTCGGCGGCCACCAGCACCTCCGGCACCGGAGCGCCGGCTCGCAGCACCAGCGCGTCGAGGCTCACCGGGCCGTCGTCGAGCAGCTCCAGCAGCCGCTGTTGGAGCGGGTCGAGGCTGCCGATGTCGATCCGGCGGTCCGCGCCCGCGGCGAGGCGGGGCCGCAACGCGTCGCGGGTCGCACCGGCGGTGGCCGGCGCCGCAACAGTCTGCCGGCCATCGTGCATCGCGGGCCGCAACGCGTCGCGGGTCGCACCGGCGGTGGCCAGGTCCAGCGCGACCAGCACGTCGTCGGTGCAGCAGGCCGGGGCGCAACCCTCGCTGAGCAGCAGGTTGGTTCCCTCCGCGGCCGGATTCCGCACCGAGCCGGGCACCGCCATCACCGTGACCTCGCGCCGTATGGCCTCCTCGACGGTGTGCATCGACCCGCCGGCCCGCTTCGACTCCACCACCACCACCACGTCGGCCAGCGCGGCCAGCAGCCGGTTGCGAGCGGGGAAGCGCCAGCCCTCGGGCTCGGCGCCCAGCGGTGCCTCGGTCAGGAGCGTCCCGGCGCCGGCCACCGCGTCCCACAGGTCGCGGTTGCCTCTCGGGTAGACCACGTCCAGGCCGCTGCCCACCACCCCCACCACCGGCGCGCCGTCGGCAGCCAGGGCGCCCCGGTGGGCGGCGCCGTCTATCCCCAGGGCAAGCCCCGAGACCACGGTGATGCCCGCCGTCGCCAGCCCCGAACCCAACTCCATCGCCACTGAGCGCCCCGTCGGGGTGCACCGGCGGGTGCCCACGATGGCCACCGCCGGCGCGACCGGGTCGGCTAGCCGTCCCCGCCGGAACAGGATCGGCGCGGGGTCGATGTCGTACTTGAGCGCAGACGGATGCTGAAGGCTCGCCCGCGTCGTCACCCAGGCGTCGAGCGACTCGAGGCGGCTCGCCAGTTCGTCGAGGTCGGTGCCGCGGGCATGGTCGCGCCAGAGGTCGTGGAGATCGTCGCCGGCGACCCACTTGGCCATCTCGCCCCGCATCACCTTGTCCCAGACCTTGGTCGGATCCCGTCCGCCCAGCAGCCGTTCGAGTCGTCTCGGGGTCGCTCGCGGCAGCGCGGCGAGCGCCGCGGCGTGCACGCCCCGCGCCGCCGGTGTCACCATCGCGTCATCCATGGACGAAACCTCCGGCAGCGTCGAGCCTCATCCTCAGCGAGAGCGCGGCCAGCACGTCGGCTGACCGCAGCTCGGGGCCGGCGTCGTCGAGATCCCGGATCGTGCGGGCCACGGTGCGGACCCGGCGCAGCCCTCGCGCGCTGAGGCGGCCCTCGGCCAGCGCAGTCCGAAGCACCTCGGTGGCGGCGCGGTCGAGCGGGCCGTGCAGGTCCAGGTCGGCGCCGGTCAGCTCGCTGTTGCAGTTGACGCCCCGCTTCCGGGCCCGCCTGCGCACGTCCGCCACCCGCTCGGCCACCTCGGCGCTGGGTGTGCTCGCCGCGGTGTCCAGCAGGTCGGCCGGATCGGGGCGGTCCACCCGGACGACCAGATCGAGCCGGTCCACGAAGGGACCCGAGAGGCGGCGCTGGTAGCGGGCCAGCGCTCCCGGAGCGCAGCGGCAGCCGACGGTGCCTCCCGCGCCGCACGGGCACGGATTCATGGCGGCCACCAGCAGGAACCGGGCCGGGTGCTCGACCATTCCCTGCGAGCGGGCCACCCGGATCATGCCCTCCTCCAGCGGCTGGCGCAGGGCGTCGAGCACCGACGGCGCGAACTCGCCCAACTCGTCCAGGAACAGCACGCCGCCGGTGGCCGCGCTCACCTCGCCGGGACGGGCCCGGGCGGTGCCTCCCCCCACCAGAGCGGCCATCGACGACGAATGATGGGGCGCCCGGAACGGCGGGCGGGTGATCAGGCCGTCGGGCAGCGCCAGCCCGGCGGCCGAGTGAACCCGGGTGACCTCCAGGGCCGCCTCGGGCGGCAGGTCGGGCAGCAGGCCCACCAGCCGGCGGGCCAGCATGGTCTTGCCCGCGCCCGGAGGCCCGACCAGCAGCAAGTGGTGGCCCCCGGCCGCGGCCACCTCCAGCGCCCATCTCGCCAGCGGCTGGCCGGCGATGTCGGCGAGGTCGGGGCCGGGCTCGGGAGGAGCCGGCCGCTGCGCCGCAGGCGGTTCGGGCCACGGCTCGGTGCCGGCCAGCGCGTCGAACAGCTCCCGGAGCGCCCCGACCGGGCGGACCCGGTCGCGGGCCACCAGTTCGGCCACCGAGCCGTCGCGGGCGGCCACGATCACCGAGGAATGGTCCATGGCGTCGACCAGGGGAAGCGCGCCGGGCACCGGCCTCACCGAGCCGTCGAGCCCGAGCTGGCCCAGGACGGCGGTGTCGGCGATCGACTCGGCCTCGAGCTGCTCGTCGGCGACGAGGATCCCCACCGCGATGGCGAGGTCGAGCCCGGCGCCCGACTTGGGAACGTCGCTGGGCGCCAGGTTCACGGTGATGCGCTTCATCGGCCATTCCAGCTTGCTGGAGACGATCGCGGCCCGGACCCGGTCGCGGGCCTCCCGGCACGAGGCGTCGGGCAGGCCGACGATGCTGAAGCCGGGCAGTCCGTCGGCTACGTGGACCTCCACCGAGACGGGATGGCCCCAGACGCCGACGAGGGTGGCGGATCGGACGGTAGCTAGCATGGACAGCCTCCTGCGGCGGGGATTCGGAGGCCGTCGTCTAGGTGGGCCGGCGGCTAGCCGCTCTGTCGCCTTCAAAGCGACAGATGTGGACTATAGCACTTCTCGTGTATATCTGACTACCGCAAGAATCTGGGCGGCGTCCAGCACCTCGTCGAAGGCGGGCATGGCCCGCACGCCGTCGGCGACGATCCGGGCCTGTTCGTCGATGTCGGGATAGCGCCTGGTCATCAGACCGTCCGACAGCTTCGTGCCCCGGCCCCCGCCGCCGTCGTTGCCGTGGCAGTTGGCGCAGCGGTCGATGTAGATCCGGCGCCCGTCCACCAGCACCGGATCGACCGAGCCGTCGGCGGCGACGGGCACCTCCGGGACGTCGTCGGTCGCGCACGCACCGACAGCCCCGATGGACACGACCGCGGCGATCAGCAGGAGCAGGCGGGGCAGGCGACGGCAGCGGAGCATGGCGCAGTGTGGTGCGGGCGGGGCGTCGGCCCACGATACTTGGGCTATGGGATTCGACCCCACCCGACCCCACCGGCGCCGGCCCGCCGACCTCGTCTTCGTGGGCGCGGGACTGCTGGTGGCGGTGGCTCTGGTGATCTGGGCCCTGATGGGCTGACTTGTGGACGATCCCGAGCGCCTCGGCGAGGTGGCCTAGAAGGCGCCCTCGATCACGTCGATCTCCACGCCGGTGACGGTGGCCACGTCGAAGCGGACCCGGCCGCGGCGGCCGCTCGCTCTCAGCCATTGGGCCGCCAGCGACCGTATGCGGCGCTGCTTGCGCCAGTCCAC
>JAPOQG010000099.1 GCA_026710865.1 Acidimicrobiaceae bacterium
CGACACCCGCCAGGTGCCGCTGAGCGGAGTGTTCAGCGACGCCGACGGCGACTCCTTGACGGTTACCGCCAGGTCCTCGGCCGCCAGCGTTGCGACCGTGTCGGTCGCGTCGGGCTACGGCAGCCTGACAGTGCGCGCCGTGGCCGAGGGCGCCGCCACCATCACCGTCACCGCCGCTGACGGCAACGGCGGCACCGTCAGCGACACCTTCACCGTCACCGTCGACGCCGCCAACAAGGCGCCCACAGTGGCCTCGTCGCTGGGCGATGTGAGCAGCCTCGAGCCCGGCGACACCCGCCAGGTGTCACTGTCAGGCGCATTCAATGACGCCGACGGCGACCCGCTGACCATCACCGCCGGGACCTCGGCCGCCAGCGTGGCGACCGTGTCGGTCGCGTCAGGCTACGGCAGCCTGACAGTGCGCGCCGTCGCCGAGGGAACCGCCACCATCACCGTCACCGCCGACGACGGCAACGGCGGCACCGTCAGCGACACCTTCACCGTCACCGTCGACGCCGCCAACAAGGCGCCCACAGTGGCGTCGTCGCTGAGCGACGTCACCGGCCTCAAGCCCGGCGACACCCGCCAGGTGTCACTGTCAGGCGCATTCAATGACGCCGACGGCGACCCGCTGACCGTCACCGCCGGGACCTCGGCCGCCAGCGTGGCGACCGTGTCGGTCGCGTCGGGCAACGGCAGCCTGACAGTGCGCGCCGTCGCCGAGGGAACCGCCACCATCACCGTCACCGCCGACGACGGCAACGGCGGCACCGTCAGCGACACCTTCACCGTCACCGTGGACGCGTCCAGCACCGTGCCGACGGTCGCGTCGCCGATCAGCGACGTCAGCGGCCTCAAGCCCGGCGACACCCGCCAGGTGTCACTGAGCGGAGTGTTCCGAGACGCCGACGGCGACCCGCTGGCGGTCACCGCCAGATCGTCGGACGATTCGGTGGCGACCATGTCGGTGAAGTCGGACTACACCACCATGACGGTGCGCGCCGCCGGCGAGGGCGCCGCCACGATCACCGTCACCGCCAGCGACGGCCGCAACACCGTGTCGGACGCGTTCACCGTCACCGTCGAGGCCTCCGACACCGAATCGCAGACGGAACCCGAGACCCAGCAGCCCGACGCGCCGGCCGAACTGAAGGACGCCGTGGAGCACTACGACGCCAACGGCGACGGCAAGATCGACATGCCCGAATACCGGACTGCGCTCGCCGACTACCTCGGCGGCTCGCTGAGCATCGGGGACCTGATGAAAGTCAGACTCGCCTATGTCAGAGACGCCTGATGAACCCCGACAGTCCAGGTTCACGGTCGGGTGGCCGGTGGACGGCGAAGGTCGCCTACGTCAGAGACGCCTGATGAACCCCGACAGGGCGGTTCGACTGGGGCCGGACCGACGCTCCCGGAGGCCGCCACTCGTCGGTGCAGACAATATGTAGACGGCAACCACTGACGCCGGGTGGTCGCCCCGCGGCGCGGAGACGAACGATGAAGGCCAGGAGCAGATGAACCAACCTCTCGGGGCGGTGGAGGCGGGCGGGCCGAGGCCGGTGTCGACGGGCCAGCGGCTCCTGGGATGAGCCGACTACTCGGGGCGGTGGAGGCGGGCGGGACCAAGTTCCGGTGCGCGGTGGTGTCCACCGACATGACCGTCGTGGAGTCCGTGCGGGTGCCGACGACTGACCCCGATGCGACCTTGGCGGCCGTCGCGGCGTTCTTCCAGCTGGCTCAGCCGGTGGCTGCGCTGGGGATCGCCTCTTTCGGTCCCGTC
>JAPOQG010000128.1 GCA_026710865.1 Acidimicrobiaceae bacterium
AGCTGACCGGCGGACCCCTCCAGCGCGTCAGTACCCGTCCGCGTTCGAGGTTCACCGCCGGGGGGCGGGGCGTCGGCCGTATATTCCGGCGGTTAGGGTCGATAGTCGCCCAAAACCACCGGAAATTGAGAGAGCGAGGGCGGCGAGGCGATTTGTGGCATCGCCGCACAGGCCTACTGAAAGATCTGGGCTAGGCGATCCGGTCGAGCATTTCCGGGCGGATCTCGTTGACGGCCGGCTCGCCGGCCAGGTAGCGGCGGACCTCCTCGACGGCCAGCTCCCCCATCCGGTGACAGTTGTCGATGCACCCCGCGACATGGGGGGTGACCACCGCGTTCTCGAGATGGCGCAGCGGACTGTCCGGTGCCGGGGGCTCGGGGTCGGTCACGTCGAGGAAGGCGAAGATGCGGCCGGTCGCCAGCTCGTCGATGAGGGCCGCCTCGTCGATGATGCCGCCCCGGGCGGTGTTGATCAGGACGGCGCCGTCACCGAGACGGCCCAGCTCCTCGGCGCCGATCATGTGACGGGTCTCAGCGGTCTCCGGGGCGTGGATCGACACGACGTCGCTGCGATCCATCAGCTCCGCGAGCCCGACCCTCTCCACCCCGAGCGACTCCGCCTCGTCGTCGCTCAAGTACGGATCGGCCACCAGGACGGTCACCGAGAACGGGGCGAGCAGCTCGATCACGTGGCGGCCGACATTGCCGGCGCCGACCAGGCCCACCGTCGAGCGGTGGAGCTCCCGGGCGTCCCACCGGTCCCAGACCGGGCTGTCGCGCCAGCCGCCGTCGCGCACATGGTTCCCCAGGGGCCAGATGCGCTTGCGGCCCACGATCATCAGGCCGAGGGTGGTCTCGGCCACATCCCGGGCCAGCGTGATCGCGGCGCTGGTGACCCGGATTCCCCGCGCCCATACCGCTTCGGACACGAAGCGCTTCACGCTGCCGCCCATGTGGGCCATGTGTCCCAGCCGGGGCGCGGCCGCCACCACGTCGGCGTCGAGCCTGGCCACTCCCCAGCCGGTGATGCAGGCGTCGGCCTCGGCCAGTACGGCCATCAGCTCCTGCTTGCCGGCCGGTTCGCTACCGGGATGGTGCACGATCTCGGCCGCGGCCGCGAGGTCGTCGAGGGCTGCCGCGCTGAACATCCGCCGGTAGTGGGACTGCCCGATGGCGATGGCGACTGCCGGCCTGGTCACGCTGCCTCTCCTGGGAGCGAGCGCAACCGGGTGAGAGCCGCCGGCGTCGCAGCGGCGTCACTCCCGCTCATGTTCGCTTCGCTCACGGGCTGCTCGGGCCACGGCCTCGCTCGGCTCCCCGCCAAGATTCTCACCGGTCGCTCTCTCCTCGCTCGGCCTCTGGGGCGCCCACCCTAGAGCTGCTGCAGCCAGCCGGGCCGCGCCCACCGCGGGCCAGCTGGCGTCGGGGCGCACGACCACGGGCCGGCCGGCGGCGCGGGCGACCATCTCGATCAGCTCGCCGAGGCGGGTGCCGCCCCCCACCACGACCATGGCCCCGCCGCCGCTGGCCATCCCACCAGCCGCTTCGAGGGCCTCGCCCACCTTGCGGGCGCACGTCTCGAACACGGCCGCAGTGCGGTCGGGGGGGCTCTCGGCGATCAGCGCTCCCAAACCGCCCAGGTTCGTGGACGCAGTCCAGCGTCCGGCCGCCACGTGTGGGCTCAGGTTCAGGGCGGGGGGAAGGGCTGCGACGTCGGCCTGGTCGGTGACCAGGGTCAACACCCAGGCCGTGCCGGCCGACAGGAACACGTCGCCGGGCTCGACCGCGCCGAGCCCCAGCGCGGCGCAGGCCTGGTCGTGGCCGCCCACCACCACCGGTGTTCCCGGCTCCAGGCCCAGCGCCGCGGCTGCCTCGCTTGTCAGCCCTCCTGCGGCCGTGCCGGACTCCAGGATCGGTGAGAGCACGCTCGGATCTACGCCGGCGACGCGGCACAGTTCAGGGCTCCAGGTGCGGGTCGCGACATCCATCAACTGCATGCCGGACGCGTTGGACGGGTTGGTGGCCCACTGCCCCGCCAGGCGGAACACCAGGTAGTCGTCCACCGACGCCCAGCGGTCCGGGGGCGCCGAGCCCCCTTCGGCACGAAGGCCAGTGCCGGCAGCTGAGCCGGCGTGACGAACACTCGGATCGGCTCGGGGCTCCGTCTCCGCTTCCGAGTGGGGGTTCGAGCATGCAGCCTGCAACCAGGCGATCGTGGGCAGACCGGCTCCAGGCGCGGGCGCCCAGCCGCTGACGGCCCTGATCCGTTCCGCGACCTCGGGCGGCCAACCCTCCACCACGGGCCGGGACCGGGTGTCCATCCAGGTGATGGCCCGCTCGGCGAAGCCCCCAGCCGGTACCGGCATCACCGAACCGCTCTGCGCGGCCACGGCCAGCGACACCACCCGGATGCCGGATCCGAGGCCCCCCACCGCCCGCCGGCCCGCGGTCGTGACGGCCTGCCAGATCGCGGCCGGGTCCTGCTCGCTGGCACCGTCGGGCGCCGTGCTGGTGTCGATGGGATCCGACCCGGCAGCGACCAGGATCCGACCGGCCCGGTCCACAACCACGGCCTTGGCCGAACTGGTGCCCGCGTCCAGCCCCAGGACAACCTCGGCCGTGGGCTCGCCGCCGGAGGCGCTCCCGGACCCGGCCGCGCTCACCGGGTCACCCTCCGAGGATCGAGAGGGCGTCCTCGACGCTGGCGCCGGCGTGCACCACCGCGGCCACGGCCCGGGCCATGGCCGTGGGGTTCTCGCTCTGGAACACGTTGCGGCCCATGGCCACGCCGGCCGCGCCCGCATCTACCGCGTCGCGGATGTTGTCCAGGGTGGCGGCCTCCGAGCCCTTGGAGCCCCCCAGGATCACCACCGGCGCGAACGTCGACGAGGTGACCCGGGAGAAGTCCTCGCAGTAGGGCGCCTTGATGAAGTCGGCGCCCAGTTCGGCCCCCAGCCGGGCGGCGAAGGCAACCGCGCCGGCTCCCCGAAGCTCTGGGGGAGCGTCGAACCCGCCGGGCACCATCTCGGCCATCACCGGCAGGTCCGATCGGTGGGCCTCGCTGATGGTGTGGGCCAGGTTGCGAAGGGTGGCCGCCTCCGCGGGCGAACCCGGCAGGGCGGTCACCGCCAGGGCGTCGGCTCCGACCCGGAGCGCGTCCTCGACCCCGAAGAACTGCCCGACCGAACCGGTGCTGGGCGTGCCGAGGTTGCTCTCGGAGCCGTCGCTGCGGAGGATGAGCCCGACCCCCTCGAGCTCGGCCGGGAAGCGGGCTGCGATCCCGTAGGAGGTCAGGATGGCGTCGGGACCGCCCGCAACCACGGCCGCGATCGTGTCGCCGGGCCGCTCGAAGCCGGAGCAGGGGCCGTCGATGAGCCCGTGGTCCAGGGCGATGATCACCGCTCGCCCGTCGGCGGCGAAGATGCGGTCGAGATGCTGGGAGGTCATGGCAGAGAATCTACGGCCGCGCCCCGGCGATGATGGGCAGCGAGTCGGCCAGCACCGCGAGGTTCTCGTCGAGATCCGACGACAGGGCGTCGATCAGCACGCCCGACAGATCGTGGTCGCGGGCCAGCCGCTCCACCTCGACCCTGCACTCCTCGGCGGTTCCCGACACCTGGTAGCGCCGGAGCAGATCGCCGGTCACCAGCCCGTCCACGAGTCCGGGCTGGTTGCCGGCCGCAGCCTGCTCCACGACCGCGATCTCGTCAGGAGCCAGGCCGAGGGACTCCAGCACCCGCCGGGGCGAGTCCATCAACACGAACGACAGGGTGCGGCGCTGACCCTCCAGCAACTCGGGCGTGTAGCAGATCCGGCCGAGGTAGTAGCGGCTCGGCTCGGGCCGGTCCGCTGAGGCTGCGGCCGCCTCGACGAGGCTCAGGGCCGCTCCGAGGTCGGGCTTGACGGTGAGGACGACGCCGTCGGCCTGCTGCCCGGCCAGCTCCAGCAGGCGCGGTCCCCGGCTGGCGATCCAGATCGGGATGGACTGGGCCCCCATGCCGAGCCGGGCCCGGTCGAGCGAGCACGTCCGGCCGCTCCAGCTCACCTCCCGGCCCGACCACAGCCCCTTGAGCACCTCCAGGGCGTCGGCCACCACCCGGGCCGGGCGGGCCCGCTCGATCCCCATGGGGCTCAGCACCATCGACCCTCCGGCCAGCAGGACCACCACGAGCCGCCCGCCCGAGAGCTCGTTCACGGTGGCCGCAGCCGCCGCGGTCACGGCCGGATGGCGGGTGTAGCCGTTGGTAAGAACGCCCAGGGTGATCCGTTCGGTGGCTCGGGCAACCGCACCCAGGCAGGCGTAGACGTCGGGGTGGAACCCCTCGTCGGCCACCAGGCAGTAGTCGTAGCCGAGCCTCTCGGCCTCCACCGCGACCGATATGACGTCCTGTGCCGGCATCAGCGGCACGATGTGGACCCCGGCAGCGACCATGACCGTCTCAAGCACCCATGTCCGGGCTCACGCGCCGATGACCGGACTCAGCCGTGGGCGTGCTTGCGATGCCCGTAGCGCTGGCCGCCGTCCACGGTGACGACCTCGCCGGTGATGTAGTCGGCCTCGACCAGGAACTGGACCGCCTGACCCATCTCCTCGGGAGTGCCCCAGCGGCCGACCAGCGTCTCGTCGGCCACCCTCTGGTAGGTGTCCTCGTCGTAGTCGGCCGGGCGCAGCGCCGGACCGGGAACGACCGCGTTGGCCCTGACGGTGGGAGCCAGCTCCAGGGCCAGCTGGCGGGTCAGGGAGATGATCGCCCCCTTGCCGACGGCGTGGCCGGCGAAGCCGGGCCAGGGCTCGAAGGCGCTCAGATCCCCGATGCTCACGATCACGCCACCTCCGTTGGCCAGCATGACCGGGGCCACCCGGTTGGCGCAGTAGAAGGGGCCGTGGACGAGCGTGTCGATCGAGCGGTGCCACACGGTGAGGTCGTCGGTCGGGAAGGCGCCCAGAGCGAACGTGGACGCATTGTTGACGAGCACGTCGATGGTGCCGAAGCGTTCGGTCGCCGCGGCGACCATGGCCTGGACCTGGCTGTCGTCGGTCACGTCAGCCCTCACCGGGAGGGTCTGCACCCCGAGGGCCTCGGCGTCAGCGGCGGTGCGGCGGGCCTCGTCGGCCGAGCTGTTGTAGTTGATCACCACGTTGGCGCCGGCCCGGGCCAGGGTCAGGGTGATGCCCCGGCCCACCCGCCTGGCTCCCCCGGTCACCAGGGCCGTCCGGCCGGCAAGATCCATCGCCAGAGTATGCCACCGCCCCGCGGACGCAGAATCAGCGGGCCGCGACCAGACGGGCTGCTCCGGCTAGCTTGGCGACAGTGCGGCTCGTGATCGCCCGCTGCACCGTCGACTACGACGGCCGGCTGCAGGCTCATCTCCCCTCCGCCGTCCGCCTCATCATGGTGAAGGCCGACGGCTGCGTGGCCATCCACGCCGACGGGGGCGCCTACAAGCCGCTCAACTGGATGAACGCCCCCAACCGCCTCAGCATCGACGACGCGGCCGGGGTGTGGCGGGTGACGGCCCCGGGCCGCAGCGACAGCCTCACCATCAGCATCGAGGAGGTGCTGCACGACAGCAGCCACGACATGGGCACCGACCCCGGCCTGCGGAAGGACGGGGTCGAGGCCCAGATGCAGCAGCTGCTCGCCAGCAATCCCGAGACCATCGAGGACGGCTTCACCCTGGTGCGCAGGGAGTTCCCCACGGCGATAGGTCCCGTGGACCTGCTGTGCCGCGACGCCTCGGGCGCGGCGGTGGCCGTGGAGGTGAAGCGCAACGGCGAGATCGACGGCGTGGAGCAGCTGACGCGGTACCTGCACTACCTGAACTCCGACCCGAGCCTGGCGCCGGTGCGGGGCGTGTTCGTGGCCCGGACCATCAAGCCCCAGGCCAGGGTGCTGGCCACCGACCGCTCCATCGACTGTGTGGAGGTGGACTACGACGAGCTGCGGGGCATCGAGTCCCCAGAACTCCGCTTGTTCTGACCACGGGGGTCAACACCTCGGACCGGCGCCTGCGGATACCCTCGGATCGTGCTGAGACGGCTGCGGCAGCGCGAGGGCCGGTACTCGTGGCTGTGGCAGGTCATGGTCGGGCTGGCGGTGGCCCTCGCCGCCCTGCTCGCCGGGTGGCAGGTGTACGAGTCGGGCCAGGACTCCGAGATCCGCGAGGGCGCGGTGGTGGCCGGCGTGGACATCGGCGGCCTCGATCCCGAGGATGCGGTCACCGCGCTCGAGCCGGTCGTACAAGAGGTGGCCGACACCATGATCGAGCTGCAGTTCCCGGATCACCCCGTCTACCGGGATCGGCTCGTCGAGCTCAAGGCGTCCGACCTCGGCATATCGCTGGACGCCGAGCAGACCCTGGCCGAGGCCGACGACCCTCCCCCTCCCGTCGTCCGCCCGGCCGCGTGGCTGTTCGACCTCTTCGCCAGCCGGGAGGTCGAGCCCGCGGTGACCACCGACCTCGGAACCCTGGAGGGCACCGTGGAACTGGACCGCGAGACGCCCCGGATAGAGCTCGTCGACGGGGCCTTCCGGCCCGTGCTCAGCACCAACGTCCCGGTGCCGGACATGGAACTGCTGGCCGAGCGGCTGGAGGAAGCCGTGCGGAGCCACCTCGGCGGCCGGGTCACCGTCGAGGTTCCCGTCCGCGGCATGGAGCCCATGGACCCGATCGCGGCCGACCTGGCCACCGCACTGGCCGCGTACGCCAACAAGATCACGGCGGGAGGGGTCACGGTTGAACTGGAGGGCTCCGACGAGCAGCAACACTTCGGCGAGCTGGCCCTGCGACAGTTCATCGAGACCCAGGGCGAGAAGCACGACACCCACCTCATAGTCCAGCCGCGGATCGCGGACACCCTCGCCAGTTTCTTCGTGGGGATCGGCGACCCCGGCGCACCGGCCGCCTTCGGGCTGGACGAGACCGGCGCGGTGACCATCTCCGGGGGCGAGGCCGGGTTCAAGTGCTGCGACGCCTCGGTGGTGGACGCTCTCATAGCCGGGATGGTCGCCGGCGAGCCGGTGATCACCCTGCCCTCGGTTCCGACCCCCCATCCCCGGGGGCGGGAGTGGGCCGAGTCGCTGGGAATCACCGACCTGGTCGCCGAGTTCACCACGCCCTTCAGGCCGGGCCAGGACCGGGTGCGCAACATCGCCCGCATCTCGGAGCTGACCCGCGGCGTGGTCATC
>JAPOQG010000254.1 GCA_026710865.1 Acidimicrobiaceae bacterium
CTGCCCAGCTCGGGATCGACCACGCCCCGCATGAGCTCCATGACGGCCTCGGCCGTCGGCACGGTCGTGGTCACAACCCGATGCTACCGGCGAGGTTGGCCCGGCCGATCCGAGGCCGTCGACATCATGAGTAGCCCCGCCGGCCGCGGGGCGCTAGCTTGGATCCTGCAACAGCCGTCACCCAACCTCACGGAGAGCCGACGTGATCACACTCACCGACAAGGCATCAACCAAGGTATCTGAGCTCATCAAGGCCGAGAACGAGGACGGTCTGGCCCTGCGGGTGGCGGTGCGCCCCGGCGGTTGCTCGGGCTTCTCGTATGAGATGTACTTCGACACCGACATGGTCGAGGGCGACACCAAGGCGACCTTCGGCGAGGTCCAGGTCGTAGTCGACCCGTCTTCGGCCATGCTTCTGGACGGTGCCACGCTCGACTACTCCGACAGCCTGCAGTCGGCCGGGTTCTCGATCGACAACCCCAACGCCCAGCGCAGCTGCGGCTGCGGCCAGAGCTTCAGCTAGCCGCCGTCCGTCTAAGCCGCTCGGCGCTCTGGCACGACTGCGTGCGTTCCCAGGAGAAGATCGGCGTCGCGCACCTGGCCCACAAGTTTCTCCCATAGCCCGCGCAGAGCGTCGGGTGTCAGCCCGGGTGTCGACTTGGCACCCATGTGCAGCGTCTTGGTGAAGCACCACTCAGGAAGCTCGATGCTTGGTCGCTTGAACCCAACATCTCCGCCCGCCCGAACCGCGGGGAAGAAACTGAACATCCCATCCACCGGATCATTCGGCGTGGCTCCCCAGTAGAGCCTGAAGCTCGCTCCCGCATCGTTGGCGGCCAGCGGTCCTGCGGTCACGTCGAGGAATGCTTCGGGAGCCCGGTCCGCCAGGACGAATGGAGCTGCGTCTGCGACATACTCGACACAGCCCGCGACTACCAGCACGGTGTCGAGCACCCATTCACCCTTCTTGCTTCCTAAGGCGATGACCGAGCCACGTGGCAGGGTTCGTAGTCGTGGCTTCCATTGCTGATGGCAGTTCGAATAGAGGAAGCGCTCACCGAATATGAACGGGTCTGTGTTATGCAAGCCCCGGTAGCCGTGCTGCCGCTTGACGTAGTACGGGTGCCACAGATACCTGGGAAATCCTGGATCGCCTAACTGGTCTAGCTCGCGCAGCAAGTCCGACTCGGCTTCCCATTCTCCCCAGGCCCAAAGGTCGCCGGTACCGGTCCCATCGTCCTCGTCGATCCACCGGCCACTCATCTCCATGAACTTCCGCGCGTGTCCGGGGCCGCACGTCTCCGTGGGAGCACAGCCGTCGTCGGCAGCGCGCCGGTTCCATGCTTGCCCGCCGCCGGGACCGGGTCGCTGTTCTCTGCCGGGATGATGGAACTGGACGAAGCAGCGGTTGCTCGGCATGTCCGGGCGAGGCTAGTGCCGCCTAGTCGCCGGCGGGGAGGAGATCGCTCACTCCGATCTCTACTTCTTGGTCGTCGAATACAGCTGTGATGCGTAGTTTCCCCCCGACGGCTTCGATGAAGCGAGCCAGTGTTGTCAACTGGAGGTTGGCGCGACGCTCCATGCGCGAGACTTCGGCCTGGCTGATCTCGAGCTGAGCTGAGACCTGGGACTGCGTGAGGCCGCGTGCCCTCCGAATGGCTCGCAGAGTCTGAACCCTGGCGGTGATGTCGGCCAACGTCTTGGCCTCGGCCTCTCGTGCCCCGGCCCTGCTGGCGAGAACCCGTCGTCTGGTGGACTCGACTCGCGCAATCGCTGTCTCCCACTCGTCGTCGCTGTACTCACCCTCATCTTCAGCCGGATTCAAGCAAGCAGCCTGTGCTGGCGGATGACCTGTCGATGGGTTCATTTGTCATTGTTCCTTACCGGGGTATTGAGTTCCTACGTTCCTTGCGTCGTCTTCTCTACGGGTTGTGCTCCTCAGTTCATGCTCGACTGCCTTCAGCACTTCGTCCTCCTCGGCTGCCAAGGCCAACTGCTCGAGTTGGCGTGCGAACCTCGGATGGTAGAAGACCTCCATCACACACAATCATACTATACATAGCATATACTCCCACACGTATATGGCCCGCCCGGATTGGCTCGCGGCCATCTCACAAGTGAGAGCGACGAGGAGTACGACGACTGAGGCGGCGAGGCCCGCCTAGCCTGCGCTGCCATGGCCGTCGTGCAGGGTGACGCCTTCGAGATCGTCGTCGACGGCGCAGCGGTGGTCGTGGCCGGCGAGGGCTTGACGCTGCTGGATGTGCTGCGTGAGCAGCTCGGGGTGCGCTCGGTGAAGGACGGGTGCAGCCCGCAGGGCCAGTGCGGCTGCTGCACGGTGCTGGTGGACGGCCAGCCCCGAGTGGCCTGCGTCACGCCGGCCCGGCGGGTGGCGGGCCGGACCATAACCACCCTCGAGGGGCTCGACGGCGGAGTGCGCGACGGCTGGGCTCGGGCGTTCGCAGCCACCGGAGGCAGTCAGTGCGGGTTCTGCACGCCCGGGATCATCTGCCGCTTCGCCGGCCTGCAAGCCAAGGGCGCCGACCACGCCGACCGGGACGCCGCGGCCCGCGCCCTGGCCGCCCATCTGTGCCGCTGCACCGGCTGGCAGCCGATCCTCGACGCCTGGGTGGCCTACCCGGTCCTCGGGTCGGACGCCGCCGCCGACCGGCCATCGGATTCCAACGAGCGGGTTGACTCCGACCTGCGAGCAACAATCGAAGGCCGCTCGCCGCAGTCGACCGGCACCCATGTCGCGCTGGGGGAGGGCGGCTTCGCCGACGACACCGCGCCGTCGGATGCACTGGTGGCGGTGCGGGCCGGGACGGGCTGCGAAGCCGCCGACGAGCACGGCTGGGTGGTGGCGGAGACCGCCGTCGAGGCTCGGAGGCTCGCCGGCCGCGTGCCTGGCCGTCGCACCACCGCGAGCTGGGAGCCTCCGCTGGAAGTGCCCGCCGGGGAATGGGCCGTCACCCTGCGCACGAGCTGGACAGAGCCTGGCTACCTGGAGACCGATGCGGCCTGGTGCGCCCCCGGCGGCGAGCCTGCCTCCCCTCTCGGGAACGGCGGCGCCTTCGGTGGGAAGCTCCATTCGCCGGTGGCCGAGGCCGCCCGCCGTCTGGCCGATCGCCACGGCCGGCCGGTAAGGGTGCTGTGGTCCCGCCCCGACACGGCCGAGCTCGGCCCCAAGCGCCCGCCGCTGGCCGCGGGCGTGCGCCCCGACGGCACCGGCGAGGTGGTGGTCGCCCGCACGCCGGGCATCGCCGCCGCGATCCAGGATCGCGCGCCCGGCCTGACCGTCACCGAGGTCGACGTGGCCGGTCCGCCCACCTCGTCGGACGTGCGGGGAGCGGGCTGGGCCGAAGCCGTGGCCCTGCTGGCCGCGGCCGGGGGCGGGCTGGGCTGGATCGCCTGTCCCGGAGGGGGATCGGCGACGGCTGCGGTGGGGGCCGACGGGACCATCAGCGCGCAGGTGCAGGCTGGCCGGGTCCTCGACGAGACCGTCCTGCGCTCCTACTGCACCGGTGCGGCCCACATGGCCTACTCGTGGGTGACCAGCGAGTCGCTCGGCGTCGACCCCGCCGGCACCGTCCACGACCTGACGGTCCGCTCCTTCGGCATCGTCAGCGCAGCCAACATGCCGCCGGTGGAGGTGGAGGTCGTCGACGACGGCTCCGAGCCTGTCAACGGCAGCGACGCGGTGTTCGCCGCGGTGGCCGCCGCGGTCTGGATCGACCGCGGATGCCCCCCGGTCTGGCCCACCGACCGCTGA
>JAPOQG010000187.1 GCA_026710865.1 Acidimicrobiaceae bacterium
CGGTGAGCTGCCGCAGCAGATCCGGGTCGGCGTGTATCTCCGCTGTGGCCCTCCACTCGCGCACCAGCTGCGGTCGGGGCAGGCATGGCCTTCGGCATAGCCGGTTGGCGGCAGAAGCAGAATTGTAGCTGTCTTCGGCATCTATACATCAATGTCGTACCCCTGTGGGAGAGTCTGTTCATGGACATCAGCCATGCTCAGCGGGCCGAAGCGGCCCTCACCCAGATGCTGGCCTCCGTCGGCGACTGCTGCGCCGCGGAGCTTCGCCGGGACCTGGAGACGTCCAAGGCGATCGGGTCCAAGCTCGCCGCCTACCAGGCACGGGCGGCCGCCGCGCTCGCCGCGCTGGAGCGACACGGCGACGGAGGTGCCGGGGTGCTGCGCCGCGCGACCGGTGTGTCCCGGCACCGGGCGGAGAGCCAGGCCCGCACCGCTCGGGTTCTCGAAGACATGCCCGCGGTGCGGGAGGCACTGGAGGACGGCCGGGTGACGTTCGCCAACGCGGCCCGGCTGGCACAGGCCACCGAGGGAACCGGGTCCGGCGCCGTGGAGGCCGACGCCTCGCTGCTGGCCAAGGCGGAGTCGATGACCGACGACCGGTTCGCCCGCGAGGCCCGCCGCTGGACGGCGAGCCACCAGCCCGACGACGGCGAGGCCGACTATCAGCGGCGGCGGGCGCGGCGTTGGCTGCGCCTGTGGGACGGCGACGACGGCATGACCCAGCTGCGGGGCGAGCTCGACCCCGTAACCGGCGAGCGGATCCGCAACCGTCTCGAGGCCGAGGCCCGACGCCTGCGCCGTGCCGCCGGGGGCGGGGGCGTCGGGGGCGTGGGCGAGGCCGGGGCCGGCGGCGAGGCCGGGGCCGGGGGCGACGGGGACGGCAAGCCCACCTTCGCCCAAGCCATGGCCGACTCCCTCGACAGCCTGACCGCGATAGGAAGCAGCGTCGGCGGGTTTGCCGGCGACGGCGACCCCCACAGCCGCGGAAACGGCGGCAACGGTGCAGCCAGAGCCAACGACACCAACACCGGCGGCAGCCACCACGACAGCAGCGGCGTGAGTAGCGGCAGCCGAGACCGCCGAACCAGCGACAATGCAAGCGACCCCGACCCCGCAGCTGAAGCCACCAGCACGAACACCGGCGGCAGCCGTCGTGGCAACGGCGCCGGTGGCGGCACTCGTGACCGACGAACCTCAGGCAGCGGCGACAGCGACTGCAGTTGTGGTCGCCGGAAGGCCAGCGTCCGGCCGATTGCGGACATCGCTGTGGTCTCCCACGTCGACTCCGCCACCGGCGACCTGGTGTCCCAGCTCGCTACCGGCGAGCCGCTGCCTCCGAGCGTGCTCGAGATGCTCGCCTGCAACGCGGCCATCACCGGCGTGCTGTACGACACCGCCGGTACGCCGTTATGGCGGGGCACCACCAAGCGCACAGCGACCGCGGCCCAACTCAAGGCTCTGATCGCCCGCGACGGCGGCTGCGTCGGCTGCGGCTGCCATCCGGCGCTGTGCCAGGCCCATCACATCAGGCCCGCCTCGCAAGGGGGTCCGACCACGATCTCCAACATGGTTCTGCTGTGCTGGCACTGCCACCAAAGGGTCCATCACAACCAGTGGACGGTCGCTCGCCGCCACGGACGGTTCGAGGTCCTGCCCCCGGTACGGACCCGATGGGGCCCAGCCCGCGCCCCCTAGCCGGCACGGGCCCCCCGCCCCCGGCCCCCGGCACCGACCACCGGGGCGGGTTCCGAGCCCGGAGCCGAAGCAGGTTCCCGAAGCCGGAGCGGTCACCGGAACCAGACCCACCACCACCGGGTGCGGATCCAACCCGAACCTCGGTGATGGCCCACCGGCGGTCAATCGATTCTTGACAATTCAAATCGGCTCAAACCTGTGCTATCGACGGCGCTCCGACGCTGCCGGTAGAGGGGACCACCGCAGGCGGGGGCGCGGTCGTAGCCTCGGGGGCATGGACGATGTGGTGATCCGGCTGGCCACCGTGGCCGACGCCGAGGCGATCCGCCGGATCTACAACCACGAGGTGGAGCACACCACCCACACCTTCGACCTCGTGCCCCGCACGCTGGAGGACCAGCAGGCCTGGCTGCGCGACCGGGAGGGCGCCCTCGGCGTGGTGGTGGCCGAGGTCGGCGGCGGCGTGGTGGGGTTCGCCTCGCTCAGCGAGTACCGGCCCCGGGCCGCCTACCGGACCTCGGTGGAGTCCAGCGTGTACGTGGACGGCTCCGTCCGGGGGCGGGGGATCGGCCAGCGGCTCATGCAGGAGCTGGTGCGGGTGGCCGAGGCCCGGGGCTTCCACACCATGGTGGCCCGCATCGCCGGCGGGCACGAGGCGTCCATCGGACTGCACCAGGCGGCAGGGTTCGAGATCGTCGGCACCGAGCGGGAAGTGGGCCGCAAGTTCGGCGACTGGCTCGACGTGGTCGTCATGCAGCGCATGCTCGCCTGACCGACCACCGGCGCAGCAACGACGGCGCCCGCAGGCCGAAACGAGCCGTGCCGCGAACTAGAGCGCGCGCCACTCCCGCAGAGTGTCCGACAGCCCCTCGACAAGGGGCTCGATGGCACTGCCGCGCTGCATCGACTGCCAACTGGCGACCATCCGGCAGATGTCAGGGCCGTGGCGGTCGAGAGCCCGGGCGAGTTCTCGGACCTTGCTCTTGGCGATGTTCGCCGGACTGTCCGACGCCGAGTCGTAAATCGAGTTCAAGCGAGCCATCCGAGCGGATAGCACGTCCGGGCCAACCCCCAACCGAGCAGCGGCCTCGCTTGAGTCCTCGAGGGTCTCCCACACCCACGACTCGGGCGCGCCCCTGCCCGGCAGATAAAGCACCGGCACGTCGGAGCGTGCGCTCGACCTGATCCTGCTCTCGATTCCGGAGTCGCGCTTATCGCCATCGAGCACGAACACCAAGTGATGAACCTGCCCGAATTTCCGGAACGACGCAGCATGTGCCGGAAACTCTGAAGCGCCGGTGTCGCGACCTATCCGCACCGACTCCGGAGAGATCCCTTCACGCGGCAGCAGGTGGTCGAGAACACCTTGCAGGACGCCCTCGGCCGTCTCATCCTCGCAGAGCACATACAGTTTCTCGTGAGATCGGCCGTACAGGGCGTCTTGAACCATGTCCCGATAGGGCTGACGCACACGTACTCGTCCAGCGTCGTCGCGCTCAAGGAAGATGCGTCCGTTCGGAGGTACGGAATCGAGCACCACCGGGCTGTGGGAGGTCACGATCACTTGGAGACCGTTCCGCAGAGCGAGCTGCTGCAGCTGCATCATGAGAAGCTGCTGCAGAAACGGATGCAGTCCCGCCTCAACCTCGTCTATCAGCACCAGCGCCCCGTCGAGATGGGCGATCTCCTGGGACAGCCTCAGGATGGCCCGCTCCCCCGCGGCCATGTGCAACTCGGAGTACGACGCTCCGGTCTCGTCCGCAGCGAAGCCTGGCAGCACGTCTTGCGACGCTGCGGCCGATGCCACAGCCTCCTGGGCTGCGAACAGCAGACTCTTGCTTCCACTGGAGAGATCGACGACCTCTTCATACGTGAACGGAAGCAGTTGCTGAGCGAACTCGATCTGCGAGGCGGTCAGCGGCGTCTCCTCGGGTCTGGAGGCAAGGCGCGACATGCTCAGCACGCCCCGGACCTCCGAAGGGTTGGTCATATTGCTGAGGGTTCTGAGGTAGACCTGACGCACGGGCTGGGCACCGTTCCTGCGTCCCATGTAGCTGCGGTTCCAACTCTTGCTGCGTCTCCAACGCATAGAGCGCCGACCATCGGGCGTTGCATACTCAAACTCGAGCACGACCTCGCGCTGGGCGTCCTCGCGGCCGCCAAGCTTGGGACGGTAGTTGGGGAAGAGCGTGGACGGCACGAAGTCCTTGACGCCGGCCTTCGGGACCTTGTACGCGCAAGCCGCCGCGAACAGGACCGTCGACTTGCCCGTGGCATTGGCGCCGGCGATCACGCTCACGGGATAGTCGAACGTCACTCGCAGGTCGTCCAAGCCACGCAAGCCATCGAGGCGGACCTCGGAGAGCAGATGGTCCATGTGCGGCTTCTTGCCCTGCAGTTGGTCCCAGAGGCTCCTGAGTCGCTTCTCGATCACGGCCGACCCCCTTGGACAGCACCCTGCAGGCTACTCGGCGCACTGAACACGCAACCTTTCGCTTCAGTTCGGTCGCTGCGACAGCTCCCACCGCGAAGTGATTCGTCTATAGACGAATATCGTGCGCCCGCTCTCA
>JAPOQG010000132.1 GCA_026710865.1 Acidimicrobiaceae bacterium
CCGGCAACGGCGCCGGCGAGGTGAGGCTCGGGGATCTCGAAGCTCTGCAGGGGGTGGTGAAGTTCCCGGTGCGCATAAAGTGCGCCACCCTGTCGTGGAACACGCTGGTCCAAGCCCTCGACGAGACCCTCGCCTGAGCCGGCTGGACCTCGATCACAAGCCGAGGCGCTCCTACAAGTGCAGTCGGATCAACCCGGGGCGAGCCTCGCTCTTGTCGAAGCAGCACTCGACGGCCTCGCGGACGTTCCTGCGAACCTCGTCAATCGTCTCGCCCTCGGTATGGATGCCGTACCCCAGAGCGTTGGCAGAGTAGCCGCCGTCGGTCTCGTCCTCACTGACCTCGAAGATGGTCTCAGTGAGGCTGGATGTCACGGGTCCTTCCCGGCTGCCGATGTGGACTCGTCGCGTCGGTCTCCTTGACCCCGCACATTACCGGCCAGGAGGGGCTTGAGGGCCTCGCCGTAGGCGGCCAGCTTGGCCGGGCCGATGCCGGGCACGGCCAGCAGGGCTGCGTCGGTGGTGGGACGGCGGCGGGCCAGCTCTCGCAGCGTGGCATCGGGGAACACCACGAAGGCTGGCACTTCGTCGGCCTTGCTGCGCTCCAGGCGCCACTGGCGCAGGCGCTGGAACGTCGCGGCGGCCTCCGGTTCGGCTGCCTCGTCGATGGGAGGGCTCTGCGACCTCGACGCCCGACCCGGCGCGGCCCGGCCGGCCGCTGACGCGGGCGCTGCGGGCTCGGCCGGTTCGGATCCGCGGGGAGAGTCGAGCCACCATTGGGCGTCGGAAGGCCGGGATCGTCGAGACGGCTTGGGCGCCTCGGGTCGGTGGGGGCGGGCCGGGCCGTCCGCGGGGATGCCCGTGGGCGCCAGCGTGGAGCGCCAGGACATCTCGGTGATGAACGGGGACTTCGGGCCGTCGGCGATGACCAGCACCGACTCGGAGCTGCGCGTGACGGCCACGTGGAAGACGCGGCGCTCCTCCTCGAGGTCGCCGGCCAGGCGGTGGGGCATCAGGCCCTCGGTGGCCGACAGGACGATCACATGGGGCCACTCCAGGCCCTTGACCCGGTGCACGGTGGCCAGCCGCACGCCGCGGCCCCACGACGGCCGGCCCGCACGAGGATCGCCCTCGTCGCGGCCGCGGCCTCCCACGGCGAGGCGGCTCGACAGCCACGGCTCGAACTCTGACGGATCAGGGCAGTGCGGCGCCACCGACAGCAGGGCCCGCAGGTCGTCGCCATGGGCGGAGCGGTCCACCGATCGACGGGATGCGTCGAGGCGCCCGTCGAGGATGGCCCCAAGCTGGGTGCCGTGCTGTATTGCCTCCAGAAGCCTCAGGGTGTCGGCCCCGTCGCGGGCCATGTCGGCGACGCGCTCGACCTCGTCAGCGAAGTCCGACACCCGCTCCGCAGTCCGCTCGTCGGAGATGCGGCCCGCCAACCGCCTGAGCGCACCCACGTTGTGCTGCTCGGCGATCCATTCGATCACCCGCGGCGAGATGCCCCGGGGCGGGCGGCGGGCGGCGGTGCCCAGCGCACCGGCCGGCAGCCGGGCCTGGCCTGCGGTGGCGAGTCGCAGCCACGCCAGTGCAGCCGCTACCCCGGTGCGCTCCAGAAACCACGGGCCGACCGGGGCCATGCAGTCGATCCCCGCTTCGGCGAGCAGGACCTGAGGGGCCAGCAGCGTGCTGTTGACCCTGGCCAGCACCGCTATGTCCTTGGCCTCGGCGCCGCCGCCGACCAGGGCCCTGACCCTTTCCACGACTGCCGCTCCCCCGTCGGCGACCATCTCGACCTCGACCGCGCCGACGCGGTCATCGCCACCGCCCTCCGTGACCGACCCACCGCC
>JAPOQG010000111.1 GCA_026710865.1 Acidimicrobiaceae bacterium
CTAGACGGCTGCAAGAAAGCGTCAGACAGGCGTATGACGCCCGCTACGTCCAGCTGCTGCGCAGTGAGCCGCCGTTCGCTGAGTCGACGTACACCGCAAGGGACATGGAGGTCCATCCGGAGGCTCTGCCTCAGCCCCTAATGCCCTCACGACGCACCGACACATGAGCCAACATCCCGCCCCGCTCACCGGTCGACAGGCGCTTGGCCTCCCGGCCCACAGGCACCGGGCTCGGCGCGTCAGGGTCGCGCGGCGCGACCCACAAGCCTCTGACCTAGCGTTTCGTGATAGCGAATTGCGCGATTCGGGACTTGCTCACCGCCCGGGCTAGGTGAGCTTGAGGATCCGGGCGGCGTTCTCTCGCAGGAACTTGGGCCAGACTTCGTCGCGGAAGCCGACATTGGGCATCTCGGTCATTATGCGCTGCAGCGACAGGCCCATCGGGAAGTAGCCGGCGTACATCACCTTGTCGGCGCCCCGGGTGTTGGCGTAGTCGATGACGGCCTTCGGGTAGTGCTTGGGCGCGAACGCCGAGGTGGAGTAGTGTAGGCCGGGCCACTTCAGCATCAGCTTCACGGCCAGGGCCTCCCAGGGCTCGCAGCCGTGCCGGGTGACCAGCGTCAGCTCCGGGAAGTCGTACATCACCCGGTCGATGCGCTCCACGTGCTGGCAGTCCATGGGCAGCCGGGGACCGGGAACGCCGGCGCAGACGAAGACGGGGATGTCGAGGTCGCAGCAGGCGGCGTACACCGGGTACCACTTGGCGTCGTCTATCGGGATCTGGGGGAAGCACCCGGCCGGGAAGGTGCCCACCGCCCGGATGTCGTGGGTCTCCTTGCAGTGGCGGATCTTGCGGACCGCTCCCATGATGTCGTTGGCGTCGATCTGGCAGGTCGCCACGAACCGGTCGGGGTGGTCGGCCAGGGCCTTGCGGTTGACCTCGCCCTCGCATCCGATCAGACCCCACTCGACGCCGTAGGCATCCATCTCACCCAACGTGAGCGCGACGGGATCGTCGGCGCCGTACTTCTCCTTGGGCACACCCTTGAACATGTACTCCACCGGGAAGTCGAACTCGGCGGATTCGGGGTCCTTGAGCTGCTTGCGGATGAACTCGTAGTGCTCGAAGTCCTTGGCGGGGAAGCCGATCATCGTGTCGACGATCCCCACATCGGTCGGCATTGGCATGGTGTCGGCTCCGTTCGCTGCCGGGATAAGGCGCTAGTTGCGGGGCACGTCGCGCCAGGGGACTTCCTTGTCCACCCGGGGCTCGCCGGGCAGGCCCAGCACCTGCTCGCCCAGGATGTTGCGCATGATCTCGCTGGTGCCGCCCTCGATGGAGTTGGCCCGGGCTCGCAGGAAGCCGTGGTGCGTGTCGCCGAACTTGCCGTCGAGCGAGATTGCGGTGGGCCGGCGGAACTCGTAGTCGTAGTCCACCATCCCCGCTGGTCCCTCGAGGTCGAGCACCTTGGCCGTGAGCTCCTTGTTGAACTCGGCCAGCATCAGCTTGCTGACCGAACTCTCCGGCCCGGGGTTGCCGGCCCGGGCATTCTGGGCGGCCCGGATGTTGGTGAGCCGCAGCGCCTCCCCCTGCACCCACAGCTGCATCACCTCGTCGCGGTGGGCCTTGGTGCGAACGGCCGGGTCCATGTTGCGGAAGGCCTCCATCAGGTTCCCCAGCGGCCCCTGCTGGGCGGTGGCGCCGCCGCCCACCGCTCCGCCGATGGCGGTCCGCTCGTTCATGAGGGTGGTGAGCGACACCCGCCAGCCCTCGCCCTCGGCCCCGATGCGGGCCGCGTCGGGCACCCGCACGTCGGTCATGTACACCTCGTTGAACTCGGCCTCGCCGGTGATCTGGCGTAGCGGCCGCACCTCCACGCCGGGCGAGTGCATGTCGAGGGCGAAGTAGGTGAGCCCCTTGTGCTTGGGCAGCTCCGGGTTGGAGCGGGCCACCAGCATGCCGAGGTCGGCGACATGGGCCAGGGTGTTCCACACCTTCTGGCCGTTGACCACCCACTCGTCGCCGTCACGTTCGGCCCGGGTGCCGAGGCCCGCGAAGTCCGATCCGGAGCCGGGCTCGCTGAAGAGCTGGCACCAGCGCTCCTCCCCGGTGAACATCGGCCTCAGATAGCGGCGCTTCTGCTCGTCGGTGCCGTGGGTGAGGATGGTCGGGCCGACGAGCATCATGAAGAAGGTTGACGGGTCGGCGGGCTGGGCGCCGGCGGCTCGCAGCTGACGATCCACGGTGCGCTGGACCCGGCGGGAGAGGCCGAGCCCGCCGAAGCCCGGCGGGTGGTGGACCCAGGCCAGTCCGGCGTCGTACTGGTGGCCCCGGAACTCGATGAGGCTCTCTTCGGCGGGGTCGTGGGCGGCCAGCAGGGCGTCGACCGCGTCGGTGGCGATGCGGGTCTGCTCGCCGGTGTCGGCGGGGACTTCGGTGGCGGTCATGCTGATTCTCCGTTGGACGTTGCGGCAACGGCCCGGTCGGCGTCATGCTAGGTCCATGCATTCTTACTCCCGCCAGCACCTGATCGACACCACTGAGGCCTGCTTCGCCGAGATTTCAGCACTCTGCGCCGACCTCTCCGACGACGAGTGGAAGGTGCAGTCACTGTGCCCGGACTGGACGGTCCGGCAGGCCATCGGCCATGCCGTCGGCGTGGAGGACGTGATCTCGGGCTGGGAGATCAGCACCGACGACATGCCGCCCTTCCAGAAGATGCAGGCGCTGACCGACGCCTCCGCCGGCATGTCCTCGGCTGAGTTCGGGGCTCGGGTGGCGGAGATACTCGACGCCCGCCGGTCCGATCTGGCCGCGCTGAGCGACGACGACATCGAGCGTCCCTCGTGGACGCCGGTCGGGGTGCAGAGCTACGGCGGCTTCCTGGCCATCCGCATCTTCGACATGTGGGTGCATGTGCGCGACTGCACCATCCCGCTGGGGCGCGGCACCGACGACAGCGGACCGGCTGCCGAGATCACCCTCGATCAGGTGGAGGGCTCGATCGGCTACATCATGGGAAAGAAGGTCGGCCTGCCCGACGGCATGAGCCTGCGAGCCGACATCACCGGCCCGGTCGAGCGCCAGATCGCGGTGATGGTGGACGGTCGGGCCAGGGCGGTCGATCCGGCCTCGCTGGCCGAGCCCGGCGTGGTGCTGACCGCGGACTCGACGACGTTCATCATGCTGGCCTGCGGCCGGATCGACCCGCAGTCCAAGATCGACGACGGCTCCATCTCCTGGAGCGGCGACGCGCAGTGGGGCGAGCACGCGGCCCGCAGCCTCCGTTTCACAATGTGATGACCCCCGACGGGTCTGGCCTGTACCGGTCGCCCCGGCCGCCTGAGGCTGGCGGCCGGCCGATCTGTTTGCGGTTCTTGGCCGGATGGGCGGGGTTCTGCACACAGAACCTGCGGCGCCGCGATGGTCGCCAATCGCCGGCGGAGCTGAGATGACAGAGAACTGGCCAGCCGCCGGTGCTGACGACTGGATGGACCTGGTGCGGCAGTCGCTACGGGGCCGGGACCTGGCCGAGCTGTCCAGCACGACCCGCGACGGCATCGAGATCTGGCCGCTCTACACCGACGGCCCGGAAAGGCCGGCGCCGCTGGCCGCGGCGGACCCGCGACGGTTGGAGGCGGGCTGGGACGTACGCCAGCGCCACGGACCGGGCGCGGCAACCGCCGACGCCCTCGACCGGCTCAGCGCTGAGATAGAACAGGACTTGGCGGGCGGGGTCACCTCGTTGGAGCTCGAAGTCCCCGCGGGCGTCGATGCCGACGGACTCGACGCCCTGCTCGACGGTGTCGACCTTGCAGCAACGCCGCTGGCGCTGGCGCCCCACGCGGAGCTTGACGCCGCCGCTGCTGTCATCGCTCTGGCAGTCCGCCGGGGCACAGGTCTCGCATCCGGCAGTTCGCTCGGTGTCGACCCGCTGGGGGATTGGGCCCGCTCGGGCCGTCGCATGGACTGCGTCCCGGCCGCGGCCTGGACAGCCTCCGTGGTCGCAGGCCCGGAGGGTTGGGGCTCTGAGGGTTCGGGCTCGGGCCCGCTCGGTCCGGCGGGCGGTTCCGGGCTCGCCGCCGGTGTGAGGGCCCTGACGGTGGACGGGGTCCGCTACGCCGATGCGGGCGCGACCGAAGCCCAGGCGCTGGGTTGGGCGACCGCGACCGGGGTCGCCTACCTGCGAGCGCTGGTCGGGGCGGGCGTCCCGGTTGACTCGGCGGCCGCATTGATCGGGTTCCGGCTGGCGGCCACGGCCGACCAGTTCGTGACCGTCGCCGCGCTGCGAGCGGCCAGGGTCATGTGGGAGCGGGTGGTGACGGCCAGCGGCGGCTCGGCGGAGGCGGCCCGCCAGTACCAGCACGCGGTCACGGCGTCGCACATGTACAGCCGGCGCGATCCGTGGGTCAACCTGCTCAGGGGGGCGACCGCCGCGCTGGCCGCGGGCGTGGCCGGTGCCGACGCGGTGACCGTGCTGCCCTTCGACCATGCGTCGGGAGCGGTCGACGCCGACGGCGCCCTGGGACGCCGGCTGGCCCGCAACACGCAGTTGCTGCTGCTGGAGGAGTCTCAGCTGGCGCGGGCGGCCGACCCCGCGGGCGGATCGTTCTACGTCGAGTCGCTGACCGAGCAGCTGGCCTCGGATGCCTGGCGGGTGCTGCAGGAGGTAGAGGCGTCCGGCGGGATCGAGGCCGCCATCGACAGCGGCGCGCTGGCCGCCGCGACCGAGGAGAGCTGGCAGGCCCGCCTGGGAGCATTGAGGACCCGGAGCGAGCCGCTGACCGGAGTGAGCGAGTTCCCCCTGCTCGACGAGCCCTCTCCGGCGGGTCGCGGCACCGCCCAAGCTGCGGGCGCGGCGGGCCTGCCGATCAGGCGCCTGGCCGAGCCGTTCGAGGATCTGCGCGATGCCGCCGACCGCCACCATGCCGTCACCGGTGACCGGCCCGCAGTCTGGGTAGCCGCGCTGGGGTCGGCCTCGGACCACTCGGCGCGAACCGCATGGACCCAGAACCTGCTGGCCGCAGGCGGCATAGAGGCCCGCGGCGCGACCGGAGTGGACTCGCCGGTCGCGGCGGCCGCCGACTTCGCGATGTCGGGCTTGGCGGCGGCGGTGGTCACCGGTGCCGACGACATGTACCGGCTGCGCGGCCCGGCCACCGCCAGCGCCCTGTCCGAGGCCGGAGCAGCCTTCGTGGCCCTGGTCTGCGACCTCGGCACCCCGGCTGAACTCCTCGAAGATCTGCGATCAGCAGGCGTCGACGAGATATGGCACGACGGCATCGATATCATCAGCGCGTTGGAGCGCCTACACGGCGCCCTCGGAGTCGCCTGAGCCCGCCGGTTCCAGATGTCTACCATCTTGCATACCAAACTGGTAGACTTCGGGCATGGTCACCCGTCAGGTTGCCGTCCGTCTGCCCGTACCGCTTCTCGAGAGTGTCGATGACCTTGTCGCGAGCGGCGCGTATGAGAGCCGGGCTGCTGTCGTGCGAGCCGGCATAGAAGCCATCGCGCATGTTGAGCAGCAGCGCCGGATCGATGCCGCCATCTTCGAGGGCTACTCGCGCCTGCCGCCGACGGAGGCGGAAGATCATGCAGCCCTCGTCTCACTGAGCGAGGCGATCCTTGAAGAGCCGTGGTGACTGATCTTCAGCGCGGGCAGGTCTGGTGGGGTGAGATGGAGGGAATCAGCCGGCGCCCTTTCCTCGTCATGAGTCGATCCGCCGCCATTCCGGTGCTGAACAGCGTTCTTGCTGCTCCCGTCACGCGGATTGTCAGAGGCATCCCCACCGAGTTGCCTCTGAGTCCGGTTGACGGCATGCCCGTCGACTGTGCGGCCAGCTTCGACAACCTCAGGGTCGTGCCGAAGGTGAATCTCGTCGATCACATCTGCACGCTCGGGTCCGTCCGCCTCGCCGAGGCATGCTTCGCGCTGCGGGCAGCAGTGGACTGCTAGCGGCCCGACGCGGAAGTCGAGATGTGCGGCAATCGCGTGGTTGGAGGACAGGCCGTGCTCGGCATGGGCGATGGTCAGTCCTCGAAGACCGGGGGGCGCTTCTCGGAGCGGGCCAGGACGGCTTCTTCGAAGTTGCGGGTGGTCATGCGCACCAGCAGCTGGGCGTTCATCTCCGAGCGCATGTGGGCCGCGTAGCTCGACGCCTCCAGCCCGGCCCACAGCATCCTCTTGGTGAGCTCGATGCCGGGCCGGCTCAACGCCGCGATGCGGGCGCCGATCTGGTAGCAGCGCTCCAGGAGATCCCCGGGAGCCACCGTCTCGCTAACCAGACCGATGCGGGACGCCTCGTCGGCATCGACGTCGCGGCCGGTCAGCATGATGTCGAAGGCCCGGGACGAGCCGATGGCCCGGGGCAGCGTGAAGCTCAGGCCCAACTCGGCTGCGGTGAGGCCGTTGTTGATGCCCGCAGCCCGGAAGTAGGCCTCGGTCGACGCGATGCGGATATCGCACGCCAGGGCCAGGCACATCCCCCCGCCGATGGCCGCGCCGTTGATGGCCGCGATCACCGGCTGGTGCAAATCACCCACCAGCTCGATCACCTCGTGGAGCCGGTCGGCGGCCCGGTGGGCGATGGTCGCCCGGGTGAGGCCCTCGACGTAGGGAACCCGGCCCGAGTCCACCATGTCGGCCCCGGAGCAGAACCCGTGGCCGGCGCCGGTGATCACCACCGCGCGGACATCGTTGTCGTTGTGGACGTCGCGCAGGGCGTCGGCCAGCGGGATCATCACGTCGAAGGCCATCGCGTTCATGCGCTCGGGCCGGTTGAGGGTGACCAGCGCGATGTCGGGCCGCGGGTGGTCGATCAATACGAAGTCGTCTGCGGAGGCCATGGCGGGCGACGGTACCAGCCCGGCTCGATCCGAGCCGGTCCTGCTAGTCGTCGAGGTCGGGCTTCCAGGCCGAGCCGTTGATGTGGCCGCCGCCGTCCACGAACAGCGTGTTGCCGGTGACATACCGGCTGGCCTCCGAGGCCAGGAACACCGCCACCGGCGCGATGTCGAGATCGGGGTCGCCGATGCGGCCCATCGGGTTGGAGGCGTCGGCCGCGGCCAGCAGGTCCGGATGCGCGCCCATCACCCGGTGGAAGCTGGCCGACTTGGCGGCCGGGCACACGACGTTGGCGGTGATGCCCCAGCCGGCCCACTCCCGGGCCGCGGTGCGGGTGGCGGCCCGCAGCGCCTCCTTGGCCGAGTTGTACTCGACCGTTCCCATGTGGGCGTTCACCCCGTTGAGCGAGCACATGTTGATCACCCGGCCCCAGCCGTTGGCCTTCATCAGGGGCAGGGCCGCGGTCATGGCCCAGAACGGTCCGTAGAACCCCACCGCCAGAGCCCGTGACATTCCGGCGGTGGTCTTGCGCTCGACCCGGCTGATCTCGCCGCCGCCCCAGGCGTTGTTGACCAGGATGTCCACCGACCCCCACCGTTCGTCGGCATGGGCGACCATCGCTTCGACCGCGGCCCTGTCACCCACATCGGTGGGCAGGAAATCGCAGGCGTCGCCGAGCTCGGCCGCGGCGTCGGCGCCCAGCCGCTCGTCGATCTCGGCCACGAGCACGTGAGCTCCCTCCGAAGCGAAGGCACGGGCCACGGACCGACCGATGCCCTCTCCCGCCCCGGTGACGATGGCCGTCCTGCCCTCGAGCTGTCCCATTGCCTGCCTCCTGTCTCCCGGCCGCCCCGCCATTCTCCATTACTGCGGCCGGACGCGTGCGGCGGCCCAGCCCGCGGGTGGTAGACAACCACCCGACGACACCTCCGGGCCGAAGGGATGTCAGGTGGAGGACCTGCAGCAGAGAGCCCAGCGCATCGCAGCCAGGCGCAGCTCCATGTGGGTCTACCGCTCGGTGAGGCGCGCCATCATGGTGGTGCTGTACCCGTACTTCCGGGTGCGCCGCCGCGGCGGCGAGCACCTCGACATCGAGGGCCCGGTGATCGTGGCGCCGGTGCACCGGTCCAACCTCGACACGCCGCTGCTGGCCGGACTGGGCCACCGCCGCTTGCGGGCCCTGTCCAAGGAGTCGCTGTTCACCAACCGGTACTTCGGCGCGTTCCTGTCGGCGCTTGGCGCGTTCCCGGTGCGCCGGGGAGCAGTCGACCGCGAGGCCATGCGCGAGGCGGTCAGGATGCTGGAGGCGGGCGAGCAGATCGTGGTGTTTCCCGAGGGCACCCGCCAGACCGGGCCCCGGGTGGAGTCCGTGTTCGACGGCATGAGCTATCTCGCGTCCCGCACCGGGGCAGCCATCGTGCCCGTCGGCATCGCCGGCACCGAGGCGGCCATGGCCACCGGAACCCGGCTGCCCCGCCGCGTCCGGGTGGCCATGGTGGCAGGCCCGCCCATCCGACCGCCCGAGGGCCGCATGACCCGCCCGCAGATGAGCCGCTTCTCCGAGGAGATCCGCCGGCGGCTGCAGGCGGCATTCGACGAGGCCCAGTCCCTGGCGGGTTGACTCCGGCTGGCTCCGCCGCCGTGCGGGCGTCGTTCGGAGGTGAGGCCCGCCGGTAGTCTTGAACGCGCCTGCCGCCGGGCCAGAGGGCTGGAGGATGCCGTGCCGTTCCACGACGACGAGATCAGGCAGCGGCTGAGGTTGGGCGAGGACAGCTTCTGGGAGTTCAAGGGGATCGAGTTCTCCGGCGACCGTCCCCGGAGCCCCAGGCGGGACGACTTGGCCGACGAACTGGCGGCCTTCGCCAACACCGGGGGCGGTGTGATGCTGTGCGGCGTAACCGACGACGGTGACGTCCAAGGAATGACACGCCGTCAAGCCGATGAGTTGGAGGCTCTGCTGGTCAACGTATGTCGCGACTCGATCAATCCACCGGTGACGCCCACCGTGGAGCGGCGGGAACTCGACGGCCGGGCGCTCCTGATGGTGAAGGTGGCCGAGGGCGATGCCCAGCACGACAGTCCCGGCGGCAGCTTCCATCGAGTAGGCAGTTCGAAGCGCCGGATGACCCCCGACGAGCGCCTTAGGCTCGCCCAGCGCCGCGGCCAGGCGCGGTTCTTGTGGTTCGACAAGCAGCCCGTGCCCGGCACCGGCTTCGAGAGCTTGGCCGAGAAGCTGTGGAGGCCTCTCCTCGGAGGTCCCGGCACCGCCGATCCTCGGCTAGGACTCGAGAAGATGGGGCTGCTCGGACTGGACGACGCGGGAGTGACCCGGGCCACGGTCGCCGGTGTGTTGCTGTGCTCCGAGTCCCCTCAAGACTGGTTGCCCAATGCATGTATCACAGCGACGGCGTACGGTGGCGCCGCTCGTGCGTCCCATCAGATCGACTCACAGACGATCACCGGGCCGCTGAACCACCAGATCAGGGATGCCGCGGCCTTCGTGGCCAGGAACATGCGCGTCTCTGCGGTCAAGGTGCCGGGCCGGGTGGACTTCCCCCAGTACAGCGACCGGGCGGTGTTCGAGGCGGTCGTCAACGCGGTCGCTCACCGCGACTACTCCATCAGCGGCAGCCGCACCCGCCTGTCGATGTTCGCTGATCGGTTGGAGATCCAGTCGCCCGGCGGGCTGCCCAACAACCTGACGGTGGACAGCATCGAACTTCGTCAGTCGACGCGCAACGAGGTCGTCGTTTCAACGCTCGGGCGGATGCGGGTCGGCAGGACGAACGGCGCCTACGACCGGGAGTTCTTCATCGAGCGCCGGGGCGACGGCGTGCCGATCATCCTGGCGGCGACGGAGGAACTCGGCGCGGTCAGGCCGGAGTACGACGTCATCGACGGGTCTGAAGTACGGCTCACGATCCCGGCTGCTCCTCAGGCTCACAGTCCTGGCGACGCGGTGGTGGCTGTGTTCGCCGGGGAACAGCCGCTGGCCGGTGTCGAGGTGGTTGCCCTGTTCCCCAACAAGACCTACGTAGCGGCCGCAACCGACGCGCTTGGCGAGGCTGTCATGGGACTGCACTCCGCCAGCCTGCCGATGACCGTCTTTGCTGCGGCTCCGGGCTGGTCGGCTGGCCTCGTAGCAGGCTGGGTTCCCGAGCGGTCGAAAGGGGCCGTCTTGAACCTCCGTCCGCTTCCGGAGGGAGGCTCAGCCATCTTCTCGGAGGGCTCGGGCGAGGTGCCAGGAGTCGCCGGAAGGCTGAACCCCGTGCGTGACAACCTCGACCGCACCTACCTGTACACGTCGAACGTCTCGGTGAACGAGGGGAGTCCTCAGCCGGTGCCCGTCGTGCTCGGCGAGGAACTGCGGCTCGTAGACGCCCACGGCGCGCGCACCAACATTCGCATCATCGACATCGTGGGCGCGTCGGCTCTCGTGGAATACCACGGGGAGGCCGGCTGACGCGGCGGCCGGGGGCCGCCGATTTCGGGCCCGTCGGGCCGCCGGTAGCCTCGGTATACATGGCTGACAAGATCACTCTGGGCGCCGACGGCGCCCTCGCCGTGCCCGACGAGCCGATCATCCCATTCGTGGAGGGAGACGGGATCGGCATCGACATCTGGCCCGCGGCACAGTCCGTTCTGGACGCGGCGGCGGCCAAGCACGGCCGCCGCATCGCCTGGCTGGAAGTGCTGGCCGGCGAGAAGGCCTACAACGAGACCGGCGACTGGCTCCCAGCCGACACCATCGCCGCCTTCGACGAGCACCTCATCGGGATCAAGGGGCCGCTGACCACGCCGGTGGGCGGCGGCTTCCGCAGCCTCAACGTGGCCATCCGCCAGATCATGGACCTGTACGTGTGCCTGCGCCCCGTGCGCTGGTTCAAGGGGGTTCCCTCCCCGGTGCGGGAGCCGCAACTGGTCGACATGGTGATCTTCCGGGAGAACACCGAGGACATCTACGCCGGCCTCGAGGTGCCCTCCGGCTCTCCCGAGGCGGCCCGGCTCATCGAGCTGCTCCACGACGCCTTCGGCTGGGAGATCCGCGCCGATGCCGGGGTGGGCATCAAGCCGGTGTCCAAGTTCGGCTCCCAGCGCCTGCAACGGGCCGCCCTCAACTACGCCCTGCGCCGCGACCGCAAGAGGGTCCACTGGGTGCACAAGGGCAACATCATGAAGTTCACCGAGGGGGCCTTCCGGGGCTGGGGCTACGAGCTGGTGCGCGAGGAGTTCGCGGACGTGGCCGTGGCCTGGGAGGACTGCGGCGGGGATCCGGGCGACAAGATCCTGGTGCAGGACACCATCGCCGACATCGCCCTCCAGCAGGTGCTCACCCGCCCGGCGGAGTTCGACGTGATCGCCACCATGAACCTCAACGGCGACTACATCTCCGACGCGCTGGCGGCCCAGGTGGGCGGCATCGGGATCGCGCCGGGCGCCAACATCAACTACGTCACCGGCCACGGCGTGTTCGAGGCCACCCACGGCACGGCTCCCCGCTACGCCGGCCAGGACAAGGTGAACCCGTCGTCGGTGCTGCTGTCGGGGGCGCTCATGTTCGAGCATCTCGGCTGGCAGGCCGCCGCCGACGACATCATCGCCGCGGTGGAGGCCACCATCGGCGACGGGATCGTCACCTACGACTTCGCCCGGCTCACCGAGGGTGCCACCGAGGTGAAGTGCTCGGAGTTCGCCGCGGCCATCGTCGACCGTCTCTGAAGCCGACTCGGTGGGAACTGGCACCGTCTTGCCCTCTATGGTGCGCGTCCCGCTGCCAGTTCGGTGGCCGGAGGGAGGCTGTCCTGGAATTGGCAGTGTTTTGCACGGTATGCGTGCATTTTGCTGCCAGTTCGGCGGCGGGTCGGAGGGAGCACGATGAGCGCCGCTGGCGACGGCCTGGCCCGCCGGGGCTACCGGCTGATCATGCGGTCGGTGCGGGCCCATCCGCTGGCGCACACGGCCGCCCTCATCGGCGCGCTCGGGTTCGTCGCCACCACCGTGGGAACCGCCTGGCTGTTGGGCTGGATCACCGACAACGTGATCATCGCCGAGGAGGCCGATCGGACCGGCGCGGGCGTGGCCGCGGCGCTGCTGATCGGGGTCTCGGTGGTGAGCGGGATATCAGTGCTGATGCGCCGGTGGTTCCTGGCCATGGCCGAGCTGCGGACCCAGCGTGACTGGCGACGGGCCCTCCTGCACCGCTACATCGACCTGCCCATGGACTTCCACCGTGAGCGGGACCCGGGCGAACTGCTCGCCCATGCCGACGCCGACGTGAACACGGCCACCATGGTGCTCAAGCCGCTGGCGTTCGCGGTGAGCGTGGTGGTCCTGGTAATCGTCACGATGGGGGCGCTGTTCGCAGCCCATCCACTGCTGGCGCTCATCGCTGCGGTGGTGTTCCCGGCCCTGGCCGTGATCAGCCGGTTCTACACCCGCAGGATCGAGGCACCCTCGGCCGAAGTGCAGCGGCGGGTCGGCGAGGTCTCCGAGGTTGCCCACGAGAGCTTCGACGGAGCGGTCGTGGTGAAGACGCTGGGCCGGGAACCCATCGAGGTGGAGCGGATGCGGGCCGCGTCCGAGCGTCTCCGCGACGAGCGGATCCGGGTGGGCCGCATGCGGGCCACGTTCGAGCCGGCCATCGACGCCCTGCCCACGATGGGCGCCGTCTTCCTGCTGCTCGTGGGGGCGTGGCTGGTGGGGCGGGGCTCGGCCACCCCCGGCGACCTGGTGCTGGCCGCCACGCTGTTCTCGCTGCTGGCTCTGCCGCTGTTCATCGTGGGTTTCTTCCTGGAGGAGATGCCCCGCTCGGTCGTGTCGCTGGAGCGGGTGGACCGGGTCCTCCAGCGGCCCGTCGGTGCAGCCGCGCCAACCGGGGCACGGCTGCTCCCGGAGGGCCCGCTCGGCCTGGGGATCGAGGACCTGGCCGTGGGTTACGGCTCGCGGCTCGTGCTCGACGGGGTCTCGCTGCAGGTGCGAGCGGGGGAGACCGTCGCCCTGGTGGGCGCCACCGGGTCGGGCAAGTCGACACTGCTCGAGACCGTGGCCGGACTCAACGACATCGCGCGGGGCTCGATCCGCCTGTCGGGCGTCCAGTTCGACCGCATCGACCCCGCCGAGATCCACGACGCGGTGGCGCTGGTGTTCCAGGAGGCGTTCCTGTTCGCGGACTCGGTGGTCGAGAATGTCGACCTGCAGACCGGAAGCGCTCCGGCCGATGTGGCCGCCGCGCTGGAGTCCGCGGCTGCGGGCGGCTTCGTGGACGGGCTGGCCGACGGCCCTGCCACCGTGGTGGGCGAGCGGGGCGTGACCCTCTCGGGCGGCCAGCGGCAACGGGTGGCCCTGGCCCGAGCCCTGGTGCGCTCGCCCCGGCTGCTCATGCTCGACGACGCCACCAGTGCGGTCGATCCCGTCGTGGAGAGCGAGATCCTCGCCAACCTGCGGCGCGACCTCGACACCACGGTGCTGGTGGTGGCGCACCGCATCTCCACCATCGAGCTCGCCGACCGGGTGGCGTACCTCGCGGGCGGCAGGATCGTCGCCGACGGCACCCATGACGAGCTGCTGGCCCTCGACGACTACAGGTCGCTGGTCTCGGCCTACGAGCAGGCCGCCGCCGGATGAGCGAGACACCGGACATCGACCTCGGCCGGACGCGTCCGAGCGAAGCGCCCGCCGGCGCACGGTCTGCACCGGACCGGGCAGGCATCGGCGAGGACCTGGACGGAGCGGCCACCGAACCGGTCAAGGCACTCCGTGTGCTGCGCCGCGGCATCGCCATGAGCCCGGAACTGCGCCGGGGCGTGCCGGCGATAGCCGCAGTGGGCCTGTTCGCAGCGGTCGGAAGGCTGATCGTGCCGGTCATGGTGCAGCTCGTGCTGGACCACGGCGTGCTCGGCGCCGACGGGTACCAGCCCGGCGTGGTCTGGACACTGTCGCTGGCCGCCCTGGCAGCCGTGCTGGTGGTGGCCGCGGCGAGCCGTTTCGCGCTGATCCGGCTGGTGCGCATGGCCGAGTCGGTGCTGCTCGGGCTGAGGGTCAGGGCGTTCGAGCACATCCACCGCCTGAGCCTGGCCGCGCACAGCGAGTCTCGCCGGGGGGTGCTGGTGGCTCGGGTGACCAGCGACATCGAGGCCATGGCGCTGTTCATGCAGTGGGGGGCCTATTCGTGGACCATCAATCCGGTGCTGATCCTGGCGACGTTGGCGGTGATGCTCTTCTACAGCTGGCAGCTGACGCTGCTGGTGTCCGTCCTGCACCTGCTGCTCCTGCCGTTCTTGCGCTGGATACAGCGTCGCCAGATCGCGGCCCATTCCCGGGTGCGCGACCGGGTGGCCGACACTATGGGCCACACCAGCGAGGCGGTGTCCGCCGCGGCGGTGATACGGGCCTACGGGTACCGCGGCGCCATGCGGGCCCGCCTCGACCGCGCCGTGGACCGCCAGTACGAGACCCAGCTGTCGGCCTTCAAGTGGTGGGCCTTCATGCTGCCGGTGGTCGACCTGGTGTCGTCGGTGGCGCTGGCCGCCGCCATCGTCGCCGGGGTGACGTGGAGCGACGAGCTGGGCATCGGCGCCGGCGGGCTGGTGGCGTTCGTGTTCCTGGTGCGCCTGCTGATCAGGCCGATCTCGGAGATCGGCGAGGTCTTCGACAACACCCAGGCGGCGTTGGCGGCCTGGTGGAAGGTGATGGGAGTGCTCGACACGCCCGTCGAAGTCGTCGAGCCGGCCCCCGACGAGGCGCGGGAGCTGCCCGACGGGCCGCTGCCGGTGGAGGTCCGGGGCGTGGACTTCTCGTACCGGGCCGGTGAGCCAGTGCTGCGGGGCGTCGACGTGGCCATACCGGCCGACGCCGACGTGGCGGTGGTGGGCGAGACCGGCTCGGGCAAGACCACCTTCGCGCGGCTGCTGGCCCGCCTGGCAGACCCCTCGTCGGGCGACGTGATCATCGGCGGGGTGGATCTCCGCGCCGTGGCGCCCGATGCCCGCCGCCGGGGCATCCGCATGGTCCCGCAGGACGGCTTCCTGTTCGCGGCCACCATCGAGGACAACATCCGCTACGGCCGGCCCGGCGCCACCGAGGCCGACGCGGCCGCCGCCGTCGAAGCGCTCGGACTGCAGCGATGGATGGAGGGCCTGCCCGCCGGCATGCACACGCCGGTGGGCCAGCGGGGCGGCCGGCTGTCGGTGGGCGAGCGCCAACTGGTGGCCCTGGCCCGGGCCCAGGTCGCCGATCCGGGCCTGCTCCTGCTGGACGAGGCCACCTCCGCGGTGGACCCCGAGACCGAGGAGGCGCTGGCGGTGGCCATGGCCCACCTCTCCCAGGGACGCACAACGGTGTCGGTGGCCCACCGTCTCAGCACCGCCGAACGAGCAGACCTGGTTCTCGTGTTCGATGACGGCCGCATCGTGGAGCAGGGCCGCCACGACGAGCTGGTCGAGGCCGGAGGGGCGTATGCCCGGCTTCACGAGTCCTGGGTGGGCAACACCCGCCGAGCCGCGCCCACGGGCCGCTAGCGGGCACCGCCGTGCCTCACCGACTCATTGGAGCGTGTTAGCGCCTCGTGCCACCAGCAGGAGAGAGGTCGTTCGTGTGGAGAGCCGGGCGGCTTTCACAGGTTCATATCAGCGGTACATCCACCACGAGACCTCCGAGCGGAGCGGGTTCCATTCCTGGATAGTCTCGTGGCATGGAAAGCCATGCAAATCATCTTGATCGGATCGAAGACAGCCTTTCGCAGTGCCTCTCGCAAAGCAAGCGGCCGCTCGGCCTACTGCTTGGCGCTGGATGTCCAGTTTCAATCAAGGTTGCAGACGCCGACGGATATCGGCCTCTGATTCCCGACATCGCGGGCCTTACGAGCCTTGTCAACCGATCCATGGAGGCCTCAAGCTCCGAATATCAGGCGCTGCTATCCCGTCTGAGGGACGACCTCGACCACGACCCCAACATCGAAGAGATTCTGAGCCACATCCGTGGCCTTGCGATGATAGTGGGGAGGCAGCGCGTCCACGGTCTGGACAAGGAAGCGATCGATCAGCTGGAGAGGGCTGTCACGACGCAGATCATGCAGGCTGTAGCGGTAGATCTCCCGTCGGAGCATACGCCCTATGACGATCTGGCGGTTTGGTCTCAAGCAGTAACACGCCACATCCCAATCCGCATCTTCACAACGAACTATGACCTTCTCTTGGAAGCTGCATTCGAGAGAAGTAGTGCACCGTTTTTCGACGGCTTTGCCGGAGCGCGAGAGCCATTTCTAGATACAACAGCCATTGAGGCGGATGATCTTCCACCGAGATGGACACGAATCATCAAACTTCACGGCTCATCGAACTGGGTTGTGCGGGTAGATCGAGGTGTTGTGCGGGTGCCTGTTGATGGCAGCGAAGAGAGACGATTGATTCATCCT
This sequence comes from Acidimicrobiaceae bacterium, assembly GCA_026710865.1. Taxonomy (GTDB): domain Bacteria; phylum Actinomycetota; class Acidimicrobiia; order Acidimicrobiales; family Aldehydirespiratoraceae; genus Aldehydirespirator. The sequence goes on from JAPOQG010000111.1 coordinate 16,261, forward strand.
TCCCATCTGAAGTACACGGAAAGTCGACGGATGCCCTACTTGGTTATGTTTGATCAATTGCGAGACTTCCTCAAGCGCCAATCGGCGACGCTCATCACGCTGGGCTATTCGTTCCGAGATGACCACATAAATGACCTTCTAGCGCAGGGTCTACGCGCGAATGCCAGTGCCAAGATCTTCGGGCTACAGTATGGTGAATTCAATGCCTATGACTCAGCCGAGGATCTCGCGAGACAGAATGTAGGACTTACAGTAATGGCGGCGAACGGCGGAATCGATGCCGGTAGAGCGTTTGAACTTGAGTCCGCTGCCGACCGAGAGACGAAACCATTCAAATTGGGTGACTTCAAAGAGTTCGGTCATCGCCTGATGCGGTCGGTCGGGCATACCACTCGAACGGCTTCCGAGATTGAAGCAGTGACTAGAGGTTCGGATGAAGAATGATCCTAGCTTCCTTGGTTCAGTTGAGAACGTTGCAGGGTCTGAGGTAAGCGTAGCACTCGACGACTCGACCGTCTCCGGCCTTCTGTTCGTCAACGGTCAGCCATACCACGTTGCACAGGTAGGTAGCTTCGTTCGTGTGCCCCTCGGCCTCATTGATCTGATCGGCTTGGTATCCCAGGCTGGGGCCACGCCAGAGCACTTGTCCACAGACACAGTTGACGGTCGCATGTGGATGACGGTGCAATTAGTCGGGCACGGTTCGGCCGACAAGGGCTTTAGTCGTGGCATATCGCTGTTACCGAGCGTGGGTGACTCCGTACACATCATGACAGACTCAGATCTAGAAGTCGTCTACGGAGTACGAACGTCTCTCAAGCGCATCCGTGTCGGACACGTTGCTAGTGCCCTGTCGATTCCTGCGTTATTGGAAATTAATAGTCTGGTCACACGCCACTCGGCCATAGTCGGAACTACGGGAGCCGGTAAATCGACGACGGTAGCTCGTATCTTGGAGTCCTTGACTGATGCCTCACGCTATCCTTCCGCTCGAGTTATCGTATTCGATATCCATGGAGAGTATGCATCCGCATTGCAAGACCAGGCACGAATCTTCCGAGTCGGAGGTGACGAGACTTCTCGCTCGGAACCGTTGCACGTCCCCTACTGGGCTCTGTCGTTTGAGGAACTGGTTGAACTGACCTTTGGGGATCTACCTGACGACGCCTCTCGAGGAGCGATCAGAGACATGATCGTCGAGTTGAAGCGCTCGGCGCTCGAAACCTACACACGCGAAGGAGTTGAGCCAGCAGACGTCACTGTCGACACGCCGACACCATTCAGCATTCATCAGATGTGGTTCGACTTACACCGCGAGGTCAATGCGACACACACCGTCTCTGGCACCGGTCAGTCGCGCGCCACGGAGGCACTGCAGATGACAGACGACGGGACGCCTCTTGAAGCGGGTGATGCTATAAGAGTGATTCCGCCACGCTATCGTGCAGCTACACAGGCCAAGGGTGATGACAAGGTCTTTCTGAGTGGTAGCCCGCTCAACATCCGACGACAGGTCGATGCGCTTGGTTCGCGATTGAAAGACCGCCGCTATGACTTTCTGTTTCGTCCTGGTGCCTTCATGCCAGCAATTGATGGGAAGGTCGAATGTGATCTAGATTCCTTCCTACAGAGTTGGATTGGTAATCGGAAGACGGTGTCGATCCTTGACCTATCTGGCGTACCGACGGCGATCCTAACGGATCTCATTGGTGCGCTCACGAGAGTGATATATGATGCACTCCAATGGTCCCGGCGGCTGTCAGAGGGTGGCAGGGAACGCCCTCTCCTGTTCGTGTTCGAGGAGGCACACACGTACCTAGGAAGCACGCAACCGAAGGCAGTGCAAACTGCGGTTCAACGGGTGGTCAAAGAGGGCCGCAAGTACGGGATTGGCGCGATGGTCGTGAGTCAGCGTCCGTCAGAAGTCGATCCCACGATCTTGTCTCAGTGCGGCACGATTGTCGCTCTTCGCCTGTCGAATGCCAAAGATCGGAGTCATGTCACCTCTGCCGCGTCTGATAATCTCGCCGGTGTGCTATCGCTGCTCCCGGTCCTCCGAACTGGCGAGGCGATCGTGGTGGGAGAGGCTGTTCCACTACCGATGAGGGTGTTGGTAGAACTTCCGAGATACCGACCAGAGAGTGCAGATCCCACTGTCGTGGGTGACGAACAACCAGGCGGTTGGGACAGGAAGCAGGAGGAATCAGCGGACTATGAAGACGTTATGATTCGATGGCGCTCACAGGATGCTTCGTCCAGAAACACCGTAATCGACAACGGCAGCGCTTCCGGCGCTCGAGGAGAGAACGAAAGATAATTGTAGAGATCGAAAGGCAGTTGTAATGAATCGAACATATTTGGACTCATCGAACGTCGCGTCGGCAGGTTACGACGATCAGACGTGCACGCTGGAGATTGAGTTCCGCAATGGCGGGATCTACCAGTACTTCGATGTCCCGCGGCCAATCTACGAGCAGTTCATAGGCGCTGGCTCCCCTGGCAGCTTTCTCCACCAGCAGATCCGCGGCGTCTTCCGTTACGCACGCGTCTGACCGGGCTGGGCTACCTGAGACTTCGAACGACGCTGCGCCCCGAAATAGACGAGTTGCTGGTTTCCCACCAATGAGTGCGGTTGGTGGACAGCGCATGTCCCGAGCAGGGCTGCGACCCCCGGCCACCGGGATGGTCGGGCGTGTACGGTCACCGGCTACCGTGCGCGTCATGAACGATCCCGTACGAGTGGCGGTCACCGGCGCCGCCGGCCAGATCGGCTACAGCCTGGTGTTCCGCATCGCCTCGGGACAACTGCTGGGACCCGAGGTGCCGGTCATCCTGCAGATGCTGGAGATCCCCCCGGCCATGGGCGCTCTCGAGGGCGTGGCCATGGAGTTGGACGACTGTGCTTTCGGCCTGCTGGCCGACATGGAACTCACTAACGAGCCGGAGGCGGCGTTCTCGGGGGCATCCTGGGCGCTGCTGGTGGGCAGCCGGCCCCGCACCAAGGGTATGGAGCGCAAGGACCTGCTGGAGGCCAACGGCGGCATCTTCACCCGCCAGGGCGCCGCGCTGGCGGCCAACGCGGCGGCGGACATCCGCGTCCTCGTGGTGGGCAACCCCGCCAACACCAACTGCCTCATCGCCCAGCGCAACGCCCCGGGCATCCCGCCCGAACGCTTCTGTGCCATGACGCGCCTCGACCACAACCGGGCCATGGCGCAACTGGCGAAGCGCGCTGCGAAGGCCGTGGAGCCAGGAATGCGAGTTGACGCGATCAGCCGGACTGAACCTCAGCATCTGTACCTTGAGCAACCAGCAGTCAGCGTGCATCAGATCACCCGCATGACGATCTGGGGCAACCACTCGGCCACGCAGTATCCGGACATCTTCAACTGCTGCGTAGGCGACAGTCCGGCGAGTGAGGTCGTCGACGATCAGCGGTGGCTGGAGGAGGACTTCATCCCCACCGTGCAGCAGCGCGGCGCGGCCATCATCGAGGCGCGGGGCGCTTCCTCGGCCGCCTCGGCAGCCAACGCCGCCATCGACCACGTGCGGGACTGGGCTGCCGGAACGCCCGCCGGCGACTGGGTCAGCGTCGCCCTGCCCTCCGACGGCAGCTACGGCGTGCCCGAAGGCCTCATCAGTTCGTTCCCCTGCACCAGTGACGGCACCGGTTGGCAGATCGTGGGTGGCCTGGAGCACAACGCCTTCAGCCGCAGCCGGATCGACACCTCGGTCGCCGAACTGGCCGCTGAACGCCGGGCGGTGTCCGAACTGGGCCTCATCGGCTGAGAGACCGGCCCGACCGGGGCCTGGGCTAGAAGTCGGTCGTTTCCCGCAGCCCGGCGAGAGCGTCGTTCATCCCCTCGAGTGCGGCGCGATGGCTGACGAGGATTTCGGTGTCGCCGGAGACGACGACCCGGCCCATCAGGAACTCCACGTGGGCGTCGAGTTCGCCGCGGGCGATGCCCCGGGCCACCTCGTGGCTCTGCCGGTAGGTGACCGTGGCGTCGCCGGAGAATCCCCCCAGCGCCCCGGCCCCATCGGCGTCGAGGTGGATCCGGTAGGTGCTGCGCATCCCGTCGGGGTGCTCGACGATCTGCTGGATGACGAGCGGCGCGGCGGCATCAGTGGTCACCCCGGCGGCCTGCAGTGCCTCGCTGAGGGCTGTCACCCACCCCGCGCTGAGGAATTCGGCCACGGGACCGGCTCCCGCCGCGGGTTCTGAGTGCCTGCGCTCAGAGGGCCGCCAGGTTTGTCGCGGCGAACTCCCAGTTCACGAGGTTCTCGATCCAGCGATCCACGTAGGCCGGACGGGCGTTGCGGTAGTCCAGGTAGTAGGCGTGCTCCCACACGTCGATCGTCAGCAGCGGTGTGCGGTCGTGGCGCTGGGGGAGGTCGGCGTTGGCCGTCGCCATGACTTCCAGGCTGTCGCCACCGGCCACGAGCCACACCCAGCCGGAGCCGAAGTGCCCGCAGGAGGCATCGACGAATTGCTTGCGGAAGCCGTCTACGGAGCCGAAGCCGTCCTCGAGTGCCGCGCGCAGGGCGCCGCTGGGGTCGCCACCACCTTCGGGATGCATCGAGTGCCAGTAGAAGGTGTGATTCCAGACCTGCGCCGCGTTGTTGAACAGTCCACCCGAGGTGGTGACGATGAGATCCTCGAGCGGGGCAGCCGCGGCCGACGATCCGGACACCAGCCGGTTTACGTTGGCCACGTAACCGGCGTGGTGTTTGCCGTAGTGCAGCGCCACCGTCTCCGCGCTGATGTGCGGGGCGAGCGCGTCCTCCGGGTAGGGGAGCGGGGGCAGGTGAACCGTCGCCGGGTTACTCACGAGGGACCTCCGGGGGCGCTGAGTGGCGGTCGCGCCGCGTGTAGCTATCAGGGTGCTTCCAGTAAACCGCTTTCCGGTCCGGTTCCGGCGTTCGAGCGGCCGGCGAGCCGCGAGGCCGCCAGCGCCAGTGCGAACGCCGCCGCGGCGCAGACCACCGGCCAGAGCGCCTCGCCGCCGTCGGGCCACTCGAGGTCGGTCCCACTGATCACCTCGTCGGGACCGCCGAGGTGTCCCACGCCGTTCGGCCAGGGCCAGAGCACGCGCAACGAGCCCAGCATCAAACCGACCATCGTCGCCATCACGGCGTCGGGGTACCGGTCCAGCAGTCTGCTCAGCAGCGCGGCGAACGCAAGCGCCCCCACCAGCACGCCGCCGGCGGACAAGCCGAGCACGTTCCAGTCGCGGTCGCTGAGGGCGTCGATCAGGGGCGCGTAGACGCCGATCATGAGCATCACGAACGCCCCGGAGATACCGGGCAGGATCATGGCGCACACCCCCAGCACGCCGGCGGCGAACCACAGCCAGCCGGCGGGCTCGGCGATGGGCTCGGCGGTGAGTCCGAAGACCCAACCCCCGGCGGCGCCGGTGGCCAGCGCCAGGGCGGCCAGCGGCACTCGCCAGGCGCGCACCTGCCGGGCCGCTGCGAGCAGCGCAGCGCAGACCAGGCCCGCGAACGCGCCGGCGGTGGCCTCGGCGCGATTGTCGAGGAGCCAGTCGACGCCGCCGGCCAGCGCTCCCAGCGCCACCCCGGCGCCCGCGGCCACCGGGATCACGAGCCGCCAGTCGATCCGCCGCAGCTGCCCGGCCGCCCCCCGCAGATCGCCCCGTACCAGGCCGGCCACCGCCCCCGCCGCGCTCCGCACCGAGCGCAGCAGGCGCCCGTAGACCCCCAGCAGCAATGCCACCGTGCTGCCCGAGACCCCCGGCACCAGGTCGGCGGTGCCGATGCAGAATCCCCGCAGGCTGTCTCCGGCCCACCGCAGGATCGCAGGGCCGCCTCGTCGCTGCGCTGGGCTGCCGGGCCGCTGCGCCGTGCCGTCGGTGCCGTCGCTCACGCGTTGCGGCGCGTCTCAGCGCTGGCCGGCGAGTTTGCGGTTCTTCAGCTTGGCTCTGACGTAGTCCCGGTTCGTCCAGGCGATGAAGTCGATGGAGATCTCCTTCGGGCAGGCCTCGGAGCACTCCCCGTGGTTGGTGCAACTGCCGAAGAACTGCTCCATGGTCTCCACCATCGCCTCGGTGCGTCCCCAGCGCTCGGGCTGGCCCTGGGGGAGCAGGTTCAAGTGCTGCACCTTCGCCGCCGTGAAGAGTTGTGCCGCGCTGTTGGGGCAGGCGGCGACGCAGGCGCCGCAGCCGATGCAGGCGGCCGCGTCGAAGGCCGTGTCGGACGCCTCCTTCGGGACGGGCACCAGGTTTGCGTCGGGCGCCGCGCCCGTATTCACCGAGATGTAGCCGCCGGCGGCGATGATCCGGTCCAGAGGTGTGCGGTCAACGGCGAGGTCCCGGATGACCTCGAAGGCTCCGGCGCGCCACGGCTCGATGGTGATGAGATCCCCGTCGGAGAACTGTCGCATGTGGAGTTGGCACGTGGCCGTGCCCTTCTGGGGACCGTGGGCGCGACCGTTGATCATCAGGCCGCAGGTGCCGCAGATGCCCTCCCGGCAGTCGGACTCGAAGGCGATGGGTTCCCGCCCCTCGAGCGTGAGGCGCTCGTTGAGCACGTCCAGCATCTCCAGGAACGAGGCGTCGGGGCTGATGCCGGTGGCCTCGTAGGTCTCGAAGCGGCCCGCGTCGCCGGGACCGTCCTGGCGCCACACGCGCAGGCGCAGGTTCAATGTGCCGGCCGCGCCGGTTGGGTGGCGCTCCGGCGCCTCGGGGGCTGCGGCGGAGGTCTTGGGCGGGTTCACTTGTAGGACCTCGTGGTCGGTGTCACGGTGTTGAACTCCAGTTCCTCGCGATGGCGGATCGGCTCGGCGCCCGTTCCGGCCCACTCCCATGCCGCCACGTGCGCGAACCGTTCGTCGTCGCGGCGGGCCTCGCCCTCGGCGTCCTGGTGCTCCTCACGGAAATGCCCGCCGCAGGACTCCTCGCGCTCCAGCGCATCGCGCGCCAGCAGTTCGGCGAGTTCGAAGAAGTCGTCGACCCGCGCGGCCTTCTCGAGGGACTGGTTCAGTGTGGCCGCCGAACCGGGGACGCAGACGTCGGCATGGAACTCCTCGCGGAGGGCGGGGATCTCGGCCAGCGCCTTGGCGAGCCCCGCCGCGTTGCGCGACATGCCGCAGTGGTCCCACACGATCCGTCCCAACTCGCGGTGGAACCAGTCGACCGTGCGGGATCCCTTGGCGGCCGTCCAGCGGGCGATCTGTTCGTTCAGCTCGGAGACGGCCGCGCCGAAGGCCGGGTGGTCGGTCCCCGGACCCGCCTGACCGAGACGGCCCGCCAGGTAGTCCCCGACGGTGTACGGGACGACGAAGTAGCCGTCGGCGAGCCCCTGCATCAGCGCGGAGGCCCCGAGCCGGTTGGCACCGTGGTCGGAGAAGTTGGCCTCGCCCGCCACGAAGAGCCCCGGCACGTTGCTCATGAGGTTGTAGTCCACCCACAGCCCGCCCATCGTGTAGTGGACCGCCGGGTAGATCCGCATGGGCGCCCGGTAGGGGTCCTCTCCGGTGATCCGCTCGTACATGTCGAACAGGTTCCCGTACTTGGCGCGGACAACATCGGCGCCGTCACGCGCCAGAACGTCGGAGAAGTCCAGGTAGACACCGTTGCGCAACGGGCCGACTCCCCGGCCCGCGTCGACGACCGCCTTGGCGTTGCGGGATGCCACGTCCCTGGGCACCAGGTTCCCGAACGAGGCGTACTTCTCCTCGAGGTAGTAGTCCCGTTCGGCCTCGGAGATGTCCGCAGGCGCCCTGGCATCGTCGAAGGCCCGCGGCACCCAGATGCGCCCGTCGTTGCGCAGCGACTCGGACATCAGCGTCAACTTGGACTGGAAGTCGTCGCCGGCGGGGATGCAGGTGGGGTGGATCTGGGTGTAGCACGGGTTGGCGAACAGGGCGCCGCGCCGGTGTGCCCGCCACGCCGCGGTGACGTTGCACATCATCGCGTTCGTGGAGAGGTAGTAGACGTTGCTGTAGCCGCCGGTGGCCAGCATGACGGCGTCGGCGGCGTGAGCGGTGACCTCGCCGGTCAGCAGGTCCCGCACCACGATGCCGGCGGTCCGACCTTCGGCCACCACCAGGTCGAGCATCTCCGCGCGGGTGTGCAGGTCCACGGTGCCCGCCGACACCTGGCGCATGAGCGACGAGTAGGCGCCGAGCAGGAGTTGCTGGCCGGTCTGGCCGCGGGCGTAGAAGGTTCGAGACACCTGCGCGCCGCCGAAGGAGCGATTGTCCAGGAGGCCGCCGTACTCGCGGGCGAAGGGAACACCGGCCGCCACGCACTGGTCGATGATCGCAACCGAGGTCTCGGCGAGGCGGTACACGTTGGCCTCGCGGCTGCGGTAGTCACCGCCCTTGACGGTGTCGTAGAACAGGCGGAAGACGCTGTCGCCGTCGTTCTTGTAGTTCTTGGCCGCGTTGATGCCGCCCTGCGCGGCGATGGAGTGGGCCCGGCGCGGCGAGTCGTGGTAGGTGAACGCCTTGACCCGATAGCCCAACTCGCCGAGCGAGGCCGCCGCGGATGCTCCTGCCAGGCCGGTGCCCACCACGATGACCGTGAAGCGGCGCTTGTTGTTGGGGTTGACGAGGCGCAGGGAGAACTTGTGGTCCGTCCAGGCGTCCTCGACGGGCCCCCCGGGCAGCCGCGCGTCCAGACTGCCGATCATGTTGAGCCTCCCCTTGCGGACCGGGCGGCGCTGCCGGTGGCGCTCCGGCGGCCTCGGAATGGCTGCCTATGGCGCCCCCCGCATCGCCGCCCTCGGTCTCGAGTGGCGGTCACGGTATGTCTCCGGACGCGCCGAGTGATTTGCCGGCTGCACCGTCGAGCTGCTCGAGGTGTTCCCGCACGACCGAGCGTCCGCCGTCGTCGATCACGCCGGCCTGCACCAGGATCGGGAAGCTGAGGTTGCCTACGAGGATCGCCGCCGCGAACGCCTGCGCGAACCTGCGCCGCAGCGAGTTCCAGCGCGGGCTGTTGATGCCGAGGCTCTGGAACATGCTCCAGGCCCCGTGGTAGATGTGCACGGCAAGGGCCACGTTGGCGACGATGTACCAGATGGCGACGGGCAGGTTGGACAGGCTCGCCACAACGTTGTGGTAAGGGTCGCCGCGGACGTAGTCGGGATTGAAGTGGCCCCAGGTGAGGTCCGCCAGGTGGTACACGACGAACAGGCCGACGAGGGGACCGGTCCAACGCATGGTGCGCGAGGCGTAGCCGGCGGCGATGTAGTCGCGGCCGCCGGGGTAGCGGCGGTCGGCTGACCGGCTCATCCGGGTCAGGCTGTAGGCCGAGTGGATGTGCAGAGCGAAGGCGGCGATGAG
>JAPOQG010000189.1 GCA_026710865.1 Acidimicrobiaceae bacterium
CGTCCAGTCCTGAGACACGCGTCGAGTTTCCGGACACGCTTTAGCCTCAATGACATGAGCCGCACGTCCACCCGCTCCCGCTCCACCAAGGAGACCCGTATCGAGTTGAGCCTCGGCCTCGACGGCTCGGGCACCACCGACGTCTCCACCGGGCTGCCGTTCTTCGACCACATGCTCGACCAACTCGGCCGCCACGGCGGGCTGGACCTGTCGGTGCAGGCGCAGGGCGACATCGAGGTTGACGCCCACCACACCGTCGAGGACACCGGCATCGTGCTGGGCGAGGCCCTCCGCGAGGCTCTGGGCGACAAGGCCGGGGTGCGCCGTTTCGCCAGCATCACCGTGCCGCTCGACGAAGCCGCGGTGGAGGTGGTGCTCGACCTGTCGGGCCGGCCGTTCCTGCACTACGACGTGGACTTCCCCGGAGAGAAGATCCTCGGCGACCCGCCCTTCGACCCGCAGCTGGCCGAGGAGTTCTGGAGGGCCTTCGCCACCGCGGCCGCCATCACGCTGCACGTCGTGATGCGCCGGGGCCGCAACACCCACCACATCGTGGAAGCCTCGTTCAAGGGCGTGGCCCGAGCCCTGCGCGACGCGGTCCGGGTGGAGGGCTCAGCCCTGCCCTCCACCAAGGGCACTCTGTGACGGCGAACACCAAGCCGCTCATCGCCATCCTGGACTACGGCATCGGCAACCTGCACTCGGCCCAGAAGGGCTTCGAGCACGCAGGGGCCGACGCCCGCCTGACCGCGGACCGGGGCCTGATCGACGACGCCGACGGGGTGGTGCTGCCCGGTGTGGGCGCCTTCGCGCCGTGCATGGCCGCGCTGGGCCGCACCGGCCTGGACGCGGCCGCCCGCGACGCGGCCGGCTCGGGCCGCCCCTTCATGGGAATCTGCGTGGGAATGCAGGTGCTCTTCGCCGGTTCCGACGAGGCGCCCGGCATCCCGGGCCTGGGAATCCTCGACCGCGGCGTGCGCTGGATCCCCGGTCCGGTGAAGCGACCCCAGATGCAGTGGAACATCCTCGACCGCCGCCTCGACCACCCGATGCTCGACGGGCTGGACGACCCGGTGTGGGCGTATTTCGTGCACTCGCTGGCCCCGGAGATGGGCGACGGCACCGATGTGGTCGCCACCTGCGACTACGGCGGGCCGGTGGTGGCCGCGGTGGCCCGCGGCAACGTGTGGGCCGCCCAGTTCCACCCCGAGAAGTCGTCGAGAGTGGGCCTGCGCATCCTGGCCAACTTCGTGGCCGCGGCCGGCCGCCGGGCGGGTTGAGCGCCGTGAAGCTGTACTGCGCGGTCGATGTCCGCGGCGGCCGCTGCGTGCGCCTTCGCCAGGGCGACTACGGCGCCGAGACCGTCTACGACGACGACCCGGTGGCCCGGGCGGTGGAGATGGCCGAGCAGGGCGCCGGATGGATCCATGTCGTCGACCTCGACGGGGCCCGCTCGGGCCGCCCCGACAACGCCGGCGTGGTCGCGGCCATCGCCGGCGCGGTCCCGGTGCCGGTGCAGGCCGGGGGCGGGGTCCGCTCCGCGGAGACCGCGGAGGCGTGGTTCGCGGCCGGCGTGGAACGGGTCGTGCTGGGCACGGCCGCGCTGCGCGACCCGGACCTGGTGAGGGACCTGGCCGGCTCGCGCCGCGTCGCGGTCGGCCTCGACGCCCGGGCAGGCGAGGTCGCCACCGACGGCTGGCTGAAGGGCTCGGGCCAGTCGGTGCTGGATGTGGCCCGCAGCTTCGCCGCCGACGGCGTGGACGCCTTCGTGGTCACCGACATCAGCCGGGACGGGACGCTGGAAGGACCCGATCTCGCTGGGCTCGCATCGGTGCTCGCCGCGGTGCCCACCGATGTGATCGCATCGGGCGGGGTGGGCCGCCTCGACGACCTGCGGGCGCTGGCCGGCCTCGAGAGCCCCGGGAGCGGCCGCGGTCGCCGCCTGAGCGGCGCCATCGTGGGCACTGCCCTCTATGAGCGCCGCTTCACCGTGGCCGAGGCGGTCGCCACGCTGGCCGGGGCCGGGGAGGGCGGCTGAGATGCACGTGGCCCGGGTCATACCGTGCCTCGACGTGGACGCCGGGCGGGTCGTCAAGGGCGTCAACTTCGTGGACATCCGCGACGCCGGCGACCCCGTGGAGCTGGCCGCCCGCTACGACGCCGAGGGCGCCGACGAGCTGGTCTTCCTGGACATCACCGCGTCGTCGGACCGCCGCGACACCACCGTGGCCATGGCCCGGGCAGTGGCCGACGAGGTCTTCATCCCCTTCACGATCGGCGGCGGCATCCGCACCCTCGACGACGCCCGCCGGCTGCTGCGGGCCGGCGCCGACAAGGTGAGCGTGAACACCGCGGCAGTGCGCCGACCCGAGCTGGTGCGCGAGATCAGCCTGGAGTTCGGAGCGCAGTGCTGCGTGGTCGCCATCGACGCCCGCAGCGCGGCAACCTCGCCGAGCGGCTACGAGGTGTTCACCCACGGCGGTCGCACCCGCACCGGCATCGACTGCCTTGCCTGGGCGACCGAGGCCGAGCGCCTCGGCGCAGGAGAGATACTGCTCACCTCCATGGACCGCGACGGCACCAAGAGGGGCTTCGAGCTGAATCTGACGTCGATGGTCTCCGAGACGCTCGGCATCCCGGTCATAGCCAGCGGGGGAGTGGGGAACCTCGACCATCTGGTGGAAGGAGTCGTCGAGGGCAGAGCCGACGCGGTGCTGGCCGCCAGCATCTTCCACTACGGCGAGCACACCGTCGCCGAGGCCAAGACCCGCATGGCCGAGTCAGGCATAACCGTCCGCCCCGCCTGAGATCCCACACCAAGCAAGAACTCTCATGTCAGGCAGGAAGCCTCCGTCGCGCCACGCGACCCGCCAGGCCGGGGGGTGGCACCGGGGCAAGCAATGGCGGCGCTCGCGCCGCCAGGGCGCGCCGGTGACAGGACCCGCCGGCCGGAACGAGCCCGCCGGCCAAGACGACCCGCGGCCGGGACGGACCGTCCAGAGGGCGCCCCGCCCACGGCAGCACACGAAGCGTTCGCAGATCGCCCCTTCCGCAGACGCGTCCAGCCCACTAGTGTCCATGCTTGCGCCATCGTCCCGACCGCTGACGCCTGGAGGTCGTCCTTGACAGTCGCCGACACGTACCGCCTGTCGTCCCGCTACACCGACGACTCCGGCACGGTCTTCATGACCGGGCTCCAGGCGCTGGCCCGGCTGCCGATCGAGCAGCTGCGGGCCGACCGGCTCGCCGGCCTGCAGACCGCCGCCTTCGTCAGCGGATACCCGGGCTCGCCGGTCGGCGGATACGACACCGACCTCGCCAGAGCCATAGCCGAGGCGCCCGACCTGCCCGTCGTGCTGAAGCCGGCCATGAACGAGGAGCAGGCAGTCACCGCGGTGATGGGGTCGCAGCTCGCGTCGCTGCGCCCCGACGCCCGCCACGACGGGGTCCTCGGCATCTTCTACGCCAAGGGACCCGGAGTGGACCGGGCCGGCGACGCCCTCCGCCACGCCGTGTTCGCCGGATCCGACCCCCAGGGCGGGGCGGTGGTGATCGCGGGCGACGACCCCGCCGCCAAGAGCTCCACCATCCCGTCGTCGTCGGCCGGGACGCTCGCCGACAAGCAGATACCGGTGCTGTACCCGGGATCGCCGCGGGAGGCGCTGGACCTCGGCCGTCACGCCGTCTACCTGTCGAGGGCCACCGGCCTGTGGACCAGCCTGAAGATCGTGGCCGACGTGGCCGACGGATCCGGCACCGTCCACCTCGATCCCCGCCGGGTCGAGCCGGTCATCCCGACCCTCGACGGCGAGCCCTACACCCACAGGCCCGACGGCAGGCTGCTCACCCCCGAGACGGTCGACACCGAACGGGAGATCTACGAGGTGCGCCATCCGCTGGCCATCGAGTACGCGGCGCTCAACCGCCTCAACCATGCCACCGTGAATCCCGCCGACGCCTGGATCGGGATCGTCGCCTCGGGCATCACCTACCGGGAGCTGCGGGAGGCTCTGCGCCGCCTCGGACTGGCCGACGACGCCGACGTCGCGGCCGCGGGGATCCGCCTGATGTGCATGCACATGCCGATCCCCTTCAGCCCCGAGCGGGCCCGCAACTTCGCCCGCGGCCTCGAAGAGGTCTTCGTGGTGGAGGAGAAGCAGCCCAACATCGAGTCCCTCATCAAGGACGCTCTCTACAACGAGACCCGCCGACCCCGCGTGATCGGCAAGTACGACGAGCACGACGCCATGCTCCTGCCGGGCCACGGGGGGCTCACCGCCGACGACCTGCTGGCGCCGATGCGCCGCCGCCTCTCCGAGCGCATCGGCAGCCGCCTGGCCCCCGACCGGCCCGCCCGGGAGCTGATCCCCCTCAACTCCGGCGTGGCCCGGACCCCCTACTTCTGCTCGGGCTGCCCCCACAACCGCTCGACCCGCGTGCCCGAGGGCGCGGCGGTGGGAGCCGGGATCGGCTGCCACACCATGACTCTGCTGATGGACCGCGACGACTTCGGGGACATCGTCGGGCTCACCTGCATGGGGCAGGAGGGCACCCAGTGGATCGGCATGGCGCCGTTCGTCGAGACGCCCCGCATCTTCCAGAACCTCGGTGACGGCACGTTCTTCCACAGCGGCCAACTCGCCGTCCAGGGAGCGATCGCGGCCGGCGTCGACCTGACCTACAAGCTGCTCTGGAACCGGACGGTCGCCATGACCGGAGGCCAGGACCCCCAGGGGATGATCGGTGTGGACGCGGTCGCCCGGGCGCTGCTGGCCCAGGGGGTGGCCCGCGTGCTGGTCACCACCGACGATGTCGCCCGCTACCGGGGTGTGGACCTGCCCGCCGAGGTCGAGGTGTGGGCCCGCAGCCGGCTGATCGAGGCTCAGGAGCACCTGGCCGGCATCGAGGGCGTCACCGTCCTCATTCACGACCAGCAGTGCGCGGCCGAGGCCCGCAGGGGGCGCAAGCGCGGCACGGTCGCCACACCCCGCCGGCGGGTGTTCATCAATGAGCGGATCTGCGAGGGCTGCGGCGACTGCGCCTCGGTGAGCAACTGCCTGTCGGTCCAGCCCACCGAGACGCCCTTCGGCCGCAAGACCCGCATCGACCAGACGACCTGCAACCTGGACTTCTCCTGCCTCGAGGGCGACTGCCCCTCGTTCATGACCGTCACCCGGCCGGGCCGGCTGCGGGGTTGGCTGCACCGGACCGGTGGCCGCGAGCGCGGCGCGACACGGCCGGGGGGCGCCGCGCCGGCCGCGCCCACCGACCTGCCGGACCCGGTGCCCGCGGTGCCCACCGAGGACCTGTCGGTGCGCATCGTCGGCATCGGCGGCACCGGCGTCGTGACGGTGAGCCAGGTGATCGGCACGGCGGCGATGTTCGACGGCTACGAGGCACGGGGTCTGGACCAGATCGGCCTCTCGCAGAAGGCGGGGCCGGTGGTGAGCGACCTGCGCCTGTATCGGGACGGGACGGCGGCCAGCAACCGGCTCGGCGAGGGCCAGGCCGACGTGCTGCTGGCCTTCGACCAGCTCGGCGCGGCGTCGCCCTCGGGGCTGAGCAGGGCCGATCCTCGACGCACCGTGGTGGTGGGCTCCACCTCTCAGACCCCCACGGGAGCGATGGTGGCCCACCCGGAGCGAACGATGCCGTCTCCCGACGAGCTCGATGCGGTGATCTCGGCTGCGACCCGGCCCGATTGCCGCCACTGGGCCGACGCGCAGGAGATCACCGAGGCCCTGTTCGGGAACTCGGTGACGGCCAACGTCTTCGTGGTGGGCATGGCGGTGCAGGCCGGAGCGCTGCCGCTGTCGCCGCTGTCGGTCGAGCAGGCCATCGAACTCAACGGCGTGGCCGTGAACAGCAACATGGAGGCCTTCAGGTGGGGCAGGACGATGGTGGACCGCCCGTCGGCAGTCGCTGAAGCGGTCGCCACCCGCCACGAGGGCGCCCGGCAGACGCCCCGACTCGACGCCGCTTCGGCCGAACGGGTGCAGGCCGTGGCCCGCACAGTCGATGCTGCTGCCCGGCCCGGAGCCGACCATGGGGCCGGGGACGGATCCGGGACCGGGGACGGGCCTGGGGCCGGCGACGGGTATGACCGCCCCCTCGACCTGGAGGAGGCGTTCATCGAGCTGTGCGCCTTCCAGTCGCGGCGGCTGGCCCACCAGTACCTCGACTTCGTGGAGGGTGCGGCTGCGGCCGACGCCGAACGGGGCGACGGCTCGGGCCGGCTGACAGTGGCCGCGGCCCGGGGCTACTTCAAGCTGCTCGCCTACAAGGACGAGTACGAGGTCGCCAGGCTGATGCTCGATCCGGCAGCCAACGCCGAGGCCCGCGAGCTGGCCGCGGCCACGGGGGCGCGCCGGGCCTGGAAGCTGCACCCGCCCGTCCTGCGGGCCCTCGGCATGAAGTCGAAGATCGCGGTGCCGGTCTCGTGGACGCCGCTGTTCCGGGCCCTGGTCGCCATGCGCAGGCTGCGGGGCACGATCCTCGATCCGTTCGGGCACTCCGCGGTGAGGCGGGCCGAGCGGTCGCTGCCGAAGGAGTACCGCGCCGCGGTCGAGTCGGACCTGCGGCGGCTGAGCCCCGACCGGTACCCCGCCGCGCTCAGCCGGGCCGCGCTGGCCGAGGAGGTGCGCGGCTACGAGCAGATCAAGATGGACAGCATTGCCAGAGTGCGCGAGGAGCTGAACGCCGGATACTGACGACGTGGGAGACTGCGGCTGCGGCTGTTAGGCTCCCACCCAACCCAATGGTGACGACGACTGCTACCGCCACCTTGGACCCACGCTTGGCGTTGTCCGCGGACTTCGCCGAAGCTGTGCGCCGCCATGTCGATGGCCTGGCCAGCGACGCGGACATGGCGCTTCTCGAGGCCAACACCAGGCTGTGGGTTCGAGCCCTCTACCGACTGCTCGACGACGTCGCGGAATCGATCGACGCCGTCAGAGCCACGGTGAGGGGGCATCAGCGCGCCCTGATCGTGGCCGACCTCGAGAACGACTACCGCGCCATCGACGCCGTGCTGACGAAGCTGGCGGGCCCGCCGCTGGCGCCCCTCGAGAACGGCGCCTCAGCGGATGCCCGCAGCGCGGCCATCGTAGAACTGCAGCTGTCATGGGTGCCGGGGCGGGTGATCGCCTGGGCCGCCGGGTCGGGCCGGTCCCCGGAGGCCGCGCCGGAGGTCCTCAAGCGACTCCGCGACGCCGGTGCCGGGACCGTCGAGTGGAGCGCGCACCGCCCGGTGAAGCTGAGCGGCGGGACCCGGGCCGAATCGGTGTCGGCACCGATCGAGAGCTGTCTCGGCTGGCTCGTGGCCCTCGGCGCAGCGGCCACCGACGACGGGATCGGGGCCAGCGTGTCATGGCTGGGACTGGTAGCCGCGCTGGCGGTGCGGCTCGCCGCCCAGGGCCGCATGGTTCCCCAGTTGAAGAAGGTCCGACGTCGCTACCGGCCCGACGACGAGGCCGCCGGCGCCAACGGCGCGCCGGTGGCCGCGGCGCCACGGGCCGACACCGCCAGCTTCGCAGTGCGCTGGACGCCTGCGCTGGTGGAGTCCGACACCGTCGCCGCACTGGCGGATTCGCTTCCCGGCGCGGCCGCGGCCTTCGAGAACCAGCGGGACGCGCCCGCCTTCACCCAGGCCGCGCTGGCCGACATCTTCGACGCCATAGCCAGGGAGGCGGCCGAGCGGCTCGAGGCGCCCGCGCCCCCGCCCGCGCCGCGCACCCGGGCAGACGTGGCCGAGACCGCTCTGGCCCGGCTCGACGGCGCGCCCTTCGACGTCCCCAGCCGCCACGCCTCCGACCTGGCCCGGCGACTGGACCAGTGGGCCCGCCCGGTGACGGAGCCCTACGACCCGCGGCTCCGGCTCATCGTGCAACTCGACCCGCCCGACGACATCGGCGCCTGGCACCTGTCGGTCCTGTCGGAGGCGAGTTCGGGGGAGCTCCAGCCGGTCGAACGGGCCCTGGTGATCGCGTCACGGGCCCGGCGCCAGGCGGTCAAGCACCAGATGACCCGCCTGGAGCGGCTCTTCCCGGAACTGGTGCGGCTCGGCGGCCGCCGCCGGGGCGAGGTGATCCTCGACGCCGACGAGGCGTGGCAGCTGATGACCGAGACCGGCCACATACTGCAGGCCGTCGGCTACGAGATCCGTGTGCCGGCACTCTCGCGCCGGCGTCCGTCGCCGACCCTGCGGCTCACGTCGGTCGAGGCCCAGGAGACCGTCGTGGGGGCCCGCCAGCTGGCCGACGTGCGCTGGTCGGTCGCCTTCGACGATGTGGAGCTGACCGCGAACGAGATCCGCGACCTGGCCACCCAGGCCCGGCCGCTGGTCAAGAGCCGGGGCCGGTGGGTGGAACTGGACCGCGCCGACCTGAACGAGGCCGCGGCCGCGCTCGCCGAGCGGTCCGACGTGACCCGCATGACCGGCGCCGACATGCTGCGCCACGCCCTCGGCCTGGAGGGGTCGCCGCTGGCCGGGGGGACGACGGTCTCGGGCGAGGGGTGGGCCGCGGAGTTGATCCGCAGCGCCCGCAACATCGGTGCCGAGCTCCCCACCAGGCCCGACGGCTTCAAGGGGACGCTGCGGACCTACCAGGCCGACGCGCTGCTGTGGCTGGGCTTCCTGGAGCAGGCCGGCCTGGGCGGCTGCCTCGCTCTGGACATGGGCCTGGGCAAGACCCCCACGATGCTGGCCCACATCTACCTCACCCGCGGCAAGGGCCCGTCGCTGGTGGCCGCGCCGCCTGCGGTTGTCGGCAACTGGGCCAGCGAGGCCCGCCGGTTCGTTCCCGGTCTCCGGGTCGTGGTCCACCATGGACCCGACCGCACGCCCGCCGGCCGGGTGCCGGCCATGGTCAAGCGGGCCGACCTTGTGGTCTCCACCTACGGCACCACCATGCGCGACCTGGACGTCCTCGAGAAGGTCGAGTGGTCGACGGTGGTGCTCGACGAGGCCCAGGCCATCAAGAACCCGGCCAGCGAGACCGCCCAGCAGCTGCGCCGGCTCGACGCCCACTGCCGGGTCGCGCTGACGGGAACCCCGATCGAGAACGGCCTGGGCGACCTGTGGGCCATCATGGACTTCTGCAACCCGGGCTTGCTGGGAGCCCGCAACCGGTTCATCGCCGAGATGTCGAAGGCCTCCAAGGAGCCCGAGCCTGATCAGGGCGGCACGGCGGGATCCAACGGTTCCGAAGCGTCCAACGGTTCGCAGCGGGCCGCGACCCCCAAGGCTGCCGCGGCCGGCGAGGGTGCCCTGGCCGCCCTCAACGGCATCCTCGTGTTCCGCCGCACCAAGGCCGAGCCCGCCATAGCCGCGGAACTGCCCGACCGCATCGACGAACTCGACAACTGCACGATGACGGCCGAGCAGATCGGGCTCTACCAGGCAGTCCTCGACGAGTTGGTGGCCCGCACCGAGACCACGGCCGAGGGCGGCCCCGAGCGCAAGGGAGCGGTGCTGGCCGCCATCACCGCCCTCAAGCAGATCTGCAACCATCCCGTCAACTACGAGGACGACGGCGGCCCCCTCGACGGACGCTCGGGGAAGCTGGTCCGGCTGGAGCAGATCATGGGGCAGGTGTTCGCCGCCGATGAGCGGATGCTCATCTTCACCCACTTCGCCACCTGGGGCGAGCGTCTGGCCGCCCACCTGAGCGAGCGCACCGGCCTGCCCATCAACTGCTATCACGGCGGCCTGGCCCGCGGCGCCCGCGACCGGATGGTCCAGACGTTCCAGAAGGGCAGGGGAGCCGGCGCCCTGGTGCTGTCGCTGAAGGCGGGCGGCACCGGCCTGAACCTGACCGCGGCCAACCACGTCGTGCTCTACGACCGGTGGTGGAACCCCGCGGTGGAGGACCAGGCCCGCGACCGGGCCTGGCGCATCGGGCAGCGCAACACGGTGGTCTGCCACCGGCTGGTGTGCCCCGGCACCGTCGACGAGCGGGTCGAGGAAGTGGTGGCCGGCAAGCGCCGCATTGCCGACATGGTGCTGCCCAAGTCGTCGTCGGTCGGCGACCTGGACAGCGATCAGCTGCGGGCCGCGCTGGGAATCGACCCCGACCAGCTGCTCATCGACGAGAACGGCGGCAACGGCGGCAACGGCGGATCCCACGGACCGGGGAGCGAATCGTGAGCCCGGCCAACACGGCCAACGGGGCCGACGCGGCCCGCAAGCGCTCCCGGCGGGGCAGGGGCAAGGGACCCGTGCCGGGCACCGCCAAGACCTCCGGCGACTTCTGGGGCTCAGCCGACAAGCTGCCCCCGGTGCACGAGGTGACCGTCTCCCCCGATCCCTCGGCGGTGGTGAGGTCGCTCGGAAGGCCCCCGTTCTCGGGCCACGAGGCGGTCAGCGAGTACTACCTGCGAGCCGTCTACGACAACACCGTCAAGCTCGCCGAGGTGCTGGCCACCGCCGGCGACCTGCTGGAGGGGCCCGCAGAGAACCGCGCCGGATGAGCGCCAGCGATCGCGAAATATAAGAAATATCAATAACGAGACAGCCGCGATTGACACCGGGTCGGCGCGCGTCAAACATAGGCGGATGCCCGTTGGTCCCCGTGCGAGGTCGCGCCGCGCCACCCTGGGCCGACTCGGCGGCATCGTCGTCGGCGGCTCAGCCGTTCTTCTGGCGCTGTTGATCGGCGCGGCCATGATCATCGGACTGGGCGCCAACCCGCTGGAGGGCTACAAGGAACTGCTCGTAGGAGCGTTCGGCGGCACCGAGGAGCTCGCCGAGTCGGCCGCGAAGGCCATGCCCCTGCTGCTCGTGGGAACCGGCATCTGCGTCGCCTTCCGGGCGAAGGTGATCAACATCGGCGGGGAGGGCCAGATCATCGCCGGCGGGCTGCTGTCCACCGTCACCGCGCTGGCGGTCCCCGGTCTGCCGTCTATAGTGCTGATCCCGCTGGTGCTGTCGATGGGCCTGGTCGGCGGGGCTGTCTGGGGCGGCATCCCCGGCGCCCTGAAGGCCTACCTGGGCGTGAACGAGATCCTCTCCACCATCATGCTCAACCTCGTGGCCGTTCAGCTCTTCAACTACCTGCTGCGGGCCCCGCTGATGGATCCCAAGCAGATCGAGCTGGGCACCCGCATCCCCCAGACCAGGCGCCTGTCGGAGAACGCCGACCTGCCGGTGCTCATCTCCGGGACCCGCCTCCATCTGGGCGTCGTCGTGGCCCTGCTGGCGGCCGCAGTCGCCTGGTTCTTCCTGTGGCGCACCACCACCGGCTACCGGATACGGGCCGTGGGCGCCAGCGCGCCGGCAGCCCGCTACGCGGGGATGCCGGTGAAGCGCATGACGATGATGGCCCTGACGATCAGCGGCGCGCTGTGCGGCCTGGCCGGCGCGGCCCTGGTGTTCGGCAGCGAGACCCACCGGCTGCAGACCGAGGGCTTCGCCACGGGCTTCACCGGCTCCGCCGGCTTCAACGGCATCGTCGCCGCCCTGTTCGGCGGGCTGCACCCCCTCTTCACCATCCCGTCGTCGTTCCTGTTCGGCGGTCTGCTGGTCGGGGCCAACGCGATGCAGCGGGCCATCCAGATTCCGGTGGCTCTCGTGATCGGACTCAACGGCCTGATCGTGGTGTTCGTGGTGAGCAGCAACTCGATGCGCGAGCGGTTCTCGCGCACCATGTCTATAGCCGGAGAGGCGGCCGAGCACGAAGTGGCCACCGCCGATGCGGTCGTGCCGTCCGTGCCGGGCCCATCCGGCGCCTTGACCAGCGGGGACGATTCCCCGTCCCGAGCCGACCCGGAGAGCGAGCCGTGACCGACTTCATCGCCGTCACTTTCACGGTCGCCACCTTCGCCTCAGGGGTGAGGCTGGCCACGCCGTATCTCCTGGCCGCGCTGGGCGAGACCCTCGGCCAGCGCAGCGGCGTGCTGAACCTCGGCGTGGACGGCGTGATGCTGCTGGGCGCGTTCTTCTCCTACTGGGCCGTGCTCAAGACCGACAGCATCACCGTCGGGCTGCTGGTCGGCATCGGCGTCGGATTGTTGCTCGGCGTCGTCTACGCGGTCGTCACCGTCGGGTTCCGGGCCGAGCAGGGCATCAGCGGCATCGGCATATTCCTGTTCGGGCTCGGCATGAGCGAACTGCTGTTCCTCGAGTGGGTGGGCACACCGCTGCCCATCTCGAGCTTCGACAGGCTGGCCATCCCGCTGCTGTCGGACATTCCCAAGATCGGCGACATGTTCTTCAACCACAATCTGCTGGTCTACGTGTCGATGCTGCTGGTGCCGGGACTGACCCTGCTGGTCAACCGCACAACCTTCGGGCTGAACATCCGAGCGGTGGGCGAGACGCCGGAGGCGGCTGACAGTCTCGGGGTCTCGGTGGCTCGGACCCGCACCATCACGATCCTCGCCGGCAACGCTCTGGCCGGCCTGGCCGGTGCTGCCCTGGCCATCGAGATCGGGATCTTCCAGCACAACCTCACCAACCAGATCGGCTTCATCGCCATCGCGCTGGTGTATTTCGGAGCCTGGCGCCCCAGCGGCGTGCTGGCGGGTTCGCTGCTGTACGGCCTGGTGACCGCAACCGTCAACCAGTGGAAGACCGCGGGGCTGGTGACCGGTGCGGCGTCCAGCTTCACGACGATGGCTCCCGCCGCCCTCACCATCGTCGCCCTCGTGGTGATCGCTCGCCGCACCGCCGACCAGCCGGCCGCGCTCACGCTGCCGTTCGCACGAGGGCACTGACGGCAGCCACGGCACACCTGAGTACCAGATTCTATAGTCACGCAATGAAAGGGGCCCGATTACTTCGGGACCACACCTAGGAGGGAGAAAGACATGACGAAGAGATTGCGGTGGACGCTTGTCGTGTTCGCAGTATTCGGGCTGATCGCAGCCTCATGCGGCGACGACGAGGGCGACTCCGCCGTCCCTGACACCTCGGCTGCCCAGGCCGCGGCCGAGGCCGAAGCGGCTGCCGCTCAAGCCGAAGCCGACGCTGCAGCCGCCAGGGCCGAGCAGGCCGCGGCTGCTGCGGCCGAGGCCGAGGCCGCACTCGCGTCCGCCCTGGCGGAGGCCGAGGGAGCAGCGGATCCAGAGGTCGTCGCGGAGCTCGAGGCGCAGTTGGCCGAGGCCCAAGCCGAGGCCGAGGCCGCTCAGGCCGAGGCCGCCGCGGCTGCCGCCGCGGCCGAGGAGGCGGCTGCCGCCGCGGAGGCCGCTCAGGCCGGCGAGGCTGACCAAACCGAGATGATGGAGGCGGAGCCGCTGCGGGCCGCGGTGGTGACTCCCAGCGCGGAGAACGACCTGGCCTTCAGCCAGTCGATCGTCGACGCCCTGCACCGCATGGAGTCGGCCGGGCTGCTCAGCGAGGTCGCGGTGTCACCGGGCCTGTTCATCGTCGAGGACGCCGGCCTGGCCCTGCGCGACTACGCCGAGGAGGGCTATGACCTGGTCATCGCCCACGGCTCCCAGTACGGCAGCCTCCTCGAGGCGATCGCCCCGGACTTCCCCGACACCGCGTTCGCGTGGGGCACCTCGGTGGAGACCTTCGGCCAGCCC
>JAPOQG010000294.1 GCA_026710865.1 Acidimicrobiaceae bacterium
ACGATCCTGCACAACAACGACGGCGAGTCGAAGCTGCTGCCCGACGAGGAGGCCGGCTTCCCGGGTGTGGCCCGCTTCGCCGCGCAGATGAAGCTGATGCAGGCCGCGGCGGCGAGCGAGGGAGCGGCGGTCGTCACCCTCACCTCGGGCGACAACTTCCTGGCGTCGCAGGAGCTGAACATCTCGCTGGCCCGGGAGGGTGCCCTCTACGACTCGGTGGCCCTCAGCGGACTGTACGACGCCATGGCGTTGGGCAACCACGACTTCGATCTCGGGCCCGAGGTCACCGCCCGATTCATCGAGGGGTTCGTGCCGCCGGTGACGTTCCTGGCGGCCAACGCCGACTTCTCCGGCGAGCCGGCCCTGCAGGCGCTGGTGGACTCCGGCGTGCTGGCCGCCAGCACCGCGGTGGAGGCCGGCGGCCGGCGGGTGGGCGTGATCGGCGCGGTCACCCCGATGCTCCCCAACATCTCCTCGCCCCGAAACGTGGTGATCTCCGACGTGCTGGCCGCGGTGCGGGCCCAGGTCGAGTCGCTGACCGCCGACGGCGTCGACAAGATCATCCTGGTCAGCCACCTCCAGGGCGTCGACGAGGAGATCGCCCTGGTGGCCGACCTGGCCGGCGTGGACGTGGTCATCGCGGGCGGCGGCGACGACCTGCTGCGCAACGAGGACGACACCTGCGTGCCCGACGACGAGCCCGCCGGCCCGTACCCGCTTCTGGTGGAGGACTCCACCGGCACCGATGTTCCCGTGATCACCGCACCCGGCGGCTACCGCTGCATCGGAGCGCTCACCGTCGTCTTCGACGGCGACGGCCGCATCGTCAGCCACACCGGCCGCTCTGTGGGAGTCAGCCTCGCGGTGCCCCCCGATCCGGCGGTGCAGTCCAGCGTGATCGAGCCCCTCGCCGCGGCGCTGGCCGCGGTCGACGCCCAGGTGATAGGCCGCAGCGAGGTCGATCTCGACGGGCGGCGGGCCAGCGTGCGCACCGGCGCCACCAATCAGGGCAACCTCCACTCCGACGCCCTGAGGGTCGCCGCGGCCACCCTCGCGGCCGGCTTCGGGATCTCGGCGCCCGATGTGGCGATACAGAACGGCGGCGGCATCCGCAACGACGCGGTGATCCCGGCCGGGCCGGTCACCGCCGGCGACACCTGGGACATCGCCCCGTTCCGCAACTTCGTGGTGGTGGGCGAGGTGCCCCGCGGCACCTTCCATGTGCTGCTCGAGCAGGCCGTGGACCGGATCCCCGGCGCCGGGGGCCAGTTCCCGCAGGTCTCGGGGTTCACGTTCACGTACGACCCGTCGGCGCCGGCACGCGAGACCGACCGGGCCGGCGACTGCTCGCTGGCGGGCGACTCGGGCTCGCGGATCCGCGGCGTGACCCTCGACGACGGCACCGTCATCGTGCGCGACGGCGCGGTCGTGCCCGGCGACCCGGTGGTGCTGGCCACACTCGACTTCCTGGCCGACGGCGGCGACTGCTACCCGCTGGCCGACATCGAGTTCACATCCGTCGGCGTCACCTACCAGCAGGCGTTGGCCGACTACATCGCCGACGACCTCGGCGGGACGATCACCGCAGCCGCCTACCCCCCGGGCGGCGACAACCGGATCACCGCACTGATGCCGGAACCCGCGCCCGAGCCCGAGCCGGAACCCGAGCCCGAGCCGGTTGTGGTCACGGTCGTGCGCGGCGACAGCCTGTGGCGGCTGGCCCGGATCCACCTCGGAGCCGGTGCCCGCTGGCAGGAGATCTACGACCTCAACCGGGGCCGGGTCCAGGCCGACGGCCGCACGCTGCGCGACCCGAACCTGATCCTCATCGGCTGGGCGCTGGAGCTCCCCGCGGACTGATCAGCCCCATCACGGCTGTCCGCTGGAACTCCCCGCGGACTGATCAGCCCCATCACGGCTGTCCGCTGGAACTGCCCTCCAACTGAGGGGCCGGCTGATTGCCGATCGCGAACCGGCACTGAGGGGGTAGGCCGGCTCAGGTGTAGTCCTTGTACTTGTCCAGGTAGCGGACGGGGCGGCTCAGGGCGTCCTTGCGGAACGGGTCGCCGAGCTCCTTGGTGCACATGGCCTCGATCACGGTGGTGCGGCCGCCGTTCATCTGGGCGTCGATGGCGGCGGTCAGGGCCGGTCCGACGTCCTCGAGCTGGTTGACCCGCACCCCGTCGGCGCCCATGGCCCGGGCCACCTCGGTCCAGTCCTCGCCGCCGTCGAGCTCGCCGGCCACGAAGCGGCGCCCGTAGAAGTCGACCTGGTTCTTCTTCTCGGCGCCCCACTGGCGGTTGTGGAACACCACCGCGGTTACGGGGATGTCATGGCGCACCGCGGTCATGGTCTCCACCATGCTCATGGCCCAGGCCCCGTCGCCGGCGTAGGCCACCGCGGGCCGGTCGGGCGCGGCCTTCTTGGCCCCGATGACGGTGGGCAGGGCGTAGCCGCAGTTGCCCCAGCTCATGGCGGCGAAGAACGACCGGGGCTCCTCGAAGCGCAGGTAGCTGTTGGCCACCGAGTTGATGTTGCCGATGTCGGTGGACACCATCACCCGCTCGGGCATTGCCTTCTCCAGCTCCCGCAGCACCTGGCGGGGATGCATCCAGTCGTCGGACTCGGCTGCGGCCTGCTTGATCATGTCGACGCTGAAGTCGTCGGTCTCCTCGGTCCAGTCGTCGAGCTCGGCCTCCCAGGCGGCCTTGTCGGCGGCTGTGTCCGCGGCCCGCTGCACCCGGGTGGCGTCGCAGGCCAGGTCCCGGCCGGCCAGCCTGGCGCTCAGCGCGGCCGCGGCCGCGCCGGCGTCGCCGCATATGCCGACGTCGATGGGCTTGACCAGGCCGAGCATCTTGGAGTCGGCGTCGACCTGGATGACCTTGGCCCCGGTCGGCCAGTAGTCGAGGCCGTGCTGGGGCAGGGTGCCGAACGGCCCGAGGCGGGTGCCGAGGGCCAGCACCACGTCGGCTCGGGCGATGAGCCGCATGGCGGCCTTGGAGCCCTGGTATCCGAGGGGCCCGCACCACTGCGGGTGCGACGCCGGGAAGGAGTCGTTGTGCAGGTAGCTGTTCACCACCGGGCAACCGAGGCGCTCGGCCAGGGCCACCGTCTCGGCCATGGCGTCGCCCATCACCACACCGCCGCCGGAGATCATCACCGGGAACTCGGCGGAGGCCAGCAGGTCGGCGGCCTGGTTGAGGGTCCGGTCGCCGCCGGGGCCGCGGTCCAGGCGCTGGGGCCGGGGGATCTCCACGTCGATGTCGCCGTAGAAGCGGTCACGGGGGATGTTCAGCTGGGTGGGGCCCATCTCCGACAGGGCCCGGTCGAAGCAGCGGGCGGTGAGCTCGGCCATGCGGTGCTCGTTGTTGACGTGGCCCTGGTACTTGGTGAACTCCTCGAACATCGGCAGCTGGTTGGCCTCCTGGAAGCCGCCCAGGCCGATGCCCATCGTCCCGGCCTCGGGCGTGACGATCACCACCGGACTGTGGGCCCAGAACGCCGCCGCGACGGCGGTCACGCAGTTGGAGATGCCGGGGCCGTTCTGGCCTATCACCACTCCGTGGCGGCCCGACACCCGCGAGAACCCGTCGGCCATGTGGGCCCCGCCCTGCTCGTGGACCACCGGCACCAGCTCGATGCCGGCCGGCTCGAAGATGTCCATGGCGTCCATGAACGCGCTGCCCATGATGCCGAAGATGGTGTCGACGCCGTGGGCGACCATCGTCTCCACGAACGCCTCGCTTGGGGTCATGCGAGTCATCTCTGAGTCCCTCCGTCCACCGCAGGTCCGATGCCCGGCGTGTACCGGGCCAGCCCCGTTAGAGCCTATAACAGGAGCTGCGACAGTGCTCGCCCGCGCCGGGCTCCCGAAGGCCGCTCTAGCGTCGTGCTTGTGCCGACTGGATCTCGGCACGCCACCGGCTCTTGATGTAGGCCAGGACCGCCCAGATGTCTGCGTCGTCGAGCTCGTCGGCGAAACCGAGCATCTCACTCTTGTAGTCGCCGCCGACAACGGCCTCGGTGCCCCACTTGGTCACCTCGAACAGGTAGTCGTCGCCGTGGTGCCACGTGTGGCCGGTCTCGTCGTGGGGAGGGGCGGGCAGCGTCCCGTCGGCCTTCCTCACCTGCCAGTTCGGCTGGCCCTCCAGATTCTGGCCATGACATGAGGCGCACGACTGGGCATAGATCGTGGAGCCGCGCGAGACCAGTTCGGGATCGGAGGCGTCAGCCCTGCCGGGTTCGGGAACTTCGCCGGAGCCGCCCAGGAGAGTCAGCCACACCGCCATCAGAGCCACCGCAACCAGGCCCAGCACCATCACCGCCGACATCGGAGCCAGGCGTCCGCGCCTCATCTCGCTACGGCGCCCCTTCGCATGATCCGAGGTCCGTGCTCCGGCTACGAGCGGGCCGATCGGAAGCGGCGCAGGCGCAGGCTGTTGGTCACCACGAACAGCGACGACGCTCCCATGGCGGCCGCGGCGGCCATCGGGCTGAGCACGCCGGTGGCCGCCAGGGGGATCGCAGCCACGTTGTAGGCGAACGCCCAGAACAGGTTGACCTTGATCGTGCCCAGCGTGCGGCGCGACAGGGCGATGGCGTCGGGCACTGCCAGCAGGTCACCGCCCACGATGGTCAGGTCGGAGGCCTCCACGGCCACGTCGGCACCGGTACCCACCGCGATGCCGAGGTCGGCCTGCGCCAGGGCGGGCGCGTCGTTGATGCCGTCACCCACCACAGCCACCCGCTTGCCGTCCTCCTGAAGGCGGGTCACGGCGGCGGCCTTGTCGCCGGGGAGCACCTCGGCGGTCACGTCGTCCACCCCGATGGCGTCACCCACTGAGCGGGCCGTGCGCTGGTTGTCGCCGGTGATCAGCGACACCTCCAGGCCCATAGCCTGCAGTTGCTGGACAGCCTGTCGGGAGGTCGGCTTGACGGTGTCTGCCAGCGCGATAACAGCCTCCGCGGCCGCTCCCCTGCCGACCAGCACGCCGGTATGGCCGGCGGCCTCCGCCTTGGCCAGAGCCTCTTCGAGCTCGTCGGGGATCTCCTCGAACAGCGGCCGCCGCCCGACCCGGACCTCGGCGCCGTCGACCCTGCCAACCACACCCAGGCCGGGATGATTCAAGAAGTCGGTGACCGTCCGGTTCGACGGCCAGCGCCGGGCGATCGCCGAACCGACGGGATGCTCCGAGCGCGACTCGAGCGCGCCGGCCAGCAGACCCATCACAGTGGCGTCCGCGTCTGCGGCGGCCACCGCGTCGACCACTTCGAGCCGGCCCTCGGTGACGGTTCCGGTCTTGTCGAGCACCACTGCGTCCACCCGGCGGGTGTCCTCGAGCACCTCGGCGCCCTTGATGATCACGCCAAGCTGCGCTCCCCGGCCGGTGCCGACCATCACCGCGAGCGGCGTGGCCAGACCCAGCGCGCAGGGGCATGAGATGATCAGCACCGCCACCGCCGCGGTGAAGGCGTCCGAGGAGGCGCCACCGGCCAGGAACCACGCCGCCAGGGTCGCCGCGGCGAGGACGATGACCACGGGCACGAACACCGACGCCACCCGGTCGGCCAGCCGCTGCACCGCGGCCCGCCCGCCCTGGGCCTCGTCTACCAGGCGCACGATCTGGGCAAGGGCGGTGTCGGCGCCCACCCTGGTGGCCTCCACCTCCAACGTGCCGTCGGCGTTGACGGTGGCGCCGATCACCTCGTCTCCGGCCGCGACCTCCACCGGCACGGGCTCGCCGGTCACCATCGACATGTCGACCGCCGAGGCGCCGCCCACCACAACGCCGTCAGTGGCTATCCGTTCGCCGGGACGCACGATGAAGCGCATTCCCACGTCAAGGCGCTCCGCCGGAATCTCGGTGCCGTCGACCAGCAGGGCGGTCGATGCGCCGAGCCGGGCCAGGGCCCGCACCGCCTCGCCCGAGCGGCGGGTGGCCCGGGCCTCCAGCCACTTGCCGAGCAGCACCAGGGCCACGATCACCGTGCCCGTCTCGAAATAGACGTGGCCGCCTTCGACGCCGGCCAGCAGCACCACCGCCGACCACACCCACGCAGCAGTGGTGCCCAGCGACACCAGGGTGTCCATGGTGGCGGCCCGGTGGCGGAGGTTGCGGAGCGCGGCCCGGTGGAAGCCCCACCCCGACCCGAATATCACGACCGCGGAGGCCGCCAGCGCGGCCCAGCGCCAACCGTCGAAGCGCACCGCCGACAGCATCGAGACGGCCACCACCGGCAGTCCGGCCACTGCCGCGACAGCCAGCCGGCGGCGCAGACCGGCGATCCGGCGTCGCTCAGCCTCAATGTCATCGGCTGCGTCGACGGGCGCCGAATACCCGGCCTGCTCCACCACGCGCCTGAGGTCGGCATCGTCGATGCTGCCGTCATGCAGGACCGTGGCCCGGCTCGAGGCGAAGTTGACGCGGGCGTCGAGCACGCCGCCGGCGGCGCCCAACGCCGATTGCACCCGGGAGGCGCAGGCGCCGCAGGTCATGCCCTCCACCCGGATGTCGGTCCGGACCTTCATCGACGACCCAGCGGCCACCCCATCAAGGCTACGGGCCACCCATATGATCCCACAGACGCTCGGCGGACTCTCGTTCCAGGAGTCCCCACCGGCGGCGGGCGGAATCGCGGCAGCGAACTAGGGTAAGGACATGGGCCTGCGAGAAGAGGTACTCACAGTGCATCGAGACGCGATACGCGCGGTCGCGGCCCGCCACAAGGTGGACACCATCGCTCTAGTGGGTTCGATGGCCAGGAGCGAATACGACGGCGACAGTGACTACGATTTCCTGGCTCGCTTCGCTGACGGTGCTTCACTGTTCGACCTCGTCGGGCTCAAAGAGGATCTCGAGGAACTGCTTGGGCGGGACGTGGATGTGATCTCTGAGAGAGGACTCAACGAGAGGTACAGCCACATTCGCGAGGAGGCTGTCACAATTTGACTCGCGGCGATCGCTCCCTCATGGGCGACATCCTCGATGCTGCCCAGCATCTAGCAGAGATAGTCGAGTTGGGCGAGGAACACTTCCACGAGAGTTGGAAGGACTTCCGAGCCGCGGAGCGCCTGTTGGAGATCATCGGCGAAGCGGCAAGCAACCTCTCCGAGGATCTTCGATCCCGTCTTCCAGACCTGCCCGTCAGCAAGGCCAAGGGAATGCGCAATGTCATCGCGCATCAGTACGTCCATGTGGACCGTCACCTCGTATGGCAAGCCATCACTGCCGACGTCCCGAAGTTCGCGGCGGAACTTGCAACGGACCTTGATTCACGGCGCGAGTCCAGCGCCGCAGCTGAACCCGAGACACCGAGCCTCTAGAGACTCCAGGCACCGTGCGCTCCGTTTCACCATCCGCTTCGGCGCCCGTGGGGCGGGTGCGGCCCGCGGTGGACGCCCTGCCCGCGTACAAGCCCGGCAAGGCCGCCGAGCAGGCCGAGCGGGAGCACGACATCGCCGAGGCCATCAAGCTGGCCTCCAACGAGAACCCCTACCCTCCCCCGGCCGCGGTGGTGGACGCGGTGGCTGCGGCCTGCCGGGGCGGCAACATCTACAGCGACCACCGGGCCACCGCGGTGCGGGAGGCGCTGGCCGACCGGCTGCGGCTGGCCGTCGAGCAGGTCACCGTCGGAGCGGGCTCGGTGGCGCTGCTGTACCAACTGGCCACCGCCTTCATTGACCCCGGCGACGAGGTGGTGACGCCGTGGATCTCCTTCGAGGCCTACCCGATCTCGGTGCACACGATGGGCGGGAGGCTCGTGAGGGTGCCGCTGACATCGAGCCACGCCTTCGACCTCGACGCGGTGGCCGCGGCCGTCACCGGGCGCACCAAGCTCGTGTTCCTGGCCACCCCAAACAACCCCACCGGCACCGCCGTGTCGACTGCGGCCGTGGCGCGCCTCGTGGAGCGGATCCCCGAGGACGTGGTCGTGGTAGTGGACGAGGCCTACCGGGAGTTCGCCGACCCTGCTCTCGGCGATCCGGTAACCGATCTGCTGCCCCGCTTCGACAACGTGGCCGTGGCCCGCACCTTCTCCAAGGCCTACGGGCTGGCCAGCCTGAGGGTGGGCTACGTGATGGCCCACCCCGAGGTGGTGTCGGCCATCGACAAGTGCCTGATCCCGTTCAACGTCAACGGCTTGGCCCAGGCCGCCGCGCTGGCCGCTCTCAGCGACGAGGCTGCGGCCGAGGCGCAGGCCAACATCGGCGCCATCCGGACCGAACGGTCCCGGGTTGTTGCCGCACTGGCCGCCGGCGGCTGGGACATCGGTGACACCGAGGCCAACTTCGTGTGGATGCAGCTGGGCGAGCGCACCGACGACGTGTGCATCGCGCTGGAGCAGCGCGGCGTGGTGGTCAGACCGTTCTCCGGTGTGGGAATCCGGGTGACCATCGGCACTCCCGCCCAGAACGACCGCTTCCTGACCGCGCTGGCCGAGGTGGCGCGACCGGGCTGAGCGGCCGGGTTCAGGCGGCTTCGGCCCCGCCGGCGTCCGCGTCGCCCGGGGGAGGCGGCCAGATCCTGAGATGCCCCTCTATGCGGGCCAGCCGCTCGCGCAGGTCACCGAGGCTTGCGCCCAGCTCTCCGTGACTCTTGTCGATGAGGTCGCGGTTCTCCTTGCGAACCTCGTCGATGAGATCGCGGTTCTCCTTGCGAACCTCGTCGATGAGGTCGCGGTTCTCCTTGCGGGCCTCGTCGATGAGGTCGCGGGTCTTCGTGCTGTCGACGTGCTGGTAGCGCATCATCGCCGCCGCGAACAGCAGCATCGGACCCATCACCGCCGCCAGGATGGGGGCCAGATCGACGAGCGTCACCGTCTCCACAGCGACACTGTA
>JAPOQG010000170.1 GCA_026710865.1 Acidimicrobiaceae bacterium
CCTCACCGCGTCGTTCGTGCTGGGCCAGGCGGCGGCGAGGGCGATGGTGGCAGCCGGCAACGGCGGCGCGATCCTCTACACCGCGTCGATCTCGGGCGTGGCCGCATCGACCGGTGACGCCCACTACGGCGTCTCCAAGGCTGGCATCATCAGCCTCGTCAAGACGATGGCGATCGAGCTTGTCGAGCACAATATCCGGGTGAATTGCGTGAGTCCCGGCCCCCTCGACACCCCGATGTCCCTTGCGCTGCTGGGCAGCGAGGAGGCCATGGAGGCGGCCCGGGAGAGCTGGCCGATCGTCCCCATGAACCGTCTCGGTCTCCCCACCGAGATCGCCGGCACCTACGCCTACCTGGCCTCCGCTGACGGCGCGTACACCACCGGTCAGAACATCGTCGTCGACGGGGGCATGACGACGAACGTCTTCCCGGTCGCGGACGAACTGGCGTAGAGATCTTCTACGTGTCGGCAGGAGCCATGGCGTCGGTCCAGAACTTCGTCATGTCGTCGTAGAAGAGCGTCACCAGGTCGGGGTTGCCCGAGATGCGGGCGCCGCGGACCCCGAAGCCGGCCTCGATGGAGTAGAGGAAGCCGTCGCGGTCCTCCAGCTCCGGGTCGGGCTCGTCGGAGGCGGGCAGGATGAAGGCGCCGTCGTCCGCGATGTAGAAGGTGGGCGCCCCGGGCGTCACCGAGGCCTCCGGGATGTACTCGAGCGGGGTTGTGCGGTCGAAGCTGTGGTTGGCGCCGGGCACGATCCGCATCGTCGCATCGGCGCCGGTGAGTCCGATGGCGTGGATGTGGGCCTGCACCTGCATCGGGGGACACCAGTCGTCGCGGTCGCCGATGATCGCCCGAACGCAGGTGGACCCGACGGAGGGGTCGAGGAACTGCTGTCCCGACCAGGGATAGGCGGCGTACACCCCGATCAGCTTGGGAGCGCTCGCCGCAGCCGCCAGATGCACCGACGCGGCGTTCAGCACCGCCGAGCCGCCCCGGCTATGGCCTTGCGCGCCGATCCGTGCGGAGTCAATGTCCGGGCGGGCCGCGAGGGCCTCGGCGGCGGCGAGGACGTCCCAGGCGCTGGCCGCGAACGAGAACTGGACCTGGTTGTGGACGGTGGTGACGACGCTGCGGGTGCTGAACGGGTCGATGGTGCAGGCCGCTACGCCTGAGTCGGTGATCGCCGCCGCGATCGACATGTGGTGCTCCTGGAGCCCGAGGCTGCCCGGAGCGACGATCACCACCGGGAATGGACCGGCACCCTTCGGCAGGAACAGCTTCGCCCATAGGTCCTGGCGCGCCATGGTGTCGGTCTCGGAGATCGCCTGGTGGAAGTTCCTCGGGTTCGCGGACGGGATCGTGAGCGCCTCGCCGGCCAGCCCGTTGTCCAGCCGGAAGCCGTCGTCGTGGATGGCGTCGTCGTGGGTCATCGCTTCTCCTCGTCGATATGCCAGGTCCCTGCGGGCGAGGGCTGCATACTGCGTTGGGCAGCCGGTGGCCAGGAAGGGAGCGGTTGGGCGGTCGGGCGTCAGTGGCCGGCCGCTTGACGGGCCGATTCGGCGCCTCGGGCGATCTCGCGCAGCCACCGGCGGTACTCGATGGCGACCCGGTCTACGCCGGCGATCTGCAACTCGGCGGTGAGGTCGACGGGGAGCTCCTCGGGGCGCTGGGACTCG
>JAPOQG010000103.1 GCA_026710865.1 Acidimicrobiaceae bacterium
CTCGTCGAAGGCTGTCTTGTTGTAGATGAAGCCGTGGATGACCGACGCCATCGGAACGCAGAACGGGGTGGTCCCGTCATCGGTGATCCACGCGCTCTGAGCGACAGGACTGAATCCGCCGATGCCGGGCAGGTCCGTCAACGGTGCCAGGTCGCCGCGGTCGAACAACGCGAGAGACGCATCGAAGGGGCGGCAGGTGATGAGGTCGCCGGCGGTCCCGCCGACGAGGCGGGTGTCCAGCGCGGCGTTGTAGTCGGCGGGCGGCGTCGGGTTGAACTCGACGTTGATGTTGGGGAACTCGGCCTCGAACACCGGGATGATCTGGTCATCCCAGATCGCGGCGTCGTCCGTCCGCCAACTCTCGATCGTGATCGTCACGACCTCGTCGCCACCGTCATCGGCCGGCTCGGCAGCCGCACCGCTGTCATCCGCCGGCTCTGCAGCCGCACCGTCGTCATCGGCGGGTTCCGCAGCCGCACCATCGTCATCGGCCGGCTGTGCAGCCGCACCGCTGTCATCGGGGGCCGGCTGCGCGCCCTCATCGTCGTCGCCGCACGCGGCGGCGACGAGTCCGAGGGCCAGCAGTGCTGCAAGTAGCCTCATATGCTTGGTCATTCTGGGATCTCCTTCCCCTCCCAATCGGGAATCCATGGGTTTGTGGCGGGGTGGGAACCGGCCTCCGTGGCCCGTTCCCATCGCGCCTGCTGTCGAGGCAGCCGTCAGGCAACCCCCAGCTCTTGGCTGAGCACGAGGACGTTCGCGCCCAGCAGGACCACGTCGTCGCCCAGGTCCGACGGCCGCACCGCGACCGATTGGCCGAGGCTCGCCAGAGTGCGGGTCCGAAGTGAGCTCATGGCGGTCCGGCACAGCCCGTCCTGAAGGGGGAGTCCGGTATCCGCGACGACGACGTGTTGGATGTCGAGAACGCTCACAGGCCCGGCCAGAGCGAGCCCCAGGTTCTGACCGGCGGCGGCGACCACGCGCTCCGGATCCTCCCCGGCCTCCAGAGCGGCCCGCAGCAGGGGAACCGTCACGAAGGCTTCGAGACAGCCCCGATTGCCGCAGCGGCACACGGGACCGTCGTCCCTCACGACGATGTGGCCTATCTCGCCGGCGGCGAAGCGCTCCCCGAGGTACTGCTGGCCGTTGATGACCAGTCCCGCACCAATGCCGCTGCCGATCTTCACGACCATCAGGTTCTGACGGGCGGTACCGCCGGACGAGAACTCGGCGAGCGCCGCTGCGTTCGCATCGTTGGAGATCCTCACCGGAAGACCGAACGTGTCGGAGAGCCGCTGCGCGAGGTCGAGGTCGGCCCAACCCAGGTTGTGAGCCTCGACGACCACGCCCCCCGTGGTGACGATGCCCGGAGTTCCGACACCGACGCCTAGCAGCGGTCCGGGAGCGAGGGAGATCGCCTCGGTGATCGCCTGCTCGGTCAGAGCCACGGCGTTCTCGCCCGTGACACCGCGAAACTCGCGGTGGACACGATGGAGGACCTCGCCCTCAAGGTCCATCACTGCTGCTTTGAGGATGGAACTGTCACTCAGGTCGACCGCGATGATGCTGCGCGACTTCTCGTTGAGCTTCAGGAGTGTCGAGGGCTTGCCGACCTTGGCAGGGCCGCGCCCGAGTTCCTCCGCGAGCCCCTCGTCGAGCAGGTCCGCGACGAGATCGGACACCGTCGCGGGAGTAAGGCCAGTCTGGCGGGCGAGGTCGGCACGGCTGCGGCCCGCCGAACGGAACAACGACTGGAGCACGAGCCGGCGGTTGGTGGCCCGCGTGTCTCGATGCCCCGCCTTCGCATCTACTCGCAGCAACATGGGGTCCTTTACATTTGGTGACTAAACAAATATATTCTGCCCTGCCCGGCGATGCAAGTCGTTCCCGGGTAGCCGCCGACCTGTTGCGGTGATCGCATTGGGAGATGGCAAATGACGAGATGTGCGACAAGGTTGTGTCGGGCGGGCCTGGGCCGAGTTCTGTGACGCGCTCAAGGCCGCCGGCGACCTCGTGCAGGAACGGGCGACCTGCGACCTCGACCGGATCGAGGGCTACCGGTACCTGAGCAGGCTGGCCCGGGACGGCCTGTACAGCTCGATCGGCCTGCGCTGGAACCAGGCCGTCGAGGACGTCGAGCCCGAGGTCCGGGTGATCGCCGTCGGCACCTGACTTTCCCGGAACTGGCAGCAGAATGCACGCATACCGTGCAAAACGCTGCCAATTCCCGATCGTGGCCGACGCCTCACGCCAACTGGCAGCAGAATGCACGCATACCGTGCAAAACGCTGCCAATTCCTCGCCGGGCGAGCGAGTCTCCTAGCGCATCCAGGCGAAGGCGGAGCGCATCTCGGCCACGAACAGGTCGGGCTGCTCGAAGGCCGCGAAATGCCCACCGACCTCTGGCTCGTTCCAGTAGCGGATGTCGGTGTAGCGCTTCTCAGCCCACCGCCGGCTCGC
Organism: Acidimicrobiaceae bacterium; assembly: GCA_026710865.1. Taxonomy (GTDB): domain Bacteria; phylum Actinomycetota; class Acidimicrobiia; order Acidimicrobiales; family Aldehydirespiratoraceae; genus Aldehydirespirator. The sequence continues at coordinate 2,461 of JAPOQG010000103.1, forward strand.
CCGGAAGATCTCGTTGGGGAAGATGCTGCAGGCCGTGGGCACCGCGCACTCCCCTCCCGCGAAGTCGCCGAAGCTCTCCCAGTAGAGCCGACCCGACGACGCCCCCGTGGCCGTGAACCAGTACAGCGACACGTTGTCGAGCAGTTGGTCGCGGCTGTAGAAGTCCTCGGGGTGGGCGCTGCGGTCCGTCCACGACCAGAACTTCTCGAGGATCCAGGCGGCGAGGCCTGCGGGAGAGTCCACCAGGCTGTAGCCGATGGTCTGGGGCCGGCTCGACTGCTGCTTGGAGTATCCCGAGTCCCATTTGTCGTAGTAGCCCATCGACTCCAGCGCGGCCTGCTCCTTGGTGGTCAGGTCCGCCATCGACTCCTTGGACGGACCGGCCACCGGCATGTTGGTGTGGACGGCCCGGCAGCGACCGAGGTCCTGCATGCCGATCTGGGTGGTCACCGCCGACCCCCAGTCGCCGCCCTGGGCCACGTAGCTGTCGTAGCCGAGGCGGCCCATCAGCTCGTCCCACATCGCGGCGATGCGCTCGATCCCGGTGCCCGGCGCCGACGGCTTGGCGCTGAACCCGTAGCCGGGCAGCGACGGCAGCACCAGATGGAAGGCGTCGCCCGCTCCCCCGCCGTGGGCGGCCGGATCGACGAGCGGATCGATCACCTGGGTGAACTCCAGCACCGAGCCGGGCCAGCCGTGGGTGACGATCATCGGCAGCGCGCCGTCGTGGGCCGAGCGGATGTGCTGGAAGTGGATGTCGAGGCCGTCGATGGTGGTGATGAAGTTGGGCCGGGCGTTGATGGCGGCCTCGCAGCGGCGCCAGTCGTAGTCGCGGGCCCAGTACTCGCACACCTCCTGCAGGTACGCGAGGGGGATCCCCTGGGACCAGTCGTCGACGACCTCGGGCTCGGGCCAGCGGGTGCGGGTCAGCCGGTCCCGCAGGTCGGCGATGTCGGCGTCGTCGACCGCGACGGTGAAGGGACGGATTTCTTCGCTCATGGGTGCATCGTAGGCAGCCGTCGCCGCCGCAGGGCCCCGCACAGCCCGCAACGACAGCCCGTCGCCGCCGCCGAGCATCGGGCTGGGACCGCGGTCGAGCACCAGGGGCACCACGGCCACAAGCCGGAACGTAGGCTCAACGGCTGTGGACCTGCCCGTGATGCCGCCGATCAGGCCGATGCTGGCCAAGGCCGTCGACGGCATCCCCGACGGCGACCTGGCCTTCGAGCCGAAATGGGACGGCTTCCGCTGCATCGTGTTCCGCGACGGCGACGAGATCGTGCTGGGCAGCCGCAACGAGCGGCCCCTGACCCGGTACTTCCCGGAGCTCATCGAGCCGCTAAAGGCTTCGCTGCCCGCCCGGGCGGTGGTGGACGGCGAGATCATCGTGCGAGTCGACGACCGCTTGGGCTTCGACGCCCTGCAGCAGCGGATCCATCCCGCCGAGAGCAGGATCAGTCGCCTGGCCGAAGAGACCCCGGCCGAGTTCGTGGCCTTCGATGTGCTGGCGCTGGCCGATGCCGACCTCATGACCGAGCCGTTCCGCGACCGGCGGGGCCTGCTGGAGGCGGTGGCGGGGGGCTTCGGCGGGGGGGGGCCGCTGGCGCCCCCCCCGCCCGCCCCGGAGGTGGGTCGGCGCCGGGGCCGGCCACGCCGCCGGTCGACGGCGGAGGCACCCAGCGCCCCGGGCCCGCCGAACGCCCCCGCCACCGCCCCCAGCGGGGCCCGCCGGTCGCGGAACGGCTCGGTCATGAGGTCGGCATCGGCCAGCGCCAGCACATCGAAGGC
>JAPOQG010000196.1 GCA_026710865.1 Acidimicrobiaceae bacterium
CGGTGGTGGAGATGATGTCGAACACCCGGATGCCGATGGCCTCCTGCTCGGCGCCGGTCATGACCAGGTTGCCGCCGTTGTCGATCATCTGGTTCACCGCGCCGCCGAACGCGCACGCCAAGGCCACCGCGCCCGAGTCCAGCGCAGCCGCAGCCGCGGGGCCGCCCTCAGACTGGATCAACTCCACACTGGAGGTGTCCACCCCCAGATGCTCCAGCATCTTCAACAGCTTGAAGTGGGTCACATTCCCCAACGGCGTGTAGATGCTCTGACCCGCCAGCGTCTCCGCCGCGTTCTCAGCAGTGATCCCATAGTCGGGGCCCGCAACGCAGTTGTCGGCATCCGCATACGACACCGCCACCCCCACCAGCAGCAGATCCGAGCCCCCGGTCACGAAGTTCGCGAACGGCGTCAGACCCTGCGAGTAGGAGATGTCGATGTCGCCGGCCTCCATGGCCTGGGCCATGTCACCACCCGACGCGAACGGGATCCAGTTCACCGTCACACCCAGAGCGGAGTCATAGGTCCCATCGGCCTGAGCCGCCTGATTCGCCGTCGGCCACTCCAAGAAATACGCCACATTCAACTCGTCGAGCATCATCTCGTCGTCGACGGCGTCCGGTGCGTCGTCCTCGCCGCCGGTGACGGCTGGAGCCGCCGGCTCGTCACCGCCGGCCGCCGGCTCGGGCTCGTCATCGCTGCAGGCCGCGGCGACGAGAACGAACACGGCCAGTAGAGCCAATAGTCGTTTCATCTTTTCCCTCCGTGGGTTTGCATATTTTCGAGAGCCTCAGTTCGAGGTTCTCAGCCAACCGCTCACGCGGTCGAGCACTTGGTCGACCCGGTTCAGCAGGTCGTCGATCACGGCGGCGTCGGCCACCAGGGGCGGTGCGATGGCCAGCATGGCGGCGCCCCGCGAGTCGGGCCGCACCAGCACGCGCGCCTCCCGCACGAACCGCTCGAGCACACCGCCCGGCAGGAGCTGCTCGAACTCCGGCTCGCTCAGGTCGATGCCGGCGGCCCGGTCCCGCATCAGCTCCACATAGTGGAAGTAACCGGTCCCTCTCACGTCCTTGACGCATGGATGCGCGGCCATCAGGGCCCGCAGCCCGCCGGTGAGCCGATCCTCGTTGCGCAGGACGTTGGCGAACACTTCCTCGTCGCGCATGGCGGCCATGTTGGCCACCGCCACCGCGGTGGCCACCGGATGCCCGCCGAACGTGGAGCCGTGCACGAACATCGCCACTGGCGAGTCCCACACCCGGTCCACCAGGGCCCCCCGGACCACCATGCCCCCGAGGGGCTGGTAGGCGCTGGTGACCCCCTTGGCGAAGGTGATCATGTCGGGTTCGGCGCCGAAGCGCTCGCTGCCGAACCAGTGCCCGAGGCGGCCGAAGGAGTTGATCACCTCATCGGCGCACAGCAGCACGCCGTAGGTGTCGCAGATCCGGCGCAGCTCGGGCCAGTAGCCCTCGGGCGGGACCAGGGCGCCGCGGCCGTTCTGGACCGGCTCGGCGATCACCATGGCCACGGTCTCGGGGCCCTCGGCCAGGATCGCCTCCTCCACCGCGGCCACGCAGGGCAGCTCCCGGGCGGGGGCTTCGGGCTCGCCGGTGCAGCCGAGCGTGCTGTCCACATGGCGCACGCAGCCGCCGAGCATCGGCTCGAAGGGGTCGCGCAGGCTGGGGATGCCGGTTGCCGACAGGGCGCCGAGAGTGGTGCCGTGGTAGGCCCAGCGGCGGGCGATCACCTTGTGGCGGGTGTCCTCGGAGTTGGCCAGGTGGTAGCAGCGGGCGAACTTCATGGCCGACTCGACCGCCTCGGAGCCCGAGTTCACGAAGAAGACCCGGTCGAGGTCGCCGGGCGCGACCTCTGCGATGAAGGACGCGGCCTCTAGCGAGGACGGGTGGGCGAAGCTCCAGTTGGGGTAGAAGGCCAGCCGGTCCATCTGCTTGGCGGCGGCCGCGGTGAGGTCGCTGCGACCGTGTCCGAGGTTGGTGCAGAACAGTCCGGCGAGGCCGTCGAGGTATTCGACGCCCTCGGTGTCCCAGACGTAGCAGCCCTCTCCCCGCTCGATCACCACCAGATCGTCGCGGCGCCACGCATCGCCTCGAGTGAAGTGCGGCAGCAGATGGCGATGAGCTGGCTGATCCCCCTGCAATGCAAGCCTCCTTGCCCCAAGGCGACCGAGCCCCGTCCGGCCCAGCCTCGATTAGAGACTACAACACAGCCGTGAAGATGTCTAACTGAAAGTGGAGCAGTCCTCTGATTCTGAGGAGGATGTCTATACAGGCGTCGAGGTCATCTCCCGGTGTCGGGCCGGTAGATCAGGTCCGGTGTCAGCTCCGACACGCCGGCGGCCCCGCACAGGGCCATGTCGCGTTTCATGCCGGTGTGCAGATGCTCGATCACCCAGTCGACGCCCTCCTCGCCGGCGGCCGCCAGCCCGTACAGGTACGGGCGGCCGATCATGCACGAGGTCGCGCCTAGCGCGAGCGCCTTGACGATGTCGCTGCCACGGCGGATCCCGCCGTCGCAAACGATGTCGAGGTCGCCGCCCACCGCCTCGGCCACCGGCTGCACCAGGTCGACGATGCCGGGAGCACCGTCGAGCTGGCGCCCGCCGTGGTTGGACAGCACGATGCCGTCGAGCCCCTCGTCGCGGCCGATCACCGCGTCGGCCACGCTCTGGACGCCCTTGACCAGCACCGGGCCGTCCCACAGCGAACGCATCCACGCCACGTCCTCCCACGACAGGGTCGGGTCGAACTGCTCGTTCATGAACGCGGCCAGATCCACCGCCGTCGACCCGTCGATGTCGGTGTTGCCGGCGACGTTGGCGAAGGAGACCGGCTCGGCGAAGGCGAAGCGAAGACTCCAGCCGGGGCGGAGGATGCCCTCCAGCACGGTGTCGAGACCCATCTTGGGCGGCAGGGTGAAGCCCCGGCGCACATCCCGCTCGCGGCGGCCCAGCATGGCCGCGTCGACGGTGATGCACAGCACGTCGAAGCCGGCGTCGGCGGCCCGCAGGATCATGTCTTTGAGCAGGCCCTTGTCGCGCCACACGTACACCTGGAACCACTTGGAGCCGTTGCTGACCGCGGCCACCTCCTCCACCGAGCGGGTCCCCATGGTGGAGAGCGAGTACGGCAGGCCGGCGCGCTCCGCGGCCCGGGCCACGGCCAGCTCGCCGGGCGGGTGGGCGATGCGGGTGAACCCGGTGGGCGCCAGGATCAGCGGGAAGGGGACCTCGCGGCCGAGGATCGTGCCGGTGGTGTCCACGTTGCCCATGTCGCGCAGCACCCGCGGGACGAACTCCATCTCGCGGAAGGCGCGGGTGTTGCGGTCCATGGCGACCTCGTCCTCGGCGCCACCGTCGATGTAGTCGAACACTCCCCCGGGCAGGCGCCGGCGGGCCATTCTGCGCAGATCCTCGATGCTGGCCGCGCTCTGCAGCCGCCGCTTGGTCGCGCTGAACTCGAACCGGCGGAATCGCAGGACGGATCGGAGTGTGTCGCTGATCATGGCGTTGAGAATACGCGCCGGCCCGGCCGGCTGTCACCCCCCCGCGCGCCGGCGTCCGGGAGGGTGGCGCCCGGCTTTTCAGCCGCCCGCTCGCTGAGCCAGGGCGCGGGCGGCCCGGGCCTCGGCCTCGGCGGCCGCCCGGCCACGGGTTCGCAGCGCGGCGGCCTCCTGTTCGAGCCTCACGGCCTCGCTGCGCAGGGCCCGGCTGGCAGTGGCCAGGTCGAGGCCGAGGGAATGCAGCGTCGCGCCGATGACACGCTGCAGCCTGGCCCGGCTGGCGCTGGCCGCCCGACCCATCCAGACCTCCTCGCGGTGCAGCGTCACCACCGGCCGGTGGCGCTCGGTCACCGCAGCCCGCCGAAGGTCGATAGTGTCAGCCACCGACCGGCAACGCTCAGCTTGCATGATTCTCGCCGTAGCCTGGCTATAGAGATAGACACTCGTTGGCATAACATGAAAGATATTGACATTTCCCCACAAGATCAACCCCCGGCTGACAATTCGGAGCCTCGAGGCGGAGCGATCGCTGAGGAGGTCATCGACTTTGCCGTGGACGCCGCCCAGCGGGCCGGGCGCATCACGCTGCAGTGGTACCAGCAGCGAAGCCTCTCGGTGTCGGCCAAGAGTGACGGGACGCCGGTGACGGAGGCCGACTACGCCGCGGAGCGGCTGCTGCGCTCGGAGATCTCCGCCGCCTACCCCGACGACAGCGTCTGGGGCGAGGAGGAGGGAGTCTCGGCCGGCCGCACCGGCCGTTCCTGGGTGATCGACCCGATCGACGGCACCAAGGCGTTCGTCCAGGGCGTGCCGCTGTACGCCACGCTGCTGGCGCTGGTGGACGGGCAGGGCCCCGCGGTGGGTGTGATCTGCCTGCCGGCCCTCGACGAGTGCGTCTGGGCCGGCCGGGGCCGGGGCGCCTACTGGAACGGGGTCCCGTGCCGGGTGAGCGAGCACGCCGGACTGGACGGCGCCTACGTGTGCACCAGCGGGCTCTCCTACTGGCCCGAGCCGGCCCTGGAGCGGGTGCGGGCCGCCGGCGCGCGGGTGCGCACCTGGGGCGACGCCTACGGTTATGCCCTAGTGGCCACCGGACGGGCCGAGGCCATGGTCGACCCGGAGTGCTTCGACTGGGACGTCGCCGCGATGCCGGTGATCATGGCCGAGGCCGGGGGCCGGTTCTCCAACACCTCCGGCAGCCCCGAGTGGCGCAGCGGCTCGGCCGCGGCCAGCAACGGGCTCCTCCACGACGACCTGCTGGCCTGCCTCCGGTAGGGCCGGCCCCAGGGACGAGCTCAGGCGACCGCGTCGTGGGTCAGGGCGAACCCCTCGAAGCGCGACGGGCGCAGCCCCAGCGCGGCGATCGCGCTCAGTAGCCGGTCGGGATCAGGCACCGACGCCAGGCCCGCAGCCCCGGCCGGCGCCTCCCGGCCGAGGAGGTGCAGCCCGGTGGAGGCGGCCACCACGGCCGCGCCCTGAGCCGGCTTCGCCTGAGAGCCCAGCACAACCACATGGCGCTCGCCTCGACGCCGGCCCCGCAGCTCAACCCGCACGGCGCCCACCCCGCCCTCGGGATGGGGCTGGCGCATCATGGGCAGCGGCGCGGTGAGCCGGTCGCGGCGGGTGGCGGCCATGCGGGCCGTCACCCGATCGACGCCGGGGAAGGCCGGCACGAGCAGCAGCGCATCGGGCAGAGCCGCCCGGTAGCAGTCGCGTCCGGCCACTGGATCGGGGAACCAGCACAGCTCGCGGCCCGACCCGCCGGCGCGTCGCGTCCAGCGACCGTCGCGCCAGTCGATGGCCAGGCTGCTGAGGGCCCGGTGATGCTGGCGGGCGCACGCCGGTCCGCCGGTTCCGGCCTTGGCCACATGGATCTCGTCGACGGCGTCGAACCCGGCTGCGCCGACCCGGGCCAAGAGGCAGGTGAGCCCGGGCATGTAGCCCGCGCCCACCACCAGAGCGACGCCGTGGCGTCTCGCCTCCTTGCCGGCGGCGAGCAGGGCCCGGGTCTCGGCTATCTCGTTGGTGGTGGTGACGACGGTCGCGCCGGCCTTCACCGCGGCGAGGGCCAGGACGGCCTGCGATCCGGCGGTCGTGGCCACCACCACCAGGTCGGTTCCCTCAGCAACGGCCGGCCCCTGACCGATCCTGGTCTTCGGGCCGAGCCGGCTGGCGACAGCGCCCAGCCGCTCCAGGTCGGTGTCGCGCACCTCCACCGAGCCGACGCTGGGACTGTCGTCGAGCATGCGCGCGATCCGCAGGCCGGTGGCACCAGCACCGAAGACGACCGCGGCGGCTCCGGTGGGCTCGGAGGTCACGCCAGCTCGTCGTCCCGCAATTCGCGCCACCCTCCGGTCTGGGGAGGCACGCCGCCGCGGCCCCGCACCCGGATGGCCGCGGCCAGCGCCATGCCGACAACGATGGCCACGAACGTCCGGCGGATCAAGGTGATGAATCCTGCGGCCAAGACGGCCTCCGGGCGGTGTCGGAGCTGTGGAGCTGAGGTGTGGGGCTAGCTGGAGTCGAACCAGCGACCTCACCCTTATCAGGGGTGCGCTCTAACCGGCTGAGCTATAGCCCCGGAGGCGCTACACGCTAGCCGCGCTGCTTCCGACCGCCACCAGCCGTGCCGGGAGGCGGTCCGGGCGGCTGATCGGCGGGGGGCGGGGCCGCCACCAGGACCCGGCGGCGGGCACGGCGGGGCCGGGGCCGGGCGGTCTCCTCCTCGACCACGGTCAGGCGCACTCCCCCGGTGATGTCGCTGATCAGATTGAACAGCACCGCTCCCAGCACTGTCAGGCCGCTGGCGGCCAGCACCAGCACGAGGCCTCCGACCGCCGCGATCCGGAAGATCTGATCGGCGTTGATCTTGAAGGACTCCAGCGCGAACAGCTCCACCACGAAACCCTCGACATCGCCGACAAGGCCAGAGTTGACGGCCAGGTTCCACAGCGTCACCCCCACGAACAACATGATGGCCCAGGCGCAGAAGTACAGGATCAGCGAAACCTTCAGCACCGACCACGGCTCGACGTGCCTGACCAGGCGCCGCACCCGGCGAGCCCGCAGGCGCCGGTTGACCCGGCTCCGGTATGCCCGCCCGATGGCTGAGCGGGGCACCGGCCTCGGCTGCGGTGCCAGTAGCGGATCGGCGGGATCGGCGCCCGATGGAGGGTCGCCGGCCGGCGCAGTGGCGGTGGATGGGCGCTCGCTCGCGGGCGGTGCGGTGGCGGATGGCGAGTCTGGCCGCTGCTCATCCGGGCCGGAAGCTGGCTCGTCGCTCATGAGTTCTTGGCACCTCCGACAAGCGGGAAGTCTACGCCCGGCGGTCCACCCCCGGCTCTACTGGGGCGCAACCCACTCGACCTGCTGCTCGGCGCGGGCCGTCTGGCCGGCCCGGCCGACCCGCACCGCGACCGTCACCAGCAGCGCATCGGCATCACCCGCGGCCTGCTCCTCGTGGTAGGAGACCAGCACGCCGCCGTTGGCGTGCGCCATCGATGCGGCCGCGTCGCGTCCCGCGGCCGCGCCGGCCAGGGCAGCCGCATCGGCGGCGGTTCGGGCGGCCGCGCTGTCGTTCAGCAGCCTCCCGATCTCCACGGTGGCCACGACGGCGACCACCGCCAGCAGGAGCATGGCCGCCATCAACGGCACTGCCTGCCCCCGGTCCCGGGGCTCGGGCCTGGCCCGAGCCGTCATTGCCCGCCCGGTGCCCCTTGGGGATCGTCGGCGGCGTCCCGGCCGGAATCGCCGTTCACCTCGTCGCCCACCAACGCGATGGCCACGACCTCGTCCGCGGGATCGGGAGTCATGACCTTCACGCCAGCCGCCGAAGTGCTTTGAAGCGAGACGCCGGAGACAGGAAGCCGGATCACGACGCCATTGCGTGTAACGGCGAGAATCTCGTCGTCAGGGTCCACTACCAGCGTTCCGAGCACCTCGCCCTTGTCCTGTTCGAGCCTTATCCCCCGGACACCGAGGCCCGCTCGCCTCTTGCAGTTCAGACTGTCCACCGCCGTGCGCTTGCCAAAGCCGAGTGTCGTCACATGGAGCAGCGCGGCACCGGGTCGAGCCACCGCGCACGACACGACCGAGTCGCCTCGGTACTTGAACTTCAGTCCGATCACGCCTATGGCGCCCCGCCCCGTCTCCCGTACGTCGTCCTGAGAGAACCGCAGGGTTCGGCCCAGGCGCGACGACAGCAGGATGTCGTGGACCCCGTCGGTCGGTACCACGGCCACCAATTCGTCGCCGTCCCGGAGGTGGATCGCGATCAGCCCGGCCTTGCGCGACGAGTCGTAGGCGGTCAGCTTCGTCCTCTTCACCCGGCCGTTCCTGGTGGCGAAGAACAGGTACCGGTTGGTCTCGTAGTCGCGGGTGTCGATCACGGCCTGGATGCGCTCGCTGTCCTGCAGCGACAGCAGGTTGGCGATCGAGGTTCCCCGGGCAGTGCGCGACGCCACCGGAACCTCGTGGGCCTTGAGCCGGTACACCCGCCCGAAGTTGCTGAAGAACAGCAGGTACGAGTGGGCAGTGGTGTGGATGAGGTGGGTGACGCTGTCGGCCTCCTTCAGCTTGGCGCCGGCCACGCCCCGGCCGCCGCGGCCCTGGACCCGGAACTCGTCGACGGCCACCGTCTTCACGTAGCCCGACGCCGACATCGTGAACACCAGATCGTCGTCGTCGATCAAGTCCTCGATGTCGAGCTCGCCCGGGTCCACCTCCAGCGACGACCGCCGCTCGACCGCGAACTTCTCGGAGATCTCCCTGAGCTCGTCGCGGATCACCATCCGGATCCGCACCTCGTCCGCGAGCAGCGCCTCCAGCTCGGCGATCAGGCTGCGCTTGTCGGCGGCCTCGCTCTCGAGCTGGCTGCGACCGAGCCGGGTGAGGCGCGACAGCGCCATGTCGAGGATGTGGTTGGCCTGCGCCTCGGAGAACTCGAACGGCTCGGTCATCAAGCCGGCCCGGGCGGCCGCAGTGTCGGCGCTGGCCCGGATCAGCGCGATGATCTCGTCGATGGCGCCCAGGGCCCGCAGCAGGCCCTCCACGATGTGGAGCCGGGCCCGGGCCGCGGCCAGGCGGAACTGCGAGCGGCGGGTGACCACCTCCACCTGGTGCGTGACGTAGGCGCCGAGCGCGTCGCGCAGGGTGAGGGTGCGGGGCACCCCGTCGACCAGCGCCACCATGTTCATGGCGAAACTCGACTGCAGCGGGGTGTGCTTCCAGAGGTTGTTGAGCACCACCTCCGGGTTGGCGTCGCGCTTGAGCTTGATCACGAAACGGGTCTCGTCGCCGGAGGACTCGTCGTTCACGTCGGCGATGCCGTCGAGCTCCCTGGCGTTGACCAGGTCGGCGATCTTGCGGGCGACGTTGCCGGCCGACACCTGGTAGGGCAGCGCGCTGACCACCAGCGACTGGCGTCCGGTGGCCGTCTCGACGACGGCCACCTCGGCCCGGATCTTCACCGAGCCGCGCCCGGTGCGGTAGGCCGACTCGAAGCCGCTGCGACCGAGGATGTGGCCGCCGGTGGGGAAGTCCGGGCCCTGAAGGTACGTCATCAGGTCCTCGGTGCCGGCGCCGGGGTCCTCCAGCAGGTGCACCACCGCGTCGATCACCTCGCCGAGGTTGTGCGGGGGGATGGAGGTGGCCATGCCCACCGCGATCCCCTGGCTGCCGTTCACCAGCAGGTTGGGCAGGCGGGCGGGCAGCACCGCGGGCTCGGTGAAGTCCCCCGAGTAGTTGTCGACGAAGCCGACGGTGTCCTCGCCGATGTCGGCGAGCATCGACATGGCCAGCGCGTCGAGGCGGCACTCGGTGTAGCGGGCCGCGGCCGGCGGATCCTCCGGAGACCCGTAGTTGCCGTGGAAGTCGATGAGGGGGTGCTGCAGCGAGAAGGGCTGGGCCATGCGGGCCAGAGCGTCGTAGATGGCGGCATCGCCGTGGGGGTGGAACCGCGCCATCACATCGCCCACCACCCGGGCGCACTTCACGTGGCCCCGGTCGGGACGGAAGCCCTGGTCGTACATCGACCACAGGATCCGGCGGTGCACCGGCTTGAGGCCGTCGCGGGCGTCGGGGAGGGCCCGGCTGATGATGACCGACATGGCGTACTCCAGGAAGGAGCTCTCCATCTCCTCCTGGATCTCGACGACGGTCACGCCGGCGCTCTGGCCGGGCGTCGGGTCGGCGGGGCCGCCGCCGGTTGCTTCAGTCGCATCATCCATCGGACCGCTCCGGTGCCGGGCTAGAAGTCGAGGTTCCGGACTTCTCTGGCGTTGGTGACGATGAAGTTCTTGCGCAACTCGACATCGTCTCCCATCAGCACAGAGATCACCTGATCAGCGATGGCCGCCTCCTCGACCGACACCTGCAGCAGGCTGCGTGTGCCCGGATCCATGGTGGTGGAGCGCAGCTCGTCCCAGTCCATCTCGCCGAGGCCCTTCAGCCGCTGGAACTCGCGCTTGTGGTTGGGGCGCTCGGCCAGGAAAGCGTCCTTGGCGGCGTCGTCGAGCAGGTAGACCGACTTCGAGTTCGACACCTTCGTGGAATACAGCGGCGGCTGGGCCACGTACACGTAGCCCGCCTCCACCAGGGGCCGCATCTGGCGGTAGAAGAAGGTGAGCAGCAGGGTGCGGATGTGGCTGCCGTCCACGTCAGCATCGGCGAGCACGATCACCTTGTGGTACCGGGCCTTGGCGATGTCGCAGCCGTCCTCGCTGGTCGAGCTCCCGTTGGAGCTGCCGTAGGCTCCGTTGCCGTTGGGGCCCTGCGCGCCGCCTATGCCGGTGCCCAGGGCGGCGATGATCGCCTGGATCTCGTTGTTCTTGAGCATCCGGTCGATGCGGGCCCGCTCGACGTTGAGGATCTTGCCCCGGATGGGCAGCACGGCCTGCGTCTCCGGGTCGCGGGCTCGCACCGCCGATCCCCCGGCGGAGTCCCCCTCCACGATGAACAGCTCCCGCCGGGCCGAGTCGGTGGCCGAGCAGTCCTTCAGCTTGTCGGGCATCCCCGCCCCGTCCAGCAGGGACTTGGAGCGGACCTCCGAGCGCACCCTGGCCGCGGCCTCGCGGGCCGCAGAGGCCGCCACCGCCTTCAGGACCGCCCGCTTGGCCTCGGCCGGATGCTCCTCGAGCCATTCCGCCAGGTAGCGGTTGGTGACCCGCTCCACGAAGGACCGCATGGACATGTTGCCGAGCTTGGCCTTGGTCTGGCCCTCGAACTGGGGCTGGCCGATCCTGACGCTGACGATGGCGGTGAGTCCCTCGCGGATGTCCTCGCCCTGGAGGTTGTCGGCCTTCTCCCTCAGCAGGCCCTTCTCGCGGGCGTAGGCGTTGACGGTGCGGGTCAGCGCGGCCCGGAAGCCCTGCTCGTGCATGCCGCCGTCGATGGTGGAGATGCCGTTGGCGAAGCTGTGCAGGCCGTCGCTGTTGAACCCCGTGTTCCACTGGAACGCCACCTCGACCTCGTGGGGGTTGTCGTCGATGGTCTCGGTCCCCGAGAAGTGCCCCACCGCGTCGAACAGGCGCACCTTCGACTGGTTCAGCCGGTCGACGTAGTCGCTGATGCCGCCCTCATAGCGGAACGGTCTCCACTCGGAGTGGTCGTGCGGGCCCGATCTGAGGTCGCGGACCCGGATCTCCAGGCCCCGGTTGAGGAACGCCATCATCTCCAGCCGCTCGGCCACGGTCTGGTAGCGGAAGGTCACGTCCTCCAGGACCGACGGGTCGGGCCAGAAGCGGATCGTGGTCCCGGTCCGGGGCTCGCCGTCTGCGTCGGGGGCCGGGCCCCGGGCCGACAGGGCCTCGTCGATCTGGCCCCCGTCGACGAAGGTCATGCGGTGGCGCTGCCCGGCCCGGTAGATGTCCACCTCGAGCCGCGCCGACAGTGCGTTCACGACCGACACGCCCACTCCGTGAAGGCCGCCTGAGATCTTGTAGCCGTCGCCGCCGAACTTGCCCCCGGCGTGCAGCAGGGTCATCACCAGCTCCGCGGCGGGAACCTGGTCGTGGAGGGGATGGGGATCGACGGGAATGCCCCGCCCGTCGTCGGCCACCTCGCAGGAGCCGTCGGCGTGAAGGGTCACGTCGATGCGGGCGCAGTAGCCGGCCATGGCCTCGTCCACCGAGTTGTCCACCACCTCCCACACGAGGTGGTGCAGGCCGGTCGGCCCCGTCGACCCGATGTACATGCTGGGCCGCTCCCGCACGGCCTCCAGGCCCTCGAGGACGGTAATCTCGAGCGCGCCGTACGACGGGTCGCCGCGGGTCGGGATCGGCTGTTGCGCCTCTGCGGTGCTGATGTCGGGAGTCATGGGCGATCGGCCTCTCGGGTCCGGCCGCAGGCGGGGCCCGCGACGCTGGATCGGAGGTCTGCCGGCACGCAGATACCGGAGCTGCGGCTTCTCACTGCCACGACCCGGCCACAGCAGACGAGGACCGGGCGGGCCGGGGGCGCCGAACCGGGCGAGAGCCCCTATTCGAGCCACCGATCACGGCTCAGATTCTACCAGCGCAGACCCGGCCGCGGCGCGCAATCCGATGGTGTCTATCGGTTGGAGCGAGCCACCCGGACCGTCAGCGATTCCAGCCTCCCGGCCGTCGACATCTCGTTGATGCGGGCCAGCACCGCCGAGGCCAGCCATTGCACCTCGCTGGCCCACGCCGCGTCGGACGCGACCACGATCAGGCGCTCCCCCTCGATCGCCGCCGGGCGGCAGTAGCGGGCCGCCTCGGGGCCCACCACCTCCTCCCAGCGCTGGAACACCGTCGACAGGAGGTCCACGGGCGGCGTACCGAGAGAGCCGACGAGGCGCTCCAGTGCGTCGCCGAGCTCCACGGGCCCGTCCCCGGTCACGGAGACTGCTCGGTGACGAGGACGGTGTGCGCCGCTGTGCCGGCCAGCCGGATCAGCTGATCAGCCTGCACGCCGGCGGGCAGGCCTGTCGCGGTGGTGAGTATCCGCTGGCTGCGGGGCAGCGCGTCCAGCAGCGCGGCGGCGCGGTCGGCGTCGAGCTCGGAGAAGACGTCATCGAGGAGCAGGACCGGTTGCACGTCGCGACGCTCGCGCACCTCGGCGTCCACCGCCAGCCGCAGGGCCAGGGCCAGGGACCGCTGCTCGCCCTGCGAGGCGTGGCTGCGCGCCGGCAGACCCCGGATCCGCAGCAGGACGTCATCACGGTGGGGCCCGACCGTCGTCGTCGCCCGTCTCAGATCGTCCCGCCTTACGGCGGCCAGTGCCTCCGCCAGGGAGCCGTCCCCCCAGCTCGACACGTACCCGGCGTCCGCGCCGCCCCGCTGGTTGGCGATCCGCTCGTAGTACGAGCCGATCCGGGGTTCGAGCGCGTCCAGCAGCTCCTGGCGGCGGGCCCGCAGCTCGTCACCGGCCGCGGCGAGCTTGGAGTCCCAGACATCCATGGTGATGACCACATCGTCGGTGGCCCGGCCGCCGGCCTGGCGCAACAGGGTGTTCCGCTGGCGCAGGATCCGGTCCACCTCGCTGCGCAGCGCCCCCAGCGACGGGCGCACCGCGGTCAGCGCGCCGTCGATCCAGCGGCGCCGGCGGGCGGGCTCGCCCTTCACCAGGTCGAGATCCTCGGGCGAGAAGACCGTGGCTGTGAGCACGCCGACCAGATCCCGGCGCCGGGTGACGGGTTGGCCGTTCACCCGGACGCGGTTGGGTCTGGACCGGGCCAGCTCCGCCTCGATGCGGATCTCGCGGCCGTCGGCGGCCTCCGCCCGGCAGCGCATCACAGCCGCCTCGGCGCCGTCGCGGATCAGGGCGGCCTCGGGTGCGCCCCTCAGCGAGCCCAGCCCGGCCACGAAGCCGACCGCTTCCAGCAGGTTGGTCTTGCCCTGGCCGTTGGGGCCGACGACGACCGTCAGGCCCGCCGCGAACTCCACCTCGGCGCTGGCGTAGGACCTGAAGTCCGCCAGCGACAGCGAGCAGACCCGCACAACCGCCCCGTCCCCCCGGCGCGACCGGCAGGCCCCGCCGGCTCAGCTCACCCGGACCGGCATCAGCAAGTAGAGGAAGCTCTCGTCGCCCACCGAGCGGAGCAGGGCCGGCTTCACCGCGTCGGCGGTGTGCAGCGTGACCTCATCGCCGGTAACGGCCTCGATGCCGTCGATCAGGTAGCCGGGATTGAACGCCACGGTCAGGTCCTCGCCCTCGTACTGGGCGCTCATCGACTCGTTGGCCTTGCCGACGTCGTGAGTGATGGCGATGACCTCCAGGTTCTCGGCCGACATCACGAGCCGGACCGGCGTCGAGTCCTGGGCCAGCAGCCGCACCCGGCGCACGACCTCGAGCAGCTGCTCGCGGTTGGTGGTCAGGCAGTTGGGATGGTCGCTGGGGATCAGCCCCTGGTAGTTCGGGAAGTCGCCGGGGATCAGCCGGGTGGTCAACTGGACCGCCCCCACCACGAACTGCGCGTAATGCTCGGCCAGCTTCAAGGCGACGTCGCCTGAGTCCGCGAGCAGCCGCTGCAGCTCGGACAGCGCCCGGCTGGGCACCAGCACTTTCTGGTGCTCGCCGAGGATGGACGAGCCCTCGAGGTCCCGGACCGACAGGCGGTACGAGTCGGTCGACACCAGCCGCAGCTGCCCCTCGTCCTCGGCCGCCATCAACACCCCGGTCAGAATGGGGCGGGAGTCGTCCGAGGACGCCGACTTGACCACTTGGCCGAGGGCCTCCCCGAACTCGGGCCCGTCGAAGGTGACCGCTGGGCTGAACTCCACCGCGCCGGCCGCCTCGTCGGCGCCCTCGTCCTTGAAGGCGAGCTGCGGGTAGTCCTGCTCGGGGATGAGCCGGATGGAGAACTCCGACGGGCCCGCCACAATCGAGGCCTCGCCGTCGTCGGTGACCGAGAACTCCACCGCGCCGGCCGGGACGGCCCGCACCACGTCGGTGAGCAGGCGGGCCGGCGTGACCGCGGCCCCGTCGGCCTCGCCCGCGACCTCGATGGTCACCGACAGCGTCAGATCCAGGTCGCTGCCCGTGACGACCAGGGTCCCACCGGCCAGATCGAGGTGCGCCCCAGTCAGTGCGGCCCGATTCGAGCCCGCGCCGGCCGCGGCCCGCACCGCCTTGTTCAGTGCATCCAGCAGAGCGTCTCGCTCGCAACGGAACTTCATGCCCATGGTCTAACCCCTGTGGCTCCTTGTTTGATGTTGTAGAAGACGTTAGGTGCTGTGGATTGGGGATTGTCGTTCATTCGCGTTGGAATGCCAGGCCGTAGGGAATCCCCAAGTCTTGCCCTGGCAACCAGCGGGGCCGCGGGGCGCGGTCCGGGGCTGTTGATCACTGCGCCTGTGGCCACAGCGAAGCAGTGTCGCCCACCGGGTAGTCCCCAGGATTCTCCCCGGGTTGCGGTCACGAGATCTCGTTGACGTGCTTCTGGAGCTCGTGGACCTTGTCGAAGATCTCTCTGCGCTCGGTCATATGGTGCTCGATCTTGCGTACCGCGTGGATGACGGTAGTGTGGTCGCGGTTGCCGAAGGCGCGCCCGATCTCGGGGTAGGAGAGGTCGGTCATGTTGCGGGTCACGTACATGGCGATCTGGCGGGCGTCGACCAGTGGCCGGCGCCGGCTGCCGCCGGTGATCTGCTCCAGCGTGAAGTCGAACGCCTCCGAGGTGGCTTCGAGGATCGTTCTGACGGTCACCGGTGCTTTGGTCGTCTTGTCGATCAGGTCGGCCAGCACCCGGTTGGCCAGCTCATAGGAGCAGCGCTGACCGGTGATGCTGGCATAGGCGGTGACCTTGATGAGGGCTCCCTCCAGTTCCCGGATCGAGTCGGTGACGTTCTCGGCGATGAATGAGAGGACCTCCCCGGGGATCTCGATGGCCGAGAACTCCGCCTTCTTCTCCAGGATGGCCAGCCGGGTGACGAGGTCGGGCGGTTGGATGTCGGTGATGAGGCCGGACTTGAACCGGCTCCGCAGCCGGTCCTCGAGGGTGGGAATGGCGTCGGGGCCCCGATCCGAGGACAGGACGATCTGGGCGCCGTTCTGCAGCAGGTCGTTGAAGGTGTGGAAGAACTCTTCTTGAAGGCCGTCCTTGCCCTCCATGAACTGGATGTCGTCCACCAGCAGCACGTCGTTGCTGCGGTACACCTGCTTGAAGTCGGGCTGCGTGCTGTTGCGGATGGCTTGGACGAACTCGTTGAGGAAGGTCTCGCTGGTGACGTACCGGACCTTGTAGGACGGGTAGTGGTTGTTGACGTAGTGGCTGATGGCCCGCAGCAGGTGGGTCTTTCCGAGCCCCGAGTCGCCGTGGATGAACAGCGGGTTGTAGTTGCCGGCCGGTGTCTCGGCCACGGCCAGGGCGGCCGCGTGCGCGAAGCGGTTGGAGGTTCCGGTGACGAACTGCTCGAAAGTCAGCCGGGTGTTGGCCGCGGGCTCGGCGCTCGAGCCGTCGGCCTCGGTGCCGGCTCCCGGCCCGGGCACCTCGTCGGCGGTCGGGGCCGGCCGCTCGCCGCGGTCGGTCCAGTCGGGGTCGATCTCGATGCGGACCGTGATGTCCGGCTCGGTCTCGTCGATGGCGTCGGTCAGCAGGCCGAAGTACCGGCGCTCGATGCGGGCCTTCTGCAGGCTGGTCGGAACCATCAGGGTCAGCGCTCGCTCCTCGAAGGCTGTGGCTCGCGCACCGCTGAAGGTGGTCCTCCAGACTGCGTCGCTGACCTGGCTGCGGATGCTCTGTGCGCAGCTGGTCCAGATCCGCTCCGCTTCGGGATCGTTGCTCACCTCGATCTTCCTTTCTCCACAGAGTCATCCACAGATGTGGACAAGACAGTTGCGCGGTCCATAGTGGGAGGAGGACCGGACCCAGATTGACTCGGACTTGACGGCCTGCGGAACGTAGCAGCATCGCGATTGGCTGCAAATCAGAGAATCCAAAGCAAGTAAACGGCTAGTTCAGACTGGATGAAACCAAAGTGAATCACAACTGTGTAAGATAGGTTCCTTCAGTGTGCTTTGTCGGCTTTGAATTGGCGGCGTCAGTCGGTGCTGTCAATGCCCGTCTCTGTGGCGTGGTTGTCGTGACGCGGGGGCAGCCCTACGGTGGACTCGGTTCCGCTGCTCATCCACAGCATTTCATCGCAGCGGCAGCTTTTTTCGGGATGCCCGTACCAAGGGGAAAACCGAGGGAGGATCTTCAGAATGAAACGTCCTTTTCAGCCCAATATAAGAAAAAGGCATAAGAAACACGGTTTCCGGGCCAGAATGAGAACACGCTCCGGCCGCGCTGTTCTGCAAGCCCGGCGCCGTAAGGGACGGAGCCGACTGGCGGCGTGAGGGGCCTTTCCGGGGGCCGGGGGCGGCGTGAACAGCCTCCGGTCGCAGCCACCATCCGCCGCGGCCCGCTGAGGGTGTCGTTCCGTGCCGCACCCGGAGCGTCACGCGTCCACTTGGCCGTGCCCAAGTCCGTGGGAACCGCGGTCGTGCGCAACCGGATCCGGCGCCGCATCCGGGAAACGCTGCGCGAGCTCGCTCGCGACGAGGCGCTGGTGCTGGCCGGCGGGGAGTACCGGCTGGGCGTCTCCGCGCCGCTCGAGCGCTTCTCCGCGGCCGAGCTGCGGTCGATGGTGGGCGAGCTGCTGAGGGACCTCCGGCGCAAATGAAGTCCTCGACGCGGCTGGCCTGTCTCGCAGTGCGAGCCTCCCGGCTGGTCCGCGCCGGCCGCCCGCCGGTGTGCCGGTATGTGCCGTCGTGCTCGGCCTATGCGCTGGAGGCGCTGCACATCCACGGAACATGGCGCGGGGCCTGGTTGGCCGCCCGCCGGCTGGCCCGGTGCCACCCGTGGGGCTCCGCGGGCCTGGACCCGGTGCCCCCGGCCCGGCGCAGTGCGGAGCCTGCGGGGTTGATCGATGCTTGATCCGCTGTTCGACCTGATCACGGCGGTACTGGCCTGGTTCTACTCCCTGTGGCCCTCCTACGGCATGGCGATCGCCTTCCTGACCCTGACCACGACGATCGCGGTGACCCCGCTCACCCTGAAGTTCACGCGCTCGACGCTGCAGATGCAACAGCACATGCCGGAACTGAAGAAGCTGCAGAGCCAGCACCGTGGCGACCGCCAGGCCATGAACGAGGCCACGGCCGCCTTCTACAAGGAGCACGGCGTGAACCCGGTCGGCTGCCTGCTGCCCATGCTGGTGCAGGCCCCGATCTTCCTGGTCATGTACCGGGTCGTGGACGGGCTGACTCGGCGCACGACCGAGATCGGAACCCAGCTCGGATTCACCGCCCGCCGCAACGCGGACCGCTACTACGACGACACCGCGGCCGGGGCGGCGCCCGAGTACGCCGAGACCCCGATCTCCAGAGGCGAGCTGGCCTTCGATCCGGACTTCCTGTCCCGCGACACCGATCTCTACCAGGACCTCAGCGGCAACCTCGAGATGGTCTCGTGGGGCGTCAACCTGGCCAGGAGCGCCAGCGACGCCCTGTCGGACGGCATCGTGGGGGCGCTCCCCTACTTCCTGATGATCCTCATCGTGCTGGGCACGAGCCTCCTGCAGCAGAAGCAGATCCAGGGCCGCCAGAGCCAGGCGGCCATGCCCCCCCAGCAGCAGATGATGATGAAGCTGATCCCGTACATGCTGCCGGTGTTCTCCTACGTGATGCCGGGCGCGGTGGTGGTCTACTTCATCATCTCGAACGTGGTCCGCATCGCGCAGCAGGCCTACATCACCCGGTCCTTCTACCGGGGCGAGGACTCGCTGGGAGCCCAGGTGGCGAAGCAGCGAGCGACCGCGACGGACGAAAGGTCGGCCGACTCCGAGACCAGGCAGCGCTCGGCCAAGTCGCTGACCGAGAAGAAGGGCGCACCCACTCCCAAGCGGGATGCGGGCGCGGCCAAGGGCAAGGCTCCGGCCCGCAAGCGAAGTTCGGGCGCCACCGGCCAGCGGGCTCCGGCCCGCAAGCGGGATGCGGGCGCGGCGAAGGGCAGGGCGGCCGCTCCCAAGCGCGATGCAGGTGGGGCCAAGGGCAAGGCTCCCGCCCGGAAGCGCCGCTCCGGCGACTCCGAGGGTCAGACCCGAGAACGACCGTCGACCTCCAGGAGGTCCGGAGGCGGCAGGACCGGCAAGGCCCCCACGCGGAGCCGGTCCACCAACCGGACCACCGGTGGACGCACCACTGCCCCCGGCTCGCCTCCCAAGCGGAGCAACCCGAACCGGAGTCGAAGCAAGAAGAAGAGACGCTGACACTCGTCTCGCGAACGAAGGGTGTTGATGAGATATGGAATGGCTGGAAATAACTGCTCCATCAGTGGAAAGCGCCAAGGAGAAGGCCTTGGTCCATCTGGGAGTACACGAATCGGATGCCGAGTTCGAGGTGTTGTCGGAGGAACGCGTCGGGATGTTCGGCCGAGTCAAGGAGGAGGCGCGGGTGCGGGCCCGCGTGATCCCCACGCCGGTACGACCGAAGGAGGGTCGAGGGCGAGGCGGCCGCAAATCCGGGGGCGGCTCGTCGAAGCGAGCCGAATCAGCACGGGCTTCTGCGGCTGCGCCTTCCGCGTCGCGGTCGAGCGCAGGTGAGAGGCGGCAGTCTGCGGCACGCTCGACACCCAGCCCGCCGTCCCGTGACGGTTCTCGGGAGACCAGACGTTCTCAACAGCAACGTGGCAACAACAAGAAGATTGAGGAGCCAAAGATGGATCATGACAGCGGGCCCTCGCTCCTGGAGCAGGCCGACCTAGCAGAGTCCTTCGTCAAGGGCGTCGGAGACACACTCGGTGTCCCCCTCGCCTTCACGAGACACGACGTGGAGGACGGCATCCTGAGGATCGAAGCTGACGGAGAAGGCATAGGACTCCTTGTAGGGCGGCGAGGCGCCACCGCGCAGGCCATCGATGAACTGGTGCGCACCGTGCTGCAACGATCCGGTGGCAGCACCCGTGAGGGCAAGATCCGCATGGACGTGGGTGGGATCCGTACCCGCCGCACTGCTTCCCTGACCGAGTTCACCCGCAAGGTGGCCCAAGAGGCCCTGGAGGCGGGCGAGGAGATCGCTCTCGAATCGATGAACCGGGTCGACCGCAAGATCGTCCACGATGAGGTCACCAGAATCGATGGAGTCGACAGTCGCAGCGAGGGCGAGGACCCTCACCGGCGCGTCATCATCACACCGCAGTCCGGCTAGAGCGAGCGGTTGCCCTCGCCACGCCCTCTCGCCCGGATCGAGTCCGAGGTTCTGAGGCGCCTGGACGAGGCATGGGAGCCGGCCCGTGACGCCGGCGTCATAGGCAGCGCTCCCCTGTCGGCGCTGCGCCTCCACTCTGCCGGGTTCATCCTGGATGCCTGGCGGGACATGCCGGACGGCGACTTCGTTGACTGCGGGGCCGGTGCAGGCCTGGTCGGAGTGCTGCTGGCCCTGGAACTTCCGGCATCGCGCTGGACCCTGGTGGATGCCAGCGAACGACGCTGTGACATGGCTTTTCGAGCCGTGGCCGCGGCCGGTCTGTCGTCACGGGTCGTGGTCGAACATGCTCCGGTTGAGGACGTCGCCGGCCGGAGTGACGCCCGGGAGGCCTTCGACGGTATGGCGGCCCGGCTGTTCGGACCCGCCTCCGAGCTGGCAGAGTGCGGCCTGCCGTTGTTGCGGGTAGGCGGTTCGCTGGTCGTGTCGGTATCGGCAGAGACGAGACGCCAGTGGGAGGGCATGCCTCTCAGGGCGGGAACCGGTTGCGAACTGTCCGGCCGGTGGTCGACGCAGCACGGCAGCTTCATCTCGATCACCCGGATCGCACCGACCCCGCCAGGTCTCCCCCGCCGCCGGGCCGCCCGCCGCCGCCGCCCGCTGATGCAGGAGCAATCGCACCAACTCTGACGTTTCACATGAAACATCGAATTCTGGGCGGCCGAAAACCCTCTCTGAGTCCTTGACTGCCCAAGACCGTTATGCAACCGTGGTTGGGCAGCAAACGAAGGGAGTCCTCGTCGTGGCGATGGCACAGCAACGGCCGGACGCTCGTGCTCGAGTCTTCGCCGTCGCCAACCAGAAGGGCGGAGTGGGCAAGACAACCACGACCGTCAATCTCTCGGCCTGTTTCGCCGAACGCGGCCTCAAGACACTGGTGGTCGACCTCGACCCCCAGGCGAACGCCACCACCAGCCTCGGACTGGACCCGCGGCGGCTGGACGCCTCGATCTACGAGGTCCTCCTGCAGGACGTCGAACTCGACGAGATCGTGGAACCCACGATGATCAAGGGCCTGCACATCGCGCCGTCCAGCCTCGATCTAGCGGGCGCCGAGATCGAGCTGGTGCCTGCTCTCAGCAGAGAAGGCCAGCTCAGACGGGCGATTTCTGAAGCGGTGGGGGAGTATGACATCATCATGATCGACTGCCCGCCCTCGCTCGGCCTGCTCACCATCAATGGACTGACCGCAGCTGATGAGGTGATGGTCCCCATCCAGACGGAGTACTTCGCCCTCGAAGGGCTCGCCCAGCTCGTCCAGAACATCGGGATGGTCCAGCGGAGCCTGAACCCGGGCCTGGAGCTCACAAAGGTGGTCCTCACCATGCACGACGCCCGTACCAACCTGTCTCGGGACGTCGCCCGGGAGGTGCGGACCCACTACGGCGACAAGGTCTGCTGGCAGGTGGTCCCTCGCACGGTCCGGCTGAGCGAGGCACCGTCGTTCGGCCAACCCATCACTCTCTACGATTCTCTATCCAAGGGAGCGACCGCATATCGCGCCCTGGCAAAGGAGGTGCTCCGTGGCACGCCGTAGTGGCCTGGGGAGGGGCCTCGGGGCCCTGATCCCCGCTGAGCCCGACACGACCGGGTCGGCCTTCCAGGACATCGACATAGTCCAGATCGTGCCCAACCCCTACCAACCGAGGGACCGGTTCGACGAGGAGTCCCTCGCGGCCTTGGCCGAGTCGATATCCGAGGTCGGGGTGATACAGCCGATCATTGTCCGAGAATCAGTTGAAGGGTATGAGATCATCGCAGGGGAGCGTCGTTGGCGGGCCGCCCAGCGGGCCGGCCTGAGGAGTGTTCCCACTCTGGTTCGCTCCGCCGACGACAAGGGGTCGCTCGAGGCTGCGGTCGTCGAGAACGTCCACCGCCAGGACCTCAACGCCCTGGAGGAGGCTGCGGCCTACCGCCAGCTGATGGACGACTTTGGCCTGACGCAGGAAGAGGTCGCATCACGGGTGGGCCGGTCCCGTTCCGCCGTCGCCAACACGGTTCGCCTGCTGAACCTGGCCCCCTCGGTGCAGCGGCTCGTTGTGGAGGGCCACCTCTCGGCCGGGCACGGTCGTGCACTGCTCGCCCTGGAGGACGAGGAGGCCCGGCAGGCGCTGGCCGAGGACATCGTGCGTGACAATCTGACGGTGCGGGAGACCGAACGCAGGGTCGCGGAGGGCCGGCCGGCCGGAGCCGAGGCGGCCGCGGCTGCGTCCGGGGACAACGGATCGTCGGGCTCAGGCGAGGTCCAGGCCGGCATCCTCGAGTTGGAGGAGCTCCTGTCGACCAGGCTCGACACTCGGGTGTCGGTCAAGCTCGGCAAGAGCAGGGGCAAGATCACAATCCAGTTCAGCGGCCTGTCCGACCTGGAACGCATCTATCACCTGATCATGTGAGCCAGCGTTGAAGATCAACATAGGTTTCAGATCTATTCAATGTAATCTAGGTTCGAGACACCAGTCGATCACGGCCTGGGCGAGGCCCTGGGCGATGCGAGGAGTCCGGGGCACCACGGTCGAGCCGGGACCGAGGCGACACCAGACGGCCGGCATCCGGGTCTCGCGAAGGATGGGCAGCCGCATGCCGGTGGCCGGGATCGGCTGGGCGAGCAGGGGAGCGAGCATCTCGGAGCACCGTTGGGCCAGCGCCCGGCCGCCCACCGACTCGAATCCCCTGGTGGCGAAGTACGAGAAGCCGAAGTTGTCGACGGCCAGGGTCACCCCGAGGTAGATGTCGCCGTTCCACTGGTTGGACGTCCGGGCCTGGTGGCTCAGGTCCGGAGTGCTGAACGACAGCACCTCAGCGCCGGCGTGGCGCAGGCGCCGAGCCACGGCCTGAGCGATCACGGGCAGCTCGCCGGTGTCGCCGATCACCACCCGCCGGCCCTCCACGCGGCTGGGCTGGAGCCGCAGCCGCTCGTGCTCGCGCACCTCCGCGATGGTGACCTCGGCCGCGGACCGCGGCGTGAGCCGCTCGAGGGCCTCGACGGTGGATCTCCCCACCACGCCGTCGTCGGGCAGGCCGACGTTCTGTTGGAACTGCCGGATCGCGGTCTGCGTCCTCGGCCCCAGGATCCCATCGACCCAGTACGCGTCGAAGCCGAGTCGGCCGAGGCGGCGCTGCACCTCGGCCACATCATCGCCGCGCATCATCGGGGCCCGGTAGTAGAGGAGCCGGTCCCCGAGCCGGTGGTCGGCCTCCACGAGAGCGTTCCACGACTGCGGCCCGCAGATGCCGTCCACCACCAGGCCGCGGTCGTTCTGGAACTGGCGGAGAGACGCCTCGGTGGCCGCGCCGAACTCCTGATGGTCGGCGCCGCTGCCGTAACCGATCAGCGCCAGCCTCTCCTGGAGGTCGCGGACAGCCTCGCCGGTGTCGCCGCGCCGCAGCGGCAGAACCCCGCCGGCGGGGGAGCGGGGCACTCCGCGATCAGAGGTGCTCGGCAAGTTCGTTCAGCAGAGCCGCCTTCGGCTTGGCTCCCACCACTCGCTTGGCCGGTTCTCCGTCCTTGAAGAGGATCAGGGTGGGGATGCTCATGACCCCGAACCGCCGTGCGATGTTGGGAGCATCGTCCACGTTGAGCTTGGCCACCGTCAGCCTGCCGTCCTGCTCGGACGCGATCTCGTCGAGGATGGGCGCGATCGTCTTGCAGGGTCCGCACCACTCGGCCCAGAAGTCCACGAGGACGGGCGTGGACGCGCCCTTGATCTCCTCGTCGAAGGTTGTGTCGCTGAGAGTAATGGTTGACTCGCCCATTCCAATGTCCTTTATGTCGTTCCATACGGAGGCCGGCGCCTGATGCGGTGCGCTCGCGGTCACCCTACCCGGGGGCGGCTTTCGAGGTACCGCTCGGCCTCTATGGCGGCCATGCATCCCGTGCCCGCGGCGGTCACTGCCTGGCGGTAGTAGTCGTCCTGCACGTCCCCGCAGGCGAAGACGCCCTCGACCGCGGTCCTGGTGGAGTCCGGCTCGGTGACGAGGTAGCCGTTGTCCTTCATCTCCAGCTGGCCGGCGAACAGGCCCGTGTTGGGGGAATGGCCGATGGCGATGAAGCAGCCGGTGACGTCCAGGACCGATGTCTCGCCGGTGACGGTGTCGCGGACCCGCAGACCGCTCAGCGCAGGCTCGCCCAGGTACTCCTCCACGACGGTGTTCCACATGAACTCGATCCGCTCGTTGTCGAGGGCCCGCTGCTGCATGATCTTCGAGGCTCGCAGCGTGTCACGGCGGTGGATGACGGTGACCTTGGAGGCGAACCGGGTCAGGAAGGTCGACTCCTCCATTGCGGAGTCGCCTCCCCCGACCACCGCGATGTGCTGACCGCGGAAGAAGAAGCCGTCGCAGGTGGCGCAGGTGGACAGACCGTGGCCCACCAACTCGATCTCGCGGTCGAGTCCCAGCATGAGCGACTGGGCCCCGGTGGACACGATCACGGTCCAGGCCCTCAGGGTCGGCTCGGGCGCGCCGGGGTCGCCGGTCCAGATGCCGTAGGGCTGGGACGAGAAGTCCACCCGGGAGGCCTTCAAAGTATGGATCTGGGCACCGAACCGGATGGCCTGCTCCCGGAACCGCTGCATCAGCTCCGGGCCCATCACGCCCTCGGGGAAGCCGGGGTAGTTCTCGACGTCGGTGGTGAGCATGAGCTGGCCGCCGGGCTGGTCGCTGGTCGAGCTCGGCTCGCCTTCGAGCACCACCGGCGAGAGGTTGGCCCGGGCCGTGTAGATGGCCGCGGTGAGCCCGGCCGGGCCGGAGCCGACTATGGCTACCTCCACCGGGTGGTCGGCGCGGCCGTCGAGGCTCATGTCGGTCGGGGTCCTTCCTTGCTCGTACCAGTCGGTGCCGGCGGTCGTGTTCAAGCGACCGCGGCGATCACACCGTAGAAGACAACGCCTACCACGATGGCCGCGTCCAGGATCAGGGCCGCGTACAGGGGCTTGGCCGACCCTGCCCGGGCTCGCCAGAAGCCCAGGCCGATGACCGACACCAGCAGTCCGACGAGTCCGTGGGCGGCCCAGGTGGCCGAACCGACCCCGGCGCCTATGGGCAGGTAGGCGTCGGCCAGCCGTATGGCCGCGATCGTGACGAGCACGATGATGGCTATGGCCGCGACCGCCGCTACCAGGCAATAGACCACGGCCCGGAGCAGGAGCACGACCCGGTCGGTGGTCTGGACGCGGACCGCGTCCACGATCTCGACGATCTTGCCGGCCAGAGTGGCCGGCCAGTCGTCGGTTCCCAGGCTCAGCGACGGCCGCTCGCGGCTACCGGTCTCGGGATCGGGCATGGCGATGAAGCCTACCGGCGGGCCGTTCGGCGCCTCTTGAAGCACCGGCAACCGGACGAGGGCCTGTTGGTGCCGGCCGGTCAGGAGCCGGGCAGTTCGCGGATGTTGATCTCGCAGCCGGGCGGGGCCGCGTAGACGATGACCGCAGTGTCGTCGTTCCGGCGAACGAACCGGGCGTCGAAGGTGACGGGATCCTCGTCTCCCACTGTGGCGACGAAGGACCGGGGCTCGTCGGCGCTCAACTCGAGGGCCCGCTCGTGGACTGCCGTGGCGCACTCTCCGGAGTCGGCCATCGCACCATCGTCCAGGGCGGCGGACCAGCTCGCAGCGACGTCTTCGAGCAGCGCCTCGAGGCTCTCGAACAGGCCCAGGTCCACAACCTGCTCAGAAGGGGCCGCATCGCTCTCATCCGCGGCCGCCGCGATTGTCGTGGTGGCTTCCGCCGCCTGCGCCTCCTCCGATGCCGCGTCCGCTTCCGATGCTGCGTCCGCCTGCGCCTCCGCCAATGCCGCGTCCGCTTCCGCCTGCGCCTCCGATGCCGCGTCCGCTTCCGCCGCGGCTGCCTCCAGTGTCGAGTCCGCATCCGGTGCCATCGCCTCGTCAGCGGTCGTCAAGTCGGTTCCGGCCATGGGTTCCTCGGCGGCCAGGGGTTCCTCGTCGGGCATGGGCTGCTCTTCGGCCATGGCCACATCGGCGCTGGGCGCGGCGTCGGCCGGCGACGCCGTCCCCATCTCGGCTGAGGAACCAAGTGGTGCGGGCGCTGCCGTGTCGGCGTCGTTGTCGCCGCCCCTGCCGGCGATCAGGCCGGTTCCGACGACGGCCGCGAGGAGGAGCACCGCGGCAGCCATCGCGAGCAGCAGGCGTTGGGACCGCCGGAAGGGCACTACCCCGGCCTCCGGGCGGGCTTCGGCCTCCGCGCCGGCCATCCGAAGGGCCGCATCGATGAGGTCGTCCCGTCGATCCGCGGGCAGGGGCGTGACCGGCTCGGCCACCGCATCGCGCACCGCCCGGAACTCCTCGACCCGGGCCGGCAGGGCGTCGCTGCCCTCGACCTCGGCGACCTCGGCGGGAGTGGCCTCACCGTCGAGATAGGCCGAGACGAGTTCGTCTGCGCGGAGCTGTTCGTCACTCATGGTTCGCTTGCCTCGTCGTTACGACGTTGCCGGGTGTCGTGGTGGTTCCCGCCGTCGACGCTCATCGACTGGGCCAGCCGGGCCCGGCCCCGCGCGATCCGGGACCTCACCGTTCCGGGCGGTATCTGCAGGATCCTTCCGATCTCGGCGTAGTCGCAGCCGGCCACATCCCTGAGCACCACCGGCGCGCGGAAGTCCTCGGGGAGTTGGGCCAGGGCGTCGTCGAGGTCCAGCCGCAGGGCTGCCGCGGCCGGGTCGTCGGCGGCCTCGGGAGCCGCGGTCAGGCGGTCGTCGGCCTCGACTTCGGTCGGGACCGGGCGCCGGCCCCGCCGGCGCAGCTCATCGAGGGCGGCGTTGGTGGCTACCCGGTAGGCCCAGGTCGAGAACTTGGCCTTGCCATGGAAGCGGGGGAGCCCCCTGACGATGGCGATGAGCGCTTCCTGGGTGGCGTCCTGGCCGTCGGCGTCGTTGCCGGCCAGCCGGCGGCAGACGGCGTGGATCTGGTCCTGGTGCCGCCGCAGCAACTGCTCGAGGGCACCCCGGTCTCCGGCTTGGGCAGCCTTCGTGAGCCGGGCGTCGTCCAAATCGTTGCGAATCTTCGAGTCCCTGTGTCCTGCGGTACGGGCCTTGCGGTCTCCCGCTCTGTTCGCTCCGCCTCTGGTCGGAGGTCAGGTGGCCGGGATCTGGTAGGCCACGCCCAGCACTCCCCGGCCGGCGTGGGCGCCCACCACCGGGCCGACCTTGCTCACCCGGATGTCGCCGTCGTGGACCGCGGCCAGCATGTCGCGGAAGTCGTCGACGTCGGCGGCCTCCCCGTGCATGACCGCCAGGCACTCCACCGGCCCGGCGGCCTGCACCGTGTCGCGCAGCCAGCCCAACGCCTTGCGGCGGGTGCGCTGCTTGGCCGCCTCCTCGACCTCCCCGCTGGAGATGTCGACTATGGGCTTGATCGACAGCATCGAGCCGAGCATGGCCTGCGCGCCGCCGATGCGC
>JAPOQG010000032.1 GCA_026710865.1 Acidimicrobiaceae bacterium
AGATCGACCCCATGATCAGCGCGACCAGCGTCACGAACATCCCGAGGGTCATCGTGTCGGCCGCCTCCATGACATCGAGCCTAGCCGCCTCCGAACCTGGTGCAACCTAAAAGCTATGAAACTGATCAAAGATGCCTCTACGGGCGGATGCTGGACGTCCCGGCAGCACCGGCTGCCCCGACAGCGGCTGCGACGGGTCGGTTTTCATGGTGATCGGCCCCTGCCGTCCGCCGGCCGGACCGGCTGGCCCGACGCCGGCTGATACGTTGACGGCCTGTAATGCCTGAGACCTCGACCCCCCTGGCGCCGATGGCGGACCGGCTGGTGCGGCCCGACTGGGTGCGGCGCGTCAACCTCATGGCCGGCTCCGTCGGGGGCCACGCCCGGGACCTCGTGCCCCTCGACGCCGACGACATGCTCGACACCGTCGCGGTCGCCCTCGGCGGGCTGCCCGCCGGCGACCTCGGCGACCCCCGCTGGCAGGAGCGCTTCGAGGCGCTGGTCGCCGC
This sequence comes from Acidimicrobiaceae bacterium, assembly GCA_026710865.1. Classification (GTDB taxonomy): domain Bacteria; phylum Actinomycetota; class Acidimicrobiia; order Acidimicrobiales; family Aldehydirespiratoraceae; genus Aldehydirespirator. The sequence continues at coordinate 510 of JAPOQG010000032.1, forward strand.
GATCGACGTCGCCGGGATGCACACAGTCGGGCGGCTCATGACCAAGCAGGAACTGCTGCGCTCCCTGCGCACCCGGCTGCTGCTCACCGCGACGATCGACGCCTCCCCCGAGGTCTGCGACCGGCCGGTGACCGCCCCGGTGATCGTCACCGGCCCGGCCCGCTCGGGCACCACCATCCTGTTCGAGCTGCTGGCCCTCGACCCCGACCTGCGGGCCCCCACCGCGGCCGAGGCCCTGCACCCGGTGGCCCTGCCCGAGGCCCAGGGCGAGGGCGGCCTACCCGAGCCGCTGGTGCTCAGCGAGTGCGAGCAGGAGTTCTGGGCCGACGTCCAGCCCGAGTTCCAGGCCCTGCACGAGCTGCGCTCCGACCTGCCGGTGGAGTGCGTCACCATCACCCAGGGCAGCTTCTGCGGCTTCCACTGGAACATGATCGCCTCCATGGACTCCTGGCTGCCCGACCCGGCGGTCAACTACAGCTACGAGCGGCAGCTCCTGCAGGTGCTCCAGCACGGCGCCGTATCCACCCAGTGGGTGCTCAAGACCCCGGCCCATCTGATGCTGCTGCCGCTGCTGTTCGCCGAGTTCGGTGACGCCTGGGTGGTGCAGACCCACCGCGACCCGGCCAAGACCATGCCGTCCACCGTGAGCACCACCGCCATGATCCAGTGGCTGCGCAGCGATCATGTGGCCGTGGACGCCATGGCCCGCAACATCCTGGCCGTCTTCGCGGCCGGGCTCAACGGCTCGATCGACGTGCGGGCCTCGGGCACCGTGCCCGCCGACCGGTTCGTGGACGTGCACTTCACCGGGCTGATGAGCGACCCGGTGGCCACCCTGACGGCGGCCTACGAGCGGATGGGCCGGGAGTTCACCGGCGACCACGCCACCGCCGTGCTCGACTACCTGGCCCACAAGCCCAAGGGCAAGTTCGGGGTCCACCGCTACCAGCCCGAGGACTGGGGGTTCACCGCCGAGGGCCTGCGCTCGGAGCTGGCCCCCTACATCGACCACTACGGCGTGGTCCGTGAGGACTGAGGTGCCCTGGCCACCCGCCCCGACGTTTCTCGGGTGAGTTCTGTGTCTCCAGCACCGACAACCAACCCGAGATTCTTGCGACGTTTTCTCGGGGTGAGTTCTGTGCATCCAGCACCGACAACTCTCCCGAGATTCTTGCGACGTTTTCTCGGGGTGAGTTCTGTGCATCCAGTGACGACAACCAACCCGAGATTTCCGGAGGGGACGGTTGAGGGTGGAGACTGAGTCCCGGCGGGCGCTGCACGAGCTGATCGAGCTGCTGGGCGAGGTCGACGAGCGCTGGGTCTCGCCCGAGTGGAACCTGCACAGCGACGAGGACGTCTTCGGCGCCCACCGGGCCGTCATGCACATGCTCCAGTGGGGCCTGGTCGGCCTGTTCGAGCGCGACCCGGCCGCCCCCCGGTTCCATCGCATCGTCGACCCCGACCGCAAGGTGCTGGGCGACAACCCCGACGCCGTCTACTTCGACGCCCCCGTCTCCGCCGACCACGCCTACCGGGTGACCGGCGAGATCAAGGGCGCCGCCTACGTGTCGGTCACCGTCGAGTCGGGCGAGGCCTGGGGCTCGATGGACAACCGGACGGTGGGCGTGCTCAACGACGAGTCCTTCGACGTCGACGCCGACGGCCGCTTCGAGATCCTCCTCGGCGGCGAGCCCCGCCCCCGCAACTGGCTGGGGTTGCCCGAGCGCTCCGGATCGATCAGCACCCGCCACTACTTCGAGGATCCCACCCACGCCGCCGCCGACCCGGCCCGGGTCCCCGAGATGCGCATCGAGGTGATCGACGACGACGGCGACCCGGTCACCGCCCCGCCGCCCCGCCCCTCGGACGCTTCGGTGGCCGCCGGCATCCGCCGGGTGGCCGGCCTGGTGCGCGAGCTCACCGTGGACCGGCCCCCGCAGTCCGGCGCCCAGCCCCGCACCTGGATCTCCCGGGAGCCCAACGTGTTCCCGCCCCCCGGCAAGCCCGGCGACCTGGGCCTGGCCGCCTTCGACGCCGCCTACGCCATGGCCCCGTTCCTGATCGGGCCCGACGAGGCCCTGGTGATCCGGGCCCGCTGGCCGGAGTGCCGCTACGGCAACGTGTGCCTGTGGAACCGCCACCTGCAGACCTTCGACTACGCCAACCGGTCGATCTCGCTGAACCGGGCCCAGACCG
>JAPOQG010000058.1 GCA_026710865.1 Acidimicrobiaceae bacterium
GCGCGCTGACGGTGAGGACCATCGGTCTGGCGGGAACGGGGGTGATCGGCCCGGCGCGGTCGATGCGGCGATGGAGGCGGTCGCTGCATCGGGCGCACCGGTGCGCGACGATCACAGCATCATCGAGATCGAGATCAACCCGCACGCCGCACGCCGCCGCGGCCGTCGACGCGCTGATAGTTGTGGCCGATGACTGACGCCGCTGCGTCCGCCGCGGTCACCGCCGTCGCCGACGGGCCGGTGCTCGAGGTCACCCTCGACCGCGGCAAGGCCAACGCCATCGACGCGGCCACCAGCCGCGAGCTGAGCCGGGTGTTCGTCGAGTTCCGCGACGACCCCGGCCTCCGGGTCGCGATCCTCACCGGCGCCGGCGACCGGTTCTTCTGCGCCGGTTGGGACCTGAACGCGGCCGCCGAGGGCGAGGAGTTCGAGGCCGACTACGGCGAGGGCGGCTTCGGCGGCTTCGTCGAGCTGCGGGGCCTGCTCAAGCCCGTGATCGCCGCGGTCAACGGCATGGCGGTCGGCGGCGGATTCGAGATCGTCCTGGCCGCCGACCTCGTGGTCGCCGCGGAGCACGCCCGCTTCTGGCTCCCGGAAGCCTCCCTGGGGCTCGTTCCCGACAGCGGGTCGGTGCGCCTGCCAAGGATGCTGCCGCCCGTGGTGGCGAACGAGATCCTTTACGCGGGCCGGCGCCTCGATGCGGCCGAGGCGCAGCGCTGGGGACTCGTCAACTCGGTGGTCGCCGCCTCCGAGCTGATGACCGAAGCCCGCTCCCTCGCGGCCAGGGTGGCGGAGTCCGCCCCGCTCTCGGTAGCGGCGATCCACCAGATACGTGACCACACCCGGCACTTGCCACTGGCTGCGGCCTTCGAGTTGCTGCGATCCGGCCAGCTGGCCGCCTACGAGGCCATGCTCGGCTCCGCCGACGCGGTCGAGGGACCCGCGGCCTTCACCGAGGGCCGTGCCCCCCGCTGGCAGGGCCGCTGACCGAGGTCAGCCCAGTTCCTGAAATCTGAGCGAGCTCTGCTCCTACGCGACGGGTTTCTCTACAGATTTGGTGGTGCACCAGAGAGCGCAGCGAACAGGAGCAGCGAACACCATGCCGCGCCGCGAGGGGGCTTCGCCTGCCCGCGCACCCTCTCAGTTGCCGCCCTCGACCGGGGTGAAGCGGCGGGTCCACGCCTGCAGCAGGCGGTCGAGCAGCATGGCCAGCAACACGATGGCCATGCCGGCCACGAAACCCGACCCCACCGAGTCGGTCCGCCTGAGCCCCTTCACCGTCTCGAGACCGAGGCCGCCGCCGCCCACCAGCCCCGCTATCACCACCATGGCCAGCACAAGCATCACCGTCTGGTTGATGCCGGCGATGATGCTCGGCGCGGCCAGCGGCAACTGCACCTTGCGCAGGGTCTGGCCCCGGGTGGCCCCGAAAGCCCTGGCAGCCTCGGTGGTCTCGCCCTCCACCTGGCGTATGCCCAGGTTGGTGAGCCTGGTCGCGGCCGGCAACGCGTACAGGACCGAGGCGATGATCCCCGGGATCCGCCCCACGTTGAACATGATGATCACCGGCACGAGCAGCACGAAGCTCGGGATGGTCTGCAAGAAGTCGAGCACCGGCTTGAGCATCCGCTCGAACCGGTCGCTGCGGGCGGCCAGGACCCCCAGCGGAATGCCGCACAGGATCGCCATGGCCACCGCCACGACGACCTGGGCGAGAGTGTCCATGGAGAGCGTCCACATCCCGAGGAACCCGAGACCGGCCGCGCACGCCGTGCAGAGCGCGGCCAGGGCCGCCCCGCCCAGCCGCCACGAGGCCAGCGCCACGGCCAGCACCACCACCGGCCAGGCCAGATCGGAGCTGAACAGCTCGCGCAGCGGCGTCACCGCGTAGATGGTGACCGAGTCGCTGAACCAGCCGGTCCCGAACCAGGTCCCGCCGATCTCGTAGAGGTTGTCCCGGACCCAGTCGACCAGCCAGTCGATCTGATCTGCGAACGACAAGGAGATCGCACCGGGGAACTCCGCCCTCCCGATCGCTGCCCCAACCACCGTGCCGACCACCAGCAGCGCACCGCCGAGCACCCTGCGAGGATGCCTCACCAGCGCGGCCACGCCCAGCTTCTGGCTCATCCAGGCAGCCGGCATGCTTCCCGCCCGCGACAGGCAGCCGTCGATCGTGGACAGGGCGCTCTCCACCCGCCGCACCGGCTCGAAGCGGGCCAGGGAGTCGGGCATGAGGCGCAGCCGGCGGCGGGCTCCGATGCCAGCGGCTCCATGGGTGACCCGGTCCATGATGACCGCGAGCACGACGATGGCCAGGCCGGCCTCCAGAGCCCGCCCCACGAACAGTCCCCGCAGCGACACGAGCACCACATGGCCCAACCCGCCGGCGCCGATGAGGGCCGCGATGACGACGATGCTCAGCGCCATCATGATGGTCTGGTTGATGCCGGTGAGCACGCTGGGCATCGCCAGCGGGAACTGCACCTTGCGCAGCGTCTGGCGGGGCGTGGCCCCGAACATCTCGGCGGCCTCCACCGTGACCGCGGGCACGTTCCGGATGCCCAGGGCGGTGAGCCTGATCACCGGCGGGAGCGCGTACACGACGGTGGCGATGATGGCCGGCACCCGGGCCACGCCGAACAGCAGCACCACCGGTATCAGGTACACGAAGGCGGGCAGGGTCTGCATGGCGTCGAGCACGGGCCGCAGCGTCTGCTGGAGCCGGTCGTAGCGAGCCGAGGCGATTCCCACCGGCACGCCGACAGCCACCGAGATGGCCACGGCCACCGTCATCAGCGCCACCGTCTGGAGGCTCTCCTCCCACAGGCCGATGGCGCCGAAGTACAGGACCCCCGCCCCGGCGAGCAGGCCCGCCCGGAGCCCCAGCACGGAAGCGGCGACCATGGCGGTCGCACCCACCACCACGTACCACGGCAGCCACATCAGGAACCACTCGACGGCGCGCAGTCCCCAGTCGATCATGTCGCTCACCGGGTTGAAGAAGAACGAGAAGCTCCAATGGCTCGTCTGGTTGTTGATCACCCAGCGGCGAGCGTCGTCGATCCAGTCGGCCAGCGGGATCACCAGCGACTCGGGGAACCCGCCCAGCGAGCTGAGGGCGATCTGGACCGCCACCAGCAGCGCCACCCCGACGGCGAGCCCGCCGCCTGAGCGCAGTCGCCGCTGCCGGTCGAGGGTCAGCCGAGCCTCGATGGTGCTCGCGGCCGCGGTCGGCGGGGCGGACGGCGCGGCCGCGGTCACCGCTGTTCGGCGGCGGGCCCCGCGGCGGGCCTCGCCGCGGCCGAGACCCCGGATCCGGAGCTCTCGCCGAGCAGTGCGGCTACCTGGTCCCGGTCCACGGTGCCGACGACCTCGCCCTGATCATCGACGACGCAGAGCTCCTCGGGACTGGCCAGGAGCCTCGGCAGCACGTCGTCGAGGACCGCGGTGATGCTCACACGCTCCTCGGGCGGGGCTCCTGTGGTCAGAGGCCGCAGCACCGAGCCGACGGTGACGACCTTCGTCTTGGGGGCGTCCTCGGCGAACTCGCGCACGTACTCGTTGGCCGGCGCCGACACGATCTGCTCGGGGGTGCCCACCTGCACGAACTCGCCGTCCTTCATGATGGCGATGCGGTCCCCGAGCTTGAGCGCCTCATGGAAGTCGTGGGTGATGAACACCAGCGTGCGGCGCATGCCGGCCTGCAACGACAGGAGCTCGTCCTGCATGTCGCGGCGGATCAGCGGGTCCAGCGCCGAGAACGGCTCGTCGAAGAACAGGATCTCGGGCTCCACGCACAGCGCCCGGGCCAGTCCGACCCGCTGCTGCATCCCGCCGGAGAGCTGCTGCGGGAAGTGGTCCGTCCAATCCTGCAGGCCGACGACTTCGAGGACCTGCAAGGCTCGCTCGTAGCGGTCCGCCTTGGGTGAACCCTGGATCTCGAGCCCGAAGGCGACGTTGTCGATCACCTTGCGGTGCGGGAACAGCCCGAAGTGCTGGAACACCATCGACAGGCGCTTGCGCCTGAGCTCGCGCAGGCCCTGATCGTCGAGATCCCCGATCGGAGTGCCTTCGATCTCGACGGTGCCGCTGGTGGGCTCGATCAGCCGCGAGAGGCAGCGGATCAGGGTCGACTTCCCCGAGCCGGAGAGGCCCATCACCACGAAGGTCTCGCCGCGCTCCACCGAGAAGGTCGCGTTCCTGACCGCCAC
>JAPOQG010000145.1 GCA_026710865.1 Acidimicrobiaceae bacterium
GGATGCGTGCGGCGACGCCGCAGCGGGTGCGGCCTGCGTGGCGTTCGAGGCTGAGTTGGGCTTTGAGGGTCTGGTTGACCGATTCGATGATCTGGCGCAACGGCCGCAGGAACCGCTGGGCGGGCCGGGGTTGTTCGGTTTTGGTGGCGGGTCTGATGAGGGTGATGCCCGCGGCGTTGAGGGCGGGCTTATCTGGAGGGTTGGATGCTGTGGTGGTTGGGATCTTGGGTTTCATGTGGGAGACATGTCGCTGACGGGGCGGGGATGCGGTTGTGGCGCCGGTTGAGGTTCCACGGTCAACGAAGTGCTCGTGCGTACCGCACGTCGGTACCGTTCCGGATCTGGGCCTTGACCGTTCCGGCCCGCCTGAGCGCACCCTCGCTGACCTGCGGATATTCAATAGTGTGCCAGCTCCACGAGGGCGGGCGGTGCGCGGTTTGCTGCGTGAATTGCGCTGACGGCCGCATTTTGGCACTTTGAAGAGCTTTCGCGAATTCGTGGGGAGCGGGGTGGTTGAGGGTCGTCCCTGATTAGGGGGCGAGGCCCTGCTCGGATCGGTGATTGAGAGATCAACGATCCAGGAGGGCCTCGATGGCTTGCGATGTTATGGCAGATCGGCAACAGCACGGGGCGTGGCGCGCCCGTTGGCTCTGCCCATCTTACAGCACTGAAAGTACACGCGTGTCAAAAGAAAATGCCGGTTTACCTGCACAAACGGCGCTATCATGGGGCACATGAATGATGACACAACCTCGCAAGTCGAATCAAATCATACCATCTACATCGCCAAATACAAAGAAGCAGCCGAACGTGACCACACCGGCGAAGTAGCGCTGATGCACAACGGCAAGATCATCGGCTACTTCCCCGAAGGCGGCGATGCCTACGAACACGGCTACAAGGACTACGGGTTGGGGAACTTCTCAATCGAGTTCGTCGGGGCAGAACCAATCGACCTTGGGTTTCAGACGCTCGCCATACTCTGACAGATGCCCACATTCGTAATAGGCGTCGAGAACAACACGATCCATATACAGGTGGAGATCGCATTGGCGGAAGCCCAGCCCAGTCACCGCTTTGTCGCGAAAGTGGACACCGGTGCGAACGTCACGGCCGTCACGAACAGAGTTGTTCAGACGCTCGGATCACCCGATCCCGTCAGCCGAGGCCAATACGGCACCGCTGGCCCCCAAATAGTAGAGGCCAATGTTTATGGGCTACACGTTGCCGTTCCTGTCAGCGCAAAGTCTGGTGAAACGATCTTCGTGCAGGGCGGGGCTTTGACCGTGTTCGAACTACCGCATCAGCCCACCGGCTACGACGTGCTCTTGGGCATGGACTTCTTGAAGCGATTTCATATCACCATGTGGGGCGGCAACTTCATTATGAGCAACTAACCCCTAGATTCTTGATGGCTGGACTCGACTACGACCCCACTGGCTTCAATTCGCGAGAACGCCGTTCTCTCGCAGCGTTCTTGGCGCTTCACGCAGCGCTTAGCATGACATGGCAACGCTTGTCTCGACAAGACCAGGAGAGAGTTCGCCAACAACTGCTGAATGAGGGTTTCGAAGCCGTGTCCGTTCTCCGAACAGTCGGTCCGGGAGGAGAAATGAGAAAGGAAGTTGGGTTGGCCTTCGACGGTCTCATCGCTTGGATCGACCGTGGTGGCGACCCGAACGATGTGTGGATTGATCCACTCGATCCAAACAGCCCCTGACCTGCGAATTTGCCCCCACCCAATTTGTCAGCAGCCCATAGGCCAGCCGCATAACTCACCCCTGGCACGGTCGCATGATGAGGGCCGACCTAGACAGTCGGCAACAGCCCCCAGCTCGAAGCGCCGGAACGAGACGGCAGTGCGCCCCCCTGACCCTCTAAAGCGCTCAGAGTTGAAGCTGACGGCTGTTTGACCGTCAGCTTCAGCGCGTCCGTGGACATCCGCAGCGACTCCGCGGGGATGCAACCGGGCCACCTCGCGGCGCTCTAGCTCAGCTCAGATCCCCCACAGCGCCAATCCGGGCCGATTCGGGCCATTTCAGCGGAACCCGCGAAACCGACCGTCACAAACTCGCACACACCCCATCGGTGGGCCGTAGGGGATTTGAACCTCTGACCTCCTGCGTGTCGAGCAGGCGCTCTAACCAGGCTGAGCTAACGGCCCCGAGCCACGCAGGGTAGCAGGCGTCACTCGCCTCGGAACTCGGGCGTGCGACGTTCCGCCATGGCCCGGCTGCCCTCGGCGAAGTCGGCGGTCCGCTGGAGGCGGTCCTGCTCGCGGTGCTCGTGGGCCACGGCCGCCTCCACCTGGTCGGCTAGGTCGCCCCTCAGCGTCGCCCGGATGGATCTCACCGCCAGCGGGGCCGACATCGCGATCTCGCGGGCCATTGCGTGCGCCTCGTCCCGGACCTTCTCGCGGGCCACCAGGCGATCGGCCAGACCCAGGCTCGCCGCCTCCTCTCCCGGGACCCGCCAGCCCGTGTACAGCAGGTCGGCCGCCGCCTGCGGGCCCACCAGCCTCGGCAACGTCACGCTGAGGCCGAAGCCCTGGTGGAACCCGAGCCGGGCGAAGTTGGCGCTGAAGCGGGCCTCGGGCGCGGCCACGCGGAAGTCGGCCGTCAGCGCCAGGCCCAGGCCGCCGCCCACCGCGGCGCCGTGCACCGCGGCCACCACCGGAGTGTGGGTGCGGAAGATCCTGACCGCGGCCGCGTACAGGTCCTCGGTGGTGTAGCCGATGCCCCCGGGCGAGAAGTCTGCGCCGGCGCAGAAGTGCTTGCCCTGAGCGCACAGCACCGCGGCCCGGCTCCGGGGGTCGTCGTCCAGCGACTCCAGGGCGTCGGCGATCCCGGCGATCATCTCCAGCGAGAAGAAGTTGTTGGGCGGACGACGCAGCTCGATCGTGGCCACGTAGTCGTCGCCGATCTCGACTGCCACTGAGTCGGTCATCGGACGAACACCCTACAGAGGCAGCCGCCCGGCTGATGCGGGCCTCCCCACGCTCCCAAGCACGGACGCTCGACAACTGGCCATGTGGCTCGTCGTCCCCCACGACCCCGCCGGGCTGACACCGCAGACCGGCCCTTCCTGTGGGCCATCGTCCACCAGCCCACCGGCACTCTCCTGTTCGTAGGCCGCCTCGTCGCCCCCACCGCGTAGAACAGCACCGGGACTGCCCCGGCTCGCGGACCGTGTTGCGCGCCCGCCAATCATCTATTATCGTCGATGGTCGATGATTATCCCCGCGCCGATCGAGACCCGACCGGCACTCTCCTCGGAGGATGCCCACGAGTACGCAGGCTGGTTCCGGTGCCTGGCCGACGGGACGAGGCTGCTCGTGCTCAACACTGTGGCCACCGCGGGGCGGGCCATGACCGTCGGGGAGATCGTCGACCGTGTGGGCATCAGCCAATCGACGGTGTCGCACCACCTTCGCATCCTGGCCGAGGACCGGTTCGTCCACATGCGAGCCGACGGGACCCGGACGCTGGTCACCGTCAATCCCGACTGCCTGCAGGCCCTGCCGGAGGCCGCGGCCCGGATAATGGGCTCCGACGCCCCATGACCTCGCTGTCGGGGGCGGCTCTGCTCGTCGCAGAGATGGTCGCGCTCTTCCTGGGCGTCACGCTGGCCGTCACGCTGCTCCAACGGCGCCTCGGCGACGCCACGATCCGGCGGTGGATGGGCGGGCCTCCCCGGCGGGCCGCCCTCAAAGGCATCGCCGTGGGATTCATCACGCCGTTCTGCACCTACTCGGCCATACCGGTCCTGCTCGGCATGCGCCAGGCCGGGGTGAGGCCCGCGGGATACGCCGCCTTCATCTTCGCGGCACCCGTGGTCGACCCGGTCATGATCGGCGTCCTGGCCATCATCATCGGCCCCGCAGGAGCGGTCGTCTATGTCACCACCGCGTTCGCGGCGGCCTTCCTGCTGGCCCTCATCGTCGACTCGGTGGACATCGCACGACACCTCAAACCGGTCCCGGCACTATTCGGGGCGCCCGCCCCGGCCCTTGCCGGAACGGCGGGCCCGCACACTCCGTCGCCGCCGACGAGCTGCTCGGACCCGGACGGGGTCCCGTGGGCCGGATGGCGCAGCGAACTGCCAACGGCCTGGCGCCGCGCAATGACGCTGCTGAGGAGCATGGCCTGGCTGATCGCAGCGGGCGTGGGCGTCGGTCTCGCCATCGGCCTGCTGGTCCCCACCGGCGCCCTCGCCGGCATCGCCGGCGCCAGCAACCCGCTGGCCGTTCCCGCCGCGGCCGCCGCGGGCATCCCGCTCTACTTCGGCACCGAACTGTTCATTCCCATCGGCGACGCCCTCCACGCCAAGGGGGCGGGCACCGGAGCCATCGTGGCCCCGGTCATCGCGGGCTCCGGAGCCAACATCCCCGAGTTCGCCCTGCTCACCAAGATTGCCCGGGGCCGCGTCGTGGCAGTGTTCTTCGCCTACGTGTTCGTTGTGGCCGTGACGGCCGGCCTGCTCACCGACCTCATCCTGTGAGCACCGCCACCGGCCGCCTCGAGAAGCCGAGCAGCGGAGGCGTCCCACTGGGCTCCGCGCGCAGTAGCAGGCGACCGTCCACTCGCACGGCACCGCACCGTCAGCCGCTGCCCTTGACCTGCACCGTGACGATGTCCACGCCGTGGAACTTCTGGTGGCGCACCCCGGACGCGTGGAAACGCAACAGTCGCAGCGAGAGATCCTCGACCGACGGCACGGCGTCCTCGTCGGTCAGGAACGCCAACTGGTCCTCGATGTTCTCGTGGCGGGTCGTGGCCACGAACTCCAGTTCCACCATCTTGGCCTGCGGCCGCGCCGCGATGATCAGGCGCGGACTCTCGGAGCCCTCCGCGTCGTCGTCCTGAGACAGCAGGCTGGCGAGCGTCTCCTCGCCGGCCGACCGCAACCGCAGCGCGGAGGCCTCGTCCCATCCCAGCCTGGATGCCAGTCGAGCGAGGAACTCGTCGATCACCGGCACCGAGGCTGTGTCCAGCGTGACCTCGATGCGCTGGCTGCGGATGCTCATCGCTTCGATCAGCAGCGTCATCCCGATCGCGACTATGGCGCCGATGGTGACGCCGTTGCCGAGCAGGTCGCCGAGCTCATCCCCGAACAGGTCCCGCGTGAGGGGGTGACCGTGCAGGCCCAAGCCCAAGGCGGCCGCGAGCGCGACCACCAGCGTGCGCCGGGAGTCGATGCCCTCGCGCAGCACGGTCTGGCAGCCGCTGACGAACAGGACGCCCATGGCGAGCATCAGGTAGGCGCCCAGCACCGGCCCGGGGATCGTCAACAGGACTGCGGTGAACTTGGAGAAGAGCGCCAGCGTCAAGGTGACGACGGCCACGCCGACGCCCACGCGGCGGGCGGCGACGCCGGTGAGGTTGATCAGCGAGAGGCTGAATGAGGAATTGGCCATCGTGGGCAGCGTGCCGGCGATGCCGGCGAACAGCATGCCGATGCCGTTGACGCTGACCATGCCCTGGATCTGGCGGAACTCGATGGCTCGCGGCCGGCGGCGCGAGCCCTGCTGGATCACGACACCGTCACTGATCGTCTTGAGTCCCAGCACCAGGGTGAGAATGGCGAACGAGGGCAACAGCACCCAGAACTCCCTGCCCGGCGTGAGATCCACGCTCAAGTCCGGCAGGTCGGGGATGCCGAACCATCCGGCGTCAGCGATCCGGCCGCCGTCGAGAACTCCGAACGCAGCCGCTACCCCGCAGCCGGCCAGGATGCTGATGAACGGCGCTACCAGGCGCCAACGTCCGCCGGCTCGCAGCGTCACGATCACCGAGGCCAGCAGCGTCACCCCGGCGATCGTCGGGCCGGCCGCCGTCGGGGCGTCGGCCGGCAGGTCACCGACGCTGTCGAACGCGATGGGCAGCACGCTGACGGCGATCAGCATCGTCACCGTGCCCGAGACCGTCGGCGTGACGATCCGCCGCAGCGTCGGCAGCCACCAGGCGAGCGCGACCTGAACGAAGCTGCAGACAATCATCAGGCTCGCGAACGTCGCCAGCCCGGCCACGGAGACCGTCGCCACCATGATCGCGATGAAGATCGCCGCCGGCTGGGTGAGCACGACGTGGCCGGCGCCGAAGCGCCGCAGCTGGGACGCCTGCAACGCCGTGATGGCCGCACAGATCACCATGGCGGCGAACACGCTCCAGGTCAGGTGGCTGTCGTCGAGTCCCGCCGAGCGGATCGCGATCGCCACGTTCAGCACCGTCGGCGCGAGCACCAGCGCGGCCCCCTGGAACCCGACCAGCAGCGCGATCGGCGGAGGGCAGGGCTCCTCGGGCTCGAATCGGATGGGCTGTTCGGCGCTACCGGCAGTCACAAGTTCGCCAATCTCCCCCGATGAGCGTAGTCCCGGCCGATTGCCTCGGCGCGCCGTCGAGTCTCCAGCAAGCTGTTCGGGGAGTCTCCAGCGCTGGTAGACACATCGGGGCATCCGCGATGGCCCGGAAGGAGAACCCGGATGAGTGAACCGACGTGGCAGGAGGCCCGTGCCAGCCGCTTCCGGCCTGACGGCGTGGTGGGCACGCCCCTGCACACCCGCACCGCGCAGCACAGCCAGACTCCGTGGTACTTCAACTGGGACCTCAACCACGTCGTCGACGTGTACGACGACTTCCACGCCGAGCTCGGCGCGATCCGCGAGACGGTGGCGATGGGCGACATGTCGCCGCTGTGCAAGTGCACGATCTCGGGCCCGGACGCCACCCGGCTCGTCGACCAGCTCGTGCCCCGCAACATCGACAACCTCGACGTGGGCACCGTCCAGTACACGCCGTGGTGCAACGACGACGGCAAGGTCGTCTCCGACGGGCTCGTCTTCCGGGCGTCGGACACGAGCTACCGCTTCACCGGGGATCCGACCTGCGACTGGTTCGCCGAGAAGGCCGCGGGTCACGACGTCGAGGTCCTCGACGAGACCGACGACTACGGGATCCTCATGGTGCAGGGGCCTCGAGCCCGTCATGTGGTCGAGCGGGCGACGGGGGCCGATTGGTCCGACCTCGACTTCTCCCGCATGGTCCGCACCCGGATCGGCGGCGCCGACGTCGAGCTGGCCCGGCAGGGCTTCACCGGCGAGCTCGGCTACGAGATCCTGATGCCGGCCGGCAGCGGCGCTCCCGTGTGGGACGCCGTCGCCGAGGCCGGCGCCGAACTCGGACTGCGGCCGTGCGGCGAGTGGGCGATCGACGTGGCCCGCGTCGAGGCCGGCCTGTTGATCCCCGGACCCGACTACGCCAACGCGGGACCGGACCCCACCGGCTCGCACACGGTCTCGGCGTCGGATCCCGAGTGCTGCTCGTCGCCCTTCGAGCTGGGGATGGGGCCCTTCGTCGATCTGTCCAAGGAGTCCTTCGTCGGTCGTGACGCCCTCGTCGCGGAGGCCGAGGCGGGCGGGCCGCCGCGGGTGCTGGTCGGGCTCGACATCGACTGGCGGGCCATCGTCGCGGCCCACCTCGACCACGGCGTCGCCCCGAACATCTCGCCGCGCGTCGAGTGGGTGGCTAAGCCGGTCTCCTCCGGCGGCGACCGGGTCGGCCGGGCGTCGAGCATCACCTGGGGCCCGTCGGTCGGTCGGCTGATCGGTTTCGGCCACCTCGCCAAGGCCCTCGGCGAGCCCGGCGCCGAGGTCTTCGTGGACTGGGCCATTCCCGGAACCGGCACGGTGTTCGCGGCGCCGGCCACCGTCGCGAAGCTGCCCTTCCTCAAGCTGCGCCGCGCCGCTGGATGACTCAGTGTCGCGTGACAGCAAGGCATCACTTGATGCTATGCTGTCAACGTGCGAACTACAGTCACACTCGAATCCGACACCGAACAGATCGTCCGGCAGCGCATGACCGAACGCCGGGTCTCCTTCAAGCAGGCCTTGAACGATCTGGTCCGCGAGGGCCGGGCCTCCGGAGAGGGGCTTCGCCAGTTCAAGACGACCACCCGGCCGATGGGGCGCGCCAAGGTCGACCTCGACAAGGCGCTGCGGCTCGCCAGTGAACTCGAGGACAGCGAGCGCGCCAAGCGGCGGGAGTCCGCATCTTGAAACTCGTCGACGCCAATGTGTTGTTGTACGCGATCAACCGAGACGCGCGGCAGCACGCCTCGGCACGGCACTGGCTCGACGAGGCGCTCAGCGGCGGCGCCCGGGTGGCGTTCTGTTGGGTGGTGTTGCTGGCGTTCCTGCGGTTGTCCACCAACGGGCGGATCTTCGATGAGCCGCTGTCGGTGAGCGAGGCAATCACACAAGCAGAAGACTGGCTGGCTCAGCCCTCAGCCGCCGTTGTAGAACCGACGGCACGCCACCTCGGCATCGTCCAACAACTGCTGGCCCCACTTGAGACGGGCGGCAATCTGGTCAACGACGCCCATCTGGCTGCCCTCGCCATCGAGCACCGATGCACAGTCGTGTCCTACGACACGGATTTCCTGTGCTTCCAGGGCGTGAAACTGGAGACCCCGACCACCTGAGCGACCAGGCATGGCTTTCAGTCCTGCATGCAAAGTAGCGCTGTAGCGCCAATCTGTGCAGGTGGCTACCATCCAGATTCGAGACATCTCCGAGGACGCCTACGAGATCATCCGGCGCCGAGCCCGCGCTGCCGGCCAGTCCATCCAGGCCTACATGAAGAGGCACATAGAGCGAATGGCCAGCGAACCCGACGATGAGGAACTCTTCTCAGATCTCGAGCGCTTCGTCGAAGCGCACGGAATCCGCCTCGACATCGAAGACCTGCTCGCCGACCTCGACGCCGGTCGCCGGTGAACGGCGGAACCACGATCTGCTCAGTGTCATCATCCCAGACGGCTAGCCGCATGGCAGACACCGATCGACCGTCGTGGTCGCGGATCTCAGTCATCGCCTGAAGAGCCCGGCGCGAGAAGTGTGTCGATCACGTCGAGTTCGCTCATCGCGAGCACAGCCCTCTTGAACTCGTGGTCGACCAGGTCAAGCACCAGTAGGGGCAGTTCCGGCCCACTGCGAGCCGTGGCCCAGAACTGTTTGCCGACCACATCGCGGCCGAGATGGGTCCCGACTCGACGCCTGCCCGGATAGCGCTCACCGGCGTGGGTTCCGACTCCGAGTTGGCGGTGGTCGATACGGGACTCAAGCACATGCCGCGGGCTGACAGCCGCTCTGGCGATGTTGCCCCGCTCGATCTCGACGACGCGGCGACCGTTGATTTGCTACAACTACGACGGCCAGGAGTAGCTGCGCCTTGAGATGGGCGTGGACGACGATGCCGTCCCGCTGAGCTAGCCGGCTATCGGCATTCGGATCGGATACTAGATATGGATTCTGGGACGGAATGGAAGCTGGAATATGGAACTGGACTGGACTGGACTGGAGGCGCCTTCCCATAATTGCCTGACCTCGGCAACAGGCACTCCCAGAGTGGCACTGCACATTTGAAATCGCCTTACTGCACATCTGAGAACGCCGAGGGTCGCGTTTATCGAGGTCAGAGCGTTGCCGTGGCTTCCACGGTTGCTTCAAGCGTCGCCGCATACTGCAGCTTGCAGAATGGGCCTCTGAATCGGGTTCTCGTGGCTCTTGAGACCCGCGAGACGGTCCCGGGGGCCTCCTATCGATTGGTGAGCGGTGGAGTTGAGCTTCGGTCGCCCTCTCCCAGCCCGGCGTGAGCCCATCGCCTTGGGCACACTCAGCCGGTCATCGTCGTTGCCGATCGAGCCGCTCCGTGTCGAAGGCCTCCGCTACAGCTGCTGTTCCTGAATTCTGGCGCATGTTCTTTGTCAGGTTCATGAGGCGCCGTGCTGGCGGGACTCGGTTGAACAATCGACCGAACAGCCTACCGACCGCAACATTCGCTGATGGGAGGAGCGAGACGGCTGCATCGGTGAGCCTCTTCTTGTCGATCTCGGCGCCTCGGCTCTTCGCAGTTGCCAGCACACGAAGCGCCGATGTGACCGTGACACTTCCGCCTTCGACCTCTAGCAATGCCGTGTCAGCGGCCGCCCGCAATCCGCCGGTCGAGCCGTATCGGGCTACCGCGTCCACGACCGCTTCTGGCACTTCCTCTGTCGACGTGATCTGGACGAGGGACGCGTCGGCTAGCGCCGCCCGATCCTCAACTGGTACGGCCTCGATTAGCCGCTTCACGGTGTGGTCGTCCTCTGTGCTGCCAGCGATCACGGCGGCAGCCTCTGCAAGGCTTGTATCGGACCACGTCTGTGTCACCGCATCGTGCCTGCCTACGGCCGCGGCGTAGAGAGTCCCTCGAGCGTCGTCGCTCATACGGCCGATCTCGTCAACGGCAGCCGTAACGACGCGGCCGCGCTCGCCCGCTTCGATAGCGACGATCAGCCGGTCATGCAACCGGGCCAGCAAGTCACCTTCGCAGTCCGAGCGCGTGAGCAGAGCGAAAGCTGCCGCTTGGGTCTCAGCGGTTGTCTGCTCCCATGCACCGTCGAGAATCTGGAGCGCATCAGGGCGCAGATCGGTTGGCCAGGGGAACCGTGCGACCGTGAACAGCCTCTCCGAAGGGCTGTCGCCCGCGTTGATGTACTGTTCCAGACTCTGAAGAATCGACGCGGCGTGCTGCTCGCCGAGTTGCGGCATCACCCTGCTGAGCGCATGGAAACCGCCGGTTAGTGTTCTGCCGTCGTGGGCTCCACCCGTGCGGAGCCCGTTGCTCCACTCGGCGGCCAAACCGGAGAGCGCTTCCTCGCCGCCTTCGCTGCCAGCAACCGTATCGACCAGCCTCAGCGCCATCTGCACTGCCGGGTCTGATGGATCGGCATCGATGTTGATCGGGGAAAGGAGCCTTGCTGCGTACTCTGCGAGTGACTCACCGCTAGCCCCAACAGACTCGATGATTCGACATGCCGACGACTCGGCCTCTGGGATGCGCTGCTGATCTCTCAACCCTTCCGAAATGGACGCGACGCCATCGAGTAGCACACTGACGAAGGCATCGGCATCTCCTTCTGCCAGCGCTTTGACGACCACAGGGAGGCCATCCACGACAGCCGGTAGCGTCTCATCGTCTCGCGCCGCTTCAAGGAGAAGATCGACGATCTTCTCTGCGACCGATGCCTGAACATCGTCACCCTCGTCAACACTCAGTTCGTCGCCTGCCCAGGCATCCACCCAAGCGACCACTCGTTCCGTGGCCGTGCGTCTCGCGTTCGCGGGCACGGCGCTGTCGGCGGCGACACGGGCGACGAACAAGCAGTCACTCGGATCGCCCTCGTATCCGGTGATCTCCCACAGCCGTGCCAGTGTCGCTCTCGTACTTGGGCCGGGCTTGACGAGGATGCTGCTGGACGGAGAGGCGGCCGCGTCGCCAGCTACAGCTTCGGCCGCGAGCACGACGAGACGGTCGCCGTGCTGTGGCGTGAACCCGTCCTCGGAGCGGATCGAGTGTGCCATGGCTGTCACAGCCGCCCGCAGTAGCTCCTGATGGTCCACGGGATCGAATCTGTCGGCGGGGTCGAGCCATGCAACCCCGAGATGCCAGCCGCCCTCTGCGGGCAGACTGCTCAACCATGAGGCGATCTCAGATTCCACATGACGACGGATACCGGGGTTATCCACGAGATAGGCAGCAGCATGGGCGTACCGCTTGTTGGTCTCTGCTGGATCGTCATCGTGGGCAAGAAGCCGCCGGCAGAGGAACTCGCCGTTAGCTGGCGCCGAGTGGGTGATGATCTCGGTGATTCGTTCTGCTGGGATCACTTCGCCCGTAGTGCGTTCCAACAGGTCAACGCACGCGTCCGCGATCTTCGACGCGTCTTCCCCGAAAGCCGTCAGATTCGGGGTGACCGCCGCAAGGTAGGTACTCGCGTCCACCGGAGACGCCTCCAAGAGCGTCTGAGCGATCTCAGAGCCTGCAGCCCCGATGCTGTCCTCCGCGACTTGAGAGATGACATCGGCCAGTGTCCTGTAGTCGCCCGATGTAACAGCACTGCGCAGATCAGAGCACATCTGGTAGCCGAGTACCCGGCCCTCCCGCGTGGAAGCCATGTACACCAGCGGGCTGACGTCCGCGGGGTAACGGATTCTGCGAGCCGTGCTCGACAGGTAGCGGCTCAGGGCGGGATCCTTGAAAGCAAACCCCGACTCTTCGCTGCTGTCTTCGCGGAACGCTTGGCATGCCTTCAATGCGCCGGCTTCGCTGGGTGTGAACTCTGTCTGACGGAGCGCAACCTTGCTAGCCGCCTGCAGCAGCACTGGGTTCTGGACGATCTTGGCGTGAAATCCGGCGAACCTGTCGAACAGGACGCATACTTGGGCAAGCGCCCCGAGATGATGGGTGATGTCCCCTCGGGCCACGGATCCGCTGTCCTCGCGTGAGCGGGCCAGCAGATAGGCGGCGACGAACCGATTTAGCAGCCGCACGACAGAGCGTGGCTCTTCCACCCCATCGTCGATCAGGACCGGCATGATCTCTTCCAAGTTGACAAGAGGCTCATCGCACAGGGGATGCCCCTCATGCACGAGTTCGTGGGCGAACTTCCGCATGGAGCCCCGCATGGTCGCCGGTATCGCCACTCGGGCGGTCAGGAGCTTGTCAATGAACGCGGCGGCCATGCGGTCGTGAGCAGCAGACTGCGTCGCTCCAGGCTCCACTGGATGCTCGCCGCCATCTGTGGCAGCGCTGGCGTCTGGATCCTTCAGCGCTGCTCCTACCGCCGAGAGTGCCATCTCTTCGTTCCATGAGATGACGAAGACCGGCTCGTTGTCACGCGGCACCGATTGCAGCGACCTCAGCGTCCGTAGGGCGTCCAACAGGTCCGTGCCGCCGAGCCTGTCGAGGTCATCCACTATCACTACCAGGCGCCTCTTCCGCTCCTTCCGGTGATGGTCGACAAGCAGGCCGAAGACCTCCTCGATCTCGTCGGCGGCTTCCGCACGCGGTGTCTGGTCCGTCACAGTCGCCGGCTCAAACAAGCTCGCCACAGGTCTGAACGTCATCGTGGCGATCCAGGCCAGCGCAGGCGAGACGACACCCAACGTCAACAGATCCTTCAACTCCGCACCCGCCCAGAATGCAACCGACGCGACAGCGACGGTGAACGCAGCTAACGTCGCCAGAGCCTTCCAGATCTCCTTGGCGGAGTAACGCCCGACGACAAAGCGCCTCAGGGTCATGAGGGTCGGATCCGAAGCACTGACCATGCTGGACTGGCGTAGAGGCCTCAGGATCTTTGTCACTGCGCTCGATTTGATCCCGTCGAGCCGTTCGATCTCGCCGGCGATGCCGTGCACCAGGTTTCGTGCCCGCTCGTGGCCGGCATGCTTGTCAGCGGTGACCGTCACCACGTCGTAGTGCGTGCTGCTGCGCAGCATCTCCGCGGCCATGTTCGTGGTGGAAGACTTGCCCTTGCCGAACCCCGCTTGCAGTCCGATCATGCAAGGCGGTTCAGCCGACTCGATCGCGCTCTTGAGCACCTCTGCGATCGGTCTGAGATCCAGGAGATCCTGCTCCGTCCCACGAATTGGGCGATCCTGGAAGAACCAAGACGTCTGTTCTTTCTCTCTCTGTCGTCTTCTCAAGATTGACGACTCCTACCTGCGATGATCAGGCAACCGGCATGAAGGTTGAGCGATCACCCATAGCAACCAACTCATTGAGGGACCCGATGAGGCGCACTCAGAGCTAGCTGACCCGCCGACGCTTCGAGGTGCATGTACCGACACGGCCGCCCTAGTCCTCATCACATGATTGTACTTACGACACCGTAATTCGCACGTCGGCCGTACAGATCTCCTGAATGGTGCGACCGGGCACACCACTCCAGGGAAGTCCCATGTCCGGCCTAACGCTCGCAGGAGAGAGCTTGTGTCCTTTTCGGGATGGGGAGTGGTGCGCTGTCTGCGGAAATGGCGAATGGCCCCCAGCGCCGGCGGCTTGTCGGTGCGGCCGGCACAGAGTGGATGCGGCCAGCCGGTACTGCCGCATCGGGCCGCTCGGAGCGTAGGTCTTGATCACGTCGTACCGCAGCCCGGCTCCTGTGTCTCTCATCGCCATTGCCGAGTTCGACCAACAGCAGTCGCGCTCAGTCGCCGTAGGGACCCAGGAAGCGCTCGCCATTGAAGTGCACCAGATGAGTGGGGTGATCAGATGTCCACACCTCGGTTTCCCACGAGATGTCCGTCAGATGCTTCTTCATGGTCGCTTGATCCGGGAAGCACGACACGAAGACCAGCCCTGCTGTGCATGTGCCGAACACTTCCTTGAGCTCGATGTGGCGCTTGCTGTCAACGGGTCCGTGGGTCGAGACAGCTTCCAGCAGCACGATCCAGTTCCTGTCCTCCATATGGACGACCAGATCGGGCATCTTGCCGTGGTCGTCAATGGCGACGCCCAGTAACTCCAGAACCTCCTTCTCGAACACGAGCCACTTGTCACCGGCATCGCCGATGTAGAGCACCGATCCCCCCGGGGTGAACCTCGGACAGAATTCCTCGACCATGGCCTTGAGGAGCGTGTTCTGCCCTCCCGCCGTAAGGTCGATCTCGGCGCCCTGGGGTAGCGTGACAGGGATCTTCAACAAGTCTCGCTCCTGCATATAGGCCGCCTGGAGCCCGGGACGCTCAGCGCGGTATCGGCGCAAGCGGTGCTTGAACTCTGGAGTCCTATGCGAACGGATGAGAGCCAGCGCCTGGGTCGTCACCTGATAGCACCACTTTGGCGAGTTGACGGGCCGAGTCGGCTCGTCGGGGTTCTCAATCACTAGGTGGGCCTGCACGAACTGGTGGAGAGTCTGTCGCCTGATCGTCTCCCGAGTGTTCGGCTTGTAGTCCACGTCCCAATAGTCACGGATCCATCCCATGATGTCGACCGTTCGCCACGACCGCTCCTTGGACTCCGCCCACGGGTCGCCGGGCTTGAGTCCAAGCAGCGCTAGCAGCACCAGCGCCGAGCGCTCGTTGCAGCGCTCGCGATCGAAGCCCAGGTTGCGGAGCAGCCACTGGCACTCACGGACGGACGCCAGATTGCTCACGGCAGGGGCGCTTCCAGGCGTATTCGATGATCCGTGGCCGAAGAATGCGGTGGGTCGAACAAGCTCGAGCGAAGCGGATCGCATACGGCCGGAACCCGCAAACGGCGTAAGTCGGTAGCGTTGACCTGGGTGCTTCCGCTGAACATGCGGAAGTAGGTGTCAACCAACTCACTGTTGAGGAAGCCCGCGAGCGCCTCCGCTTCAGATCTCTCCAGCGGTCCACGGTCGCGATGGACGACGTTCACATGGTTCTCGAAGGCGACGAGGTCGTACGCGTCGACTGGGGAATGGACACAAGCGACGACCCGGCGCCTCTCCTCTTTGGCAGTGAAGCGCTTAACGAGCACGTAGTGACCGTTCGGGAACAGCCATCGCAGCGTCCGCGGCGCGACTCTGAAGCCCTGCGGCTTCCGAACGTTCAGAGGCCACTCCACCCCTGCCTGCTTGATGTTGGCCGGATAGATGAGCGGCACCGAGCCCTCAGCGTGTGCTGCGGTGAGGAAGTCCCGGCATCGAAAGTCGACCACAGGCCCTGTTGAGACGGTCAGGCCGAGCGACTGGAGATCAGCCGGAAGGGCGGCGACTCGCTCCGCGGCTCGCATCACATCAGGCCGGCCGGGCAGGTTGATGAACCGGTGGGGGTCATTGGTCGACACCACATCATCGTGGGGGACGTCGTGGACCTCATGCGCGCCGGACAGATGATCTGACCAGGTCTCCACTCGCACGAAGTCGCCTGCGCCAGGAGCGGTCTTGAGCATCGAGAAGATCACGGTCTCCTGCAACACCGATGAAGAACCGAAGACGCGGTCGCGGCGATCGAAGAGGATTACCCGGCGGAACGAAGCCGCTTCGGTGAGTTGACGACGAAAACCTGTGAAGTACAGGCCGTTAGCAAACGACCTCGGCGTGATGGCCACGAGCCGCCCACCATCGCGAAGCAACGCCAGCGCAACAGCCAGAAACGCCGCGTAGAGGTTGGGGCAATCGACGCCGTGGTGTCGCCTCACCATGCCTCGACAAGGATCGGACGCGCCGAGTTTCATGTACGGAGGGTTGAGGATGGCCGCATCGAAGCTGCGTCCCCTGGCCCAACTGGAAGAATCACAGAAATCGTGGTCGACAATCCGGGTCTCAAGCCGCAGCCCGTGAGCCTCGGCAACGAGGTGCGCTGCCTCAACGGCAGCCTTCAGCAGTCGAAGTGCCTGCTGGTCTGTCTCCACGAGGTCCACCGACAGTCGCTTCAAGCCGCCCATCTCGACCGCTGCTGCCACGAGGGCCAGCATCAAGGCACCAGCACCGGCGCCCGGATCAACGACCCTCAAGTCATCGGCCGCGGGCTCAACGAGCGACGCCATAGTTCGAGCCGCTTGTGATGGCGTCGCGAACTGGCCCCGCCCCGACCGCTCGGTCCTACCGTTGAGCGACTCTAACTCCGCATTCAGGGCATCCGCGAGGCACAGAAGTTCGCCTACGCCGCCCCTCGCCTCAGTTAAGGCCACCTCGGATCACCGCCTTGCTCGTATGGCAATCCGAGCATAGAGCCCCTCTACGACACGACCGGGAATTCGCAGGCCTTGGGAGCCGAAGACTGAGGCTAGAGCTGAAGAATGGATCTGGACTGGACTGGAGCGCCGGGCGGGATTTGAACCCGCGGCTTTACGGCTTTGCAGGCCGTTCCCTTGGTCCGCTCGGGCACCGGCGCAGGGGATCGCAGCGTAGCGGCGGCAGTGCTGCGAGCGGTGCGGCCAGAGCGCAAGGCAGCCCTCAGACTCGCCTGGTTCGGGCGGCCACGGCGGCGGTGACCGTGGCCGCCCCGGCGTCTTGCAGGCAGGCCGCCACCGCGCCCAGCGTCGCGCCGGTCAGGATCACGTCGTCGACCACCAGCACATGGCGACCGGCAGCCTCACCGGAGGCCCGGTAGCCGGCCGCGGCCGCGATCTCGGGCCGCTGCTGCGGGTCGGCATGGCGCAGGCGCGGCGTCGCCGCGGTCCGGACCACAAGGTCGCACCGGTACTCCCCCGCCCCGGCCGCAGCCAGCGAACGGGCCAGCACATCGACCAGCAGCCCACCGGCGGCGTCTGTCGCCGGCAGCGTGGGCGGGACCGGCACCACCAGGCGATCGGAGCCGTCGCGAGTCTCCGCCAGCCCCTCGGCCAGACCCGCGAACCGGTCGGCCAACTGTCTTGCCGCCCCCGGATCGTCGTGGTCCTTGGCTCGGTGGACCAGCCGGCCGACATCGGTGCGCTCGTCGCAATCAGGCCGCCAGTAGTCAGCGAGCAGGACCAGTTCCACGCCGAGCCTTGCGAGAGAGCGCACACCGACGGCTCCCTCACCATTCATCAGAGCGGACGACCGGCTTCGAACCGGCGACCTCAACCTTGGCAAGGTTGCGCTCTACCAACTGAGCTACGTCCGCGGAGAGGGCCGATCCTACCGGCGAGGCCCGCCCGCGGCCACGCTGTATCAGCGGGCCTCCGGGGGAC
>JAPOQG010000146.1 GCA_026710865.1 Acidimicrobiaceae bacterium
CTGAGGCGGCCAGCGAGCGCGCCGCCATTAGTGGACGCAACCCCAGGTTGTGCCCCGGGGTTGCACGGACTCCGGCTCATTCTTGATTTTCCCGCAGTGCAGCCCCAGACCCGCACAAGTGCGCCGCGGGGACCTCACTGGTGAGGTGTGGGCGCTGGGGGTCCGTCCCCGCCGTTGGGTGAACTACTCGGGGACCGGAGCCTGACGACGAGCACACCCAGCGCCACCGCCTGTGCTGCGTCTGACTTCGCGCGACGGAGGCCGGCGCGAATCAGTCCGCCATGCGGTGAGGTCTTCGGGCCTGAGCAGAGGGAGTGCTCATGTCCGAGTCGATGGGCCCGACCCGCCGTGCCCCTCCGGGCATCACCCGGTGCTGCCGCCACCGCCTCGCGAGCGCTCCGAGGCTGTGGCGGGTCGGTCTCCTAGGGGACGATCAGCCTCCGACGCCGGCGAGTGCGTCCGACCGGGACCCGTGGACCGGGATGATCTTGTCGAAGCCGCTGATCTCGAAGATCTCCCGGATCGACTCCGACAGCGAGCAGACAGCCATCTTGGCGCTCTGCTTCTGGAGTGTCTTGGCCACCAGCAGGACGACCCGGAGACCGGCGCTGCTGATGTAGGAGATGCCTTCGAAGTCCAGCACCATCCCCGTGTCGTCCGGGCTGATGGCGGCTTCGAGAGCCTCATGGAACTCAAGGGCGTTGGCACCGTCGACCCGGCCCTCAGCCACTGCGATCAATGCTCCACCCTGCCTCTCAGTGCTGATATTCAATGGACCGCGTCTCCTCGGTTATAGCGAACCAACCGCCGGCTGACCGTAGCCGCCGAACGGAGCAACATGCTAGCCCCTAGTCCCGGCGCGCGCATATCGAGCGCCGCATTCGGCCGGGCTTTCAGTAGCTGGACCCGTGGCTGACGTACGCGAATCGGGCCCTGAGGCGACCGCCAAGTAGTCTCCGGTCGCTGTCTCGACGCCGCGAGACCGGGGGTGCGGGCCGAATGCTGATCGACGTGCTGCTCCCTATAGGGCTGCTCATCGTCGTCGCCAAGCTCATGGAGGGCGCGCTCGGCCGATTCGGCCTGAGCTCGATCATCGCGTTCACGCTGACGGGCGTGATCCTCGGTCCCGCCACCGGGATCATCGAGCCGACGCACGATCTGGAACTCTTCCTGGAACTCGGAATATTCGTGCTCTTCTTCATCGTCGGGCTGGACGAGATCGACGTCCCCGGCTTCGTGGCCACGATGCGGGGACGGTACTTCGCGGCGGCGATCATCTCGGTCGTCATCTCGCTGCTGGCCGCGCTCGTCGTCACCTCGGACGTCTTCGGAATCGACCTGGGGCTGGACCTCGGCTTCGAGGAGGCTCTGGCCCTGGCCGGCATCCTGTCGCTGTCGAGCCTCGGGCTCGCAGCCAAGGTCCTGTCGGACTCCGGGACCCTCAAGCAGCCCATCGGGCTCAAGATCTTCACCATCGTGATCATCGCCGAGATCGCCTCGCTGCTGGTGGTCGGCTTCACCATCGGGGAGCACGGCCATCCCCTGAGCGTCGTCAATGTGCTGATCCTGCTTGGCAAGATAGTCGCCTTCGTGGTGCTGGCCTGGCTGCTGTCGGCCAAGGTCCTGCCGGTCGTGATCGTCTTCCTGCAGCGCATCCTCAACGTTCCCGAGCTCTCGTTCGGCCTGCTGATCGGAGGGCTGTTCCTGATGGTGGTGGGGGCCGAGCAGATGGGGCTGCACGGCACCATCGGGGCGCTGCTGTTCGGGGCTGCACTCTCCGGACTGTCCCAGTCAGTCCGCAAGGACATCATGCCGGGCATGCGCAGCGCGTCCGAGGGTCTCTTCGTCCCGCTGTTCTTCGCCTCGGCAGGCCTCCACTTCGACCTTTCCTTCACTGCGCTGCCGGCGGCGACGATCGCCGCCCTCGTGCTGGTCCCGCTGGCAGGCAAGTTCGCGGGCGCGTTCGTCGGAACCTACGTCACCCGGATCGACGCGCCGTTCGCGCTGGCGACCGGGCTCATGTCCAAGGGCGTCGCCGAGATCGCCTTCCTGCTCGTGATGCTCGAGACGGGCACGCTCCAGAAGGACGTGTTCTCGCTGCTGGTGCTGATCATGTTCGGCTACATCGTCTTCATGCCGGCCGTCATCAACTTCGCGGTCCGGCGGACGGTGCTGTCGGAGCATCCCGCGCTCCCGGACTCGGTGACGCCGTCGTTCGCCCTCTACGCCCTGGGCGAGGTCCAGGTCAGGAGCGTCTTCGACAAGACCCGCGAGTACCCGGGGCCGGACACGTCCGTGGCCGAGTTCATGGAGTCCTGGACTGTGCCCCACCAGCACGACTATCTGGTCGTCGACGGCGGCGAGGTCGCGGGGGTCGTGACGACGACTGGGCTCCGCTCGATCCGCCGTCGCTCGCGGGCGGCGTCCGCCCTGGGAGACGTGCTGCGCCCCAACCCGCTGACCGCGTTCCCCGACGAGCCGATCCACGACGCCTTGGAGAAGATGACCAACGCCCCGCAGACGGTGATCGCGGTGGTGGACAGGGAGTCGGGCCGGTTCCTGGGCTCGCTCACCAGCCACGACGTGATCGACCTGGTCGTGCTGATGAACGAGATCAGGACGGAGTTGAAGCAGATGGGCTCCGCCGAGGACTGAGCGGGTCGCCTATACGCCCTGCTGGTACGCCGGCGGGAAGCGCTGGTCGTCGGCGGGGTACTGGCCGGGCACCGCGGTGGTGTCCTGCTGGGTGACGGTGGGATCGCAGCCGGGGTGGGGGAACCAGGTGGCGTCGTCGCCCAGCCAGCGGGTGGACAGCGCCACCCGGCGGCCGGCGCCTTCGTTGGGCGGAGCGCCGTGGATGATCCAGGCCGAGAAGAAGATGGCGTCGCCGGGCTCCACGTCGAAGCCGACGATGTCGTAGGGGCAGTCGCCGCGGCTGCGGGCCGCCTCGATGTCGGGCATGGGCTCGCCGTCGAAGTCCTCGGTCCAGCCCCCCTGGCCGTCGAAGGACTCCGGGGCGTAGTAGGCGCCCCAGCGGTGCGATCCCCGCACGAACTCCAGGGAACTGTCGCTGACCGCGCTGCGGGATGCGCTCACCCACGCCGAGACGATCTGCTTGCCGAGGAACGGCCAGTACGGAATGTCCTGGTGCCACGGGGTGGGCGCCGAGGTATGGGGCTCCTTGACCAGCAGGTGGTCGAAGTAGAAGCGCATCGTCGAGGAGCCGGTGAGGGCCGCGGCCATCGCCGCGATCGGCGAGCGGAACAGGAAGTCGCGGATGACCGGCTCGCGTTCCCAGCGGTACCGGGTGGTGAACAGCCGGTCCTGCGTGCCCCCCGGGTTGGTGTCGGTCACCCACGGGCCGGGCGCCTCGAGCTCGCGCTGGGCGTCCTCGAGTATCCGATCGACCCACTCGCCGCCCACCGCGCCGGGGACCTTGACGACACCGTCGGCGTCGAACGCAGCCTTTATCTCCGCCGTGATCATCGACTGAACATTGTGTCACGGGGCCCACTCCGGCACGGCCGCGCCGTCCGCGGTGAGCCTCGCCAGCAGGCTGCGGGCCTGGCCTCGCCGACCGGGAGGCCCGTACGCGCCGAGAGCAGCCGCGACGCCCGCAGCCGCGGTCGCGTCGTGGTGGCGGCGTGGCGACGCCAGCACTCTCGAGACTCTCCCGCGCCCGGCTCGAAGGCTCCGGGGAACCGACGGGGCTCTCGGCGGTGGCGCCGTGGCGGCCGGCAGCCGGTCAGCGGGTGACCACGTACAGGAGTTCGGCCACCTTGCGTTCGTCCGCGTAGACATACACCCAGTAGCGTCCACGCGCCCATGCGCGTGCTGTGTCCGCGCCCACCGGCACCCACCATTTTCCGCCGACGTATCCGGGCTCGGCGGCCAGAGTGTGGCTTCGGACCCTGAACACGACGCCGTCCTCATAGAGCTCCACGACCCTGATGGAGACCTCGCGGGCGCTGCTGACCGAGTACGAGTACCTCAGCCTGAGATACACCCGGTCGTCGATGTCCCGCACCGAGAACCGGAAGCGCTGGGTGCCGTTGATGGCGAGGACGATGCGGGCGCTGTCGATGCGCCCGTTGATGCGGGGCAGTTCGGGATCGACCGGGCCCGGATCGAGGCTGCTGAGATCGTGCGGCTCGGTCCCGTCGTACCAGCGAGCGATGACGGTGTCAGCGGCGCCGTCGTTCGAGCGGAACGCCTCCCTGACATGCCCGATGGCCGGCGACGCGCCATCGCCGGCGCCAGGTTCGTAGCCTGCCTGCGACAGCAGGTGGAGGCGGCGGAACCCGCGCTGGAACCGGCCGTCGCCCAGGACGCGGTACAGGTCCACGAAGAGCCGCTCCCCCAACGCGTAGTTGCAGCCGTATTGCGGGGCTGCCCCGGCGTGTCCACCCTCGAGATCGGCGATGTTGCCGGCATGGGCGCAGGGAACGTTGGTGACGCCCAGCGGACGGCCGGTCCTCGCTCTCTCGCTGACGGAGCCCATGAAGTCGGCCGCGCCCTCGTCGATCCACGATGCGCTGCCCCTCCAGTAGTAGTGCGCAACCTCGTGGGCGATGAGGTGGCCTGCGAACCCGGCCCGGCCGCCGTCGCCGTCGCCGTCGCTGTCGGTGTCGTACTCGGGAAGGACGGCCATGTGGGTCCCGAAGTTGGTTCCGGCGGCGCCTGCCGTCACGGCGTCGGCGAAGAGCAGGACGACGTAGTCGGTGGGCAGGGGCACGCCCATGAACTCCTCGGTGCAGCGGACCGAGTGTTCCAGCAGGTCGATCGAGCGGGACGCGCCCGGACCGGTGCGGAGGACGTCGGCGATGACCTCGCCCGACAGCGGCAACGTCAGAATGCGCCGCTCCGACGACACCGCGCCGGGATCGAGCAGGACGTCGATGGCGCCGGGGTTCGTGCGTGCGGTGCCCGCCAGGGTGGCCACCACCGGCGCGAGGTCGTCGGAGATGCCGCCGCGCCGCGACAGGCGTTCCATGACCCGCTCGAGGTCCCCGGAGGTCCACGCCGCAAGCTGCGCCAACGAGTCCAGCGCGGGCACGTCGGGCGGCTCGACGCTCGCGAGGAACGGCATCGCCGCGATCTGCCGGGCTGCCCCGGCGTCGCGGGCCACGATCGACGCCAGGTGCCCGATGGCCGAGGCCTCGCGGCCGTCGACGCCGTCTCGCACCCACTCCAGCGAGGCGACCGACGACGCGGCGCGAGGATCCTCGGCGGCCGTGTGCAGCAGGTCCTGGACCGCGGCGGACTCGATCCCGTCGACACCGTCTCGGACCCATTCCAGTTCGCTGATCGAGGCAGCCAACTGCGGATCAGCCTGCTGCAGCCAGGGGCCGTTGGCGAACCCGTCCATCGAGAAGGGAACCGCGGGCGGCGCCGGCGCCGGGGCCGGGGAGCGTCTGGGCGGCGGGGGCGGCCGGCCCCGTCCAGCAATGTTGTGCCAGAGTCCGATCAGGTACACGGCCATCTGTGCCCGGGTGACTTCGGCGCCGCCGGTTCCCTCGGACCCGGAGGGAATCACCCTCAAGCCTCTCAGGAGGGCGACGGCCTCGTCGAGTCCCGGTTCCGCGGTCCCGCAAGTGTCGACCGCCCGCCTGTAGGTGCGAGCCAGGAGCCTCGAGACCTGCGAGGCGGTCAGCTTGGCCCGGGGCTCGTAGGTGGCGGCGGTCGCGCCTGTGGTGATGCCCAGCCCGTGCAGGCAGGCGATGTCGGCGGCATGGGCGCCGGCGGGGTCCACGTCCGTGAACGGCATCTCCACGTCGGGGCAGGTCCGGTTCAGCACGTCGCGCCACAGGCGCACGATGAACGACGCCATCTGAGCGCGGGTGAGCCCGCGGTCCGGGCCGTAGGTGCCGTCAGCGCGCCCCGCCGACAATCCGAGCGTCCTCATGCACAGGATGTGCTCGGCCCCGTAGTCGTCGGCGCCCACATCCTGGAACTGGGCCGCAGCGGCGGTGTCGCACAACCCGGAGGCAACCGCCTCCTGCGCCCCGGCCTCCTGCGCCCCGGCCTCCTGCGCCTCGGCCTCCTGCGCCTCGGCCCGAGCGGCGCCGGCAGCCAGCACGGACGCGACGAGCCCGGCCACCACGCCAACCCTGACAGCCGTTCCAACCATCGTCGACTCCAGGACACGAATCGTCACCGCATTGATCCGGACGTCGGCCGGCCCGTGTGCCCAGAGCCGGCCGCCTCCGCGTCGGACACCCTAGAACGTGCGCAACCGGGCGAGGGCCCGTCCTGTCGCAGCGGTGTCATTCCCGCGCTCGTTCGCTGCGCTCACGGGCCGATCGGGCCACGGCCGGCACCGCCCGACTCCTTGGTGCGGTCTGCGTGCATCGGCGTCAGAGATGGCCGACCAGAGGGACGAGGGTGCCGTGCGTGGGGTCCACCGCCAAGCGCAGTCCCTCCAGCGTGTAGGCCCCCAGCAGCGCACCGGCGTCGTTGTTGCCGAAGGCGACCCAGGTGGGGGTGGTCTTGCCGTCGACGGTGGCCATGGCCTCGCCCAGCTCGTACTCCTGGGCGCGCCCGTCGGCCAGCACGAGCGTGACCTTGTCGACGGGCGACACGCCCAGCTTCCTCAACTGCTCGGCCGGCACGATCGTGTAGTGCGCGCCGGTGTCGACCAGCGCTTCGATCTCGGCCGACTGGCGGCCATCCATGCTGTCAAGCCGAACGGTCCGGCTGAACGTCCCCATATCCTGCTCCAGTTCACAGAGTGTCCTAGCATTTCATGCTAGGCAGTCCCGGGGCCAGGCCACAACCTGGAACCGTTTGATTTCTCAGGCCTCGGGCTGCTCCACGAAGGGGGGCGGGATCAGGTCCTCGTACATGGCGGGATCGGGCGGGTACACCCCGAACTTGCCGTTGCGCTGATAGGCGACGCCACTGCCGGTCTGGTAGGCCTTCAGGTGGGCCTGTTTGGCAGCCCGCGTCAACGCGTCCATCACGCCCTGAACCCAGTCCTCACCGCCGAACGAGGTGTCCGGCGCGGCTGTCGAGTCTTTGTCGTTGCCGTTGGTCAAGACCAACCTCCCATCTCGATGAGAACCGGCGCCTCGCCAGCGTTGTTGAACAACACCCAGCTGTCGACCCTCCCAGCGTACACGCTCCTGAAGTTGTCTATTCCGGCAGCAAAGCGTCGGCGGATCAGACCCTCAGGAATGTGATGCCCACCCTGGACCACGCGCCTCCGCACCCGGTTGACGGCGAGTTCCGGCGACGGCAGCGACAGAAACAGCAGCGTCACGCGGTAGCCGAGGCTGCGCCACGCGTCGATGCGGCGCAGATAAGCCCGCCCAGCCAGCGTGGTCTCGAAGGCAAAGCTGCGGTGGCCCGCCACCAGCCTGTCCATCTCGGCCAGCATCAGCCGCCCGGCATGGATGTCGGAGTGGCGGGATCCGAAGGGGGCCAGGCCTGCGGCGATCATGTCGGCGTTCAGGAACGGCAAGCCCCGAGCCTCGACGCGCAGATACGTCAGCGCGAAGGTTGTCTTGCCAGCACCGTTGGGTCCGGCGACGATCAGGATCTCCTTGTTGGCCACAAATGTGGATACTACATGAAACTTATCAAAACCCGGCGGCGGTGCTGGCTAGGGACTCCAGGAATCCGGGGACGATGCCGGCGGCGACGGTGAACAGCACCGCTGCGACGATCACGGCTGCGGCCCCGAGGCCCATCGCGGGCGGGGCGTCGGCTGCGTCGGGCTCGGTGTCGCCGAAGTACATGGCCACCACCACTCGCAGGTAGGCGAAGGCGGCCACCACGGCGCTGACCATGGCCACGATGGCCAGCCAGTACGAGCGGGACTCGACCGCCGCCGATATGACCGAGAACTTGGCCACGAAGCCCGACGTGAACGGCACGCCGGCCTGGGCCAGCAGCAGGACGGTCAGCCCCAGGGCCAGGGCCGGCCTGCGGGTGCCGAGCCCGGCCAGTTCGGCCAGGCCGGTGCGGTCGTCGCCCCGGCCCGACAGCACGGCCACCACGGTGAAGCTCCCCACCGCGATCACCGCGTAGGCGGCCAGGTAGAACAGCACTGCGGACACGCCGGAATCGGAGGCCGCCTGCACGCCGACGAGGATGAACCCGGCGTGCGAGATCGACGAGTAGGCCAGGAGGCGCTTGGCGTCGCTCTGGACCGCGGCCAGCACCGAACCGACCGCCAGGGTGGCGCAGGCGAGGGCGAACACGACCGGCTGCCAGTCGTCGGCCCGCATCCCCAACGCATCCACGAACACCCGGATGAGCGCGGCGAACCCGGCCGCCTTCACCGCCGAGGCCATCAGGGCCGTCACCGGCGTCGGCGCGCCCACGTACACATCGGGCGCCCAGGCGTGGAACGGCACCGCCGCCACCTTGAACCCCAGGCCGACCAGCAGCATGGCCATACCGGCCAGCAGCATCCCGTCGTTCAGCACCAGGTAGGTGTCCAGATAGACGGCGATCCCGTCGAGGCCGGTTGTGCCGGTCGCACCGTAGACGAGGGCGATCCCGTAGAGCAGGAACGCGGTGGAGAAGGCGCCGAGGACGAAATACTTGAGGCCGGCCTCCAGCGACTCGAGGCGGCGCAGGTTGAGCGCGGCCATGACGTAGGCCGCGATCGACATGGTCTCCAGCCCGAGGAACAGCACGATCAGATCGGCGGCCCCGGCCATCACCACCGCCCCGGCCGCGGCCAGCAGCGTCAGCACGCACAGCTCGGCGCTGTCGATGCCGACACGGCGGCAGTACCGGGGAAGGGTGGGGGCGGCCAGCGCCACCGAGCCGAGGACGACAGCCGCCGCGAACAGGGCCAGGCCGTCCATCACGAGCTGATCGCCGAACGACCGGACCTCGCCGTCGCGCTGCCACAGGACCACGACCGCCACCAGCCCGGCCGCCGCCGCGGCGAACGTCCACACCGCATCGAGGGCCGCCGGCAGCAGCCGGCCCGGAACCAGCGAGCGGACCATCAGCAGCACCAGCGCGCCCGCCGCGGGCAGGATCACGGGCAGCAGCCCGACCCAGTCGACTACGGGCGCCGTCACGGGCGCGAACTGGGCTGTCACCGCGACCATCGCCCGCTGCCGGCCATCGCCGCACCGCTCAACCGTTCTGTTCGCGCTGTCCGGCCACATGGACCGGTTACTGCGCACAGAACCCCAACCGGGCAGCCCGCCGTCCTCGTTGGGCTCGCAACCCGGACCGCGCCCGTCATCGGTCGTCCTCCCCATGTCCGGGATCGCCGCCGGTCTCGCCGTCGCTGCCGTGGCCGTTCTCGTCGGAGGACCGGGCCAGGTCGTCGAGGCTCACGGAGGGCTGCACGTCGGCCACCGGCTCGGCGAAGCCGGCCACGTTGTCCTCGACGTGGGCGATGATCGCGTCCACCGCGGGCTCGACCCGGTCGATCACCGGCTTCGGGTAGACGCCCATGAACACGATGGCGACCAGGAAGGGCGCCATCACCAGGCCCTCACGCCAGCGCAGGTCCGGCATCTCGGCGTTGGCCCCCGAAGCCGGTCCGTGGAACACCCTCTGGTAGGCCCACAGCAGGTACACGGCGGCCAGGATCACCCCCGCGGCAGCGACGACGGCCCACCAGCGGTGGGCGTTGAAGGCGCCCAGCAGCACCAGCAGCTCACCGACGAAGCCGTTGAGCCCGGGCAGCCCCACCGACGACAGCATCACCACCGTGAACACCGCGGCCATCAGCGGCGCCGGCTTCTGCAGGCCCCCCAGCTCGGAGATCTCACGGGTGTGGCGGCGCTCGTAGATCATCCCGACCAGCAGGAACAGCGCACCGGTGGACACGCCGTGGTTCACCATCTGCAGCACACCGCCGGTGATGCCCTCGGTGTTGAGCGCGAAGGTGCCGATCACGATGAAGCCGAGGTGGGCGACCGACGAGTAGGCCACCAGACGCTTGAGGTCCCGCTGCATGGCCGCGGCGATGGCGCCGTAGATGATCCCGATCACGCCCAGCGTCACCATCAGCGGCGCGAAGAACACCGACGCCTCCGGGAACAGGTACAGGCCGAAGCGCAACAGGCCGTAGGTTCCGAGTTTCAGCATCACCGCGGCCAGGATCACCGAGCCCGCGGTGGGCGCGTTGGTGTGGGCGTCGGGCAGCCAGGTGTGCACCGGGAACAGCGGCACCTTCACCGCGAAGGCCAGCGCGAAGGCCAGGAACAGCCATCGGGCCGTGTTGGTGGCCAGCACCTGGTTCTCGGCGATGGCGAGCAGGTCGAAGGTCACGTCGCCCCCGGCCGCCGAGGAGTGCAGGAAGGCCAGGGCCACGATGGCCACCAGCATCAGGGCCGAGCCGAACATGGTGAACAGGAAGAACTTGGTTGCCGCGTAGGCCCGCCGACCGTGGCCCCAGCCCCCGATGAGGAAGTACATGGGCACCAGCACGATCTCGAAGAAGACGAAGAACATGACCAGGTCGAGGGCCACGAAGGTGCCCAGGCAACCGGCCTCCAGGATCAGCATCCAGGCGTAGTAGGGCTTGGGCGAGTGCTCGGGGTCCACGCCGACGATGGCCAGCGGGAAGATCAGCGCGGTCATCACCACCAGGAACAGCGAGAGCCCGTCCACACCGACATTCCAGGAGACGCCGAGCCCCTCGATCCAGGTGTGCCGGTCCGCGAACTGGAAGGCATGGGCGATGTCCGTCTCGAACGCCCAGAGCATCCACACCACCAGCGCCGCCGGCAGCAGCGAGGCCAGCAGCGCCACCAGCTTGAACAGGTCGGGCCGGGTGCGGGGCAGGGCCAGCAGCACCAGGGCCCCGGCCGCGGGAACCAGCACCAGCACGGTGAGCACCGCCGGGAACGACGCAGAGGAGACCGAGGCCATCTACCCGCCCGCCCCGTCGCATGACCGCAACCACGCCGTCAACATCCCGGCCGCGGGATCCGACACGCCGGCGGCGAGCACCGGCGGACACCACGCGGAGACGGCAGTGCCCATCTACAGGCTCGCCCTCGACAGGAACCACACCAGCAGCGCCACCGCTCCGGCCGCAGCGAGCAGCGCGTACGACCGCACGAACCCGGACTGCACCCGCCGCAGCGCCGCGCCGCCGGCCCGCACCGACCGGCCCACCCCGTCGACCGCTCCGTCGACGACCCTCGAATCGAAGGTCGCCACCAACTCGAAGGCCCGCCGGCCGGGCCCGCCCACGAAGCGGGTGACCGCCTCGTCGACATAGAACGCCCGGGCCGCGGCGGGCCGCTCCAGGAGGCTGGCCGGCAGCCGGCCCCGCAGGTACACCGCGACCGCTCCGGCGATCCCGGCGGCGGCCCCCACTACGGCCACCAGCGCCAGCAGCCACTGCGCCCCGCCGCCGACGGCGAGGTGGGCCTCGTTGCCGAACAGCGAGGGCTTCAGCCATGTGCCCAGGAAGTGGAGGTCCTTGGTGAAGGGGAGGTTCATCACCCCGGCCACCGCCGCGGCCGCGGCCAGCACCACCAGCGGCGCGGTCATCACCGGCGAGGGCTCGTGCGGATGCTGCTCGTCGCCGTAGCGGGCCTCGCCGTAGAAGGTCATGAACACCAGGCGGCTCATGTAGAAGGCGGTGAGGACGGCGGTGACCAGGCCGACCAGCCACAGCGCCGGGTGGGCGTCGAAGGCGTAGGCGAGGATCTCGTCCTTGGACCAGAAGCCCGCGAACGGCGGCACCCCGGCGATGGCCAGCCAGCCGACGATGAACGTGATCGAGGTGACCGGCATGGCGGCCCGCAGCGCGCCGTAGCGGCGCATGTCCTGGTCGCCGCCGAGAGCGTGGATCACCGATCCCGAGCCGAGGAACAGCAGCGCCTTGAAGAAGGCGTGGGTGACCATGTGGAAGATCGCGGCCACATACGCGCCCGTGCCCACGGCCAGCATCATGTAGCCGAGCTGGCTGACGGTGGAGTAGGCCAGAACCTTCTTGATGTCGTTCTGGGCCACCGCCGCCCCCGCCGCGAACAGGGCGGTGGCCACCCCCACCCAGGCGATCATGTCCGGGGCCCAGGCGTCGGCCGCGGCGATCAGCGGGTTGACCCGGACCATCAGGTAGACGCCCGCGGTGACCATGGTGGCCGCGTGGATCAGCGCGGAGACCGGGGTGGGGCCGGCCATGGCGTCGGGCAGCCAGATGTACAGCGGCAGTTGCGCCGACTTGCCGGCCGCGCCCACGAACAGCAGCACCACGATGGCTGTGGCGGTGCTCGACGGCAGCGACCCGGCGTGGCCGAACAGGTCGAGGTACCGCACCGAGCCCAGCGCACCGAAGGCCCAGAACATGGCCAGCATGAAGCCCCAGTCGCCCACCCGGTTGGTGACGAACGCCTTCTTGCCCGCGACGGCGTTGGCCTCCTCGGTGAACCAGAACGAGATGAGCAGGTAGGAGCAGACGCCCACACCCTCCCAACCGAGGAATGTGAGGGCCAGGTTGTCGCCCAGCACCAGCACCAGCATCGAGAAGGCGAACAGGTTGAGGTAGACGAAGAACTTCGAGAAGTCGCGGTCGCCGTGCATGTAGCCGACGGCGTAGAGATGGATGAGCGAGCCCACGCCGGTGACGAACAGGGCCATGGTCACCGACAGCGGGTCCACGAGGAGGCCGGCGTCCACCGAGAAGTCCCCGGCCGGGACCCATTCGAAGAGGGTGACCACGAAACGGCGCTCGGCCGGGTCGCGGCCCATGAGGCCGGCGAACACCGCCACCGAGGACACGAACGAGCCGACCATGGCGGCGGTGGCCAGCCAGCCGGCGCGGGGCTCGCCGAGGCGGCGCCCGGCGGTGAGCAGCACGACGAAGCCGGCCAGCGGGAACGCGCAGATCAGCCACGCGGCAGCGCCCATATCAGGCCTTCCGCCGGGCCACGAAGAACCCGCTCGGCATGTCCACGTCGATGCCCATCTCAGCCCTTCAGCGTCGACACGTCGTCGACGGTCGCCCCTGAGCGCCGCCGGTTGATGGCCACGACCAGGGCCAGACCGATCACCACTTCGGTGGCCGCCACCACCAGCACGAAGAACACCGCGATCTGCCCGCCCACATCGTTGAGGCCCGCTCCGAGGGCCACGAAGGTGACGTTGACCGCGTTGAGCATCAGCTCGACGCACATGAACATCACCAGCGGGTTGCGGCGCACCAGCAGCCCGACGGCCCCGATGATGAACAGCGCGGCCGCCAGCCCCAGGTACCAGCCGGTGGTCAGTCCGCTCAGGTCCATGACTCGCTCGGCCCCGTCACCCGCGGCCGGACTCGGCCGGCGCGGCCCGGTCGGACCGGGCAGCGCGGCGGGTGAGCACCACCGCGCCGACTACTGCGATCGTCAGGAGGGCGGCCGTGATCTCCACCGAGAAGGCGAACTCGCCGAACAGCACCCGGCCCATCCGCTCGATGTCGGTGGCCTCGCCGTCGAGGGCCCGCTCGCCGCCACTCCGCCTGATCCCGCTGAGCAAGTCGGCGGTGGCGAAGATCACCGTGCCCAACACCGCGGCCAGCGCCACGCCGATCACGGCCGCCAGCGGCCGCTGCCCGAAGATGGGATCCACCCGCAGCTCCTCGGCCTTGTCGACGCCCAGCAGCATGATCACGAACAGGAAGAGGATCACGATGGCCCCGGCGTAGACCACCACCTGCACCGCGGCCAGGAAGTGGGCGTCGTTCAGGATGAACAGCAGGGCCACGCCGACCAGGGTCTGGACCAGGAACAGCGCCGCATGGACCGGGTTGCGACTGGCCACCACGCCGATGGCGCCCGCGAGCATCAGGACCGCGGCCACCGCGAACACCGCCTCAGCCATCAGACGGCCCACCCTCGGTTGCGACGTCCTCGCCACCGCCGGCCGGGGGAGCCTCCTCGTCGGCCGAGGGCCCATCCTCGGTATCGGCCGGCTCGGGCGGACGGACGCCGTAGCCGAGCTCGCCCGACCAGGCCACCTCCCCGACGTAGCGGCTGTCCCCCGACGGCGACGTTGCCCGCATCCACCCCGAGGTGAGGGCGTCGTCGCCGGCACGCCAGTCCTCCCAGGGCATCTGCCGGGGCCGGCCGTCGTCGTCCACCAGCAGCTCGTCCTTGGTGTAGATGGCGTCGTCGCGGCCGGTGAAGGAGAACTCGAACAGCTTCGACTCGGTGATGGCCTGGGTGGGGCAGGCCTCCACGCACAGGTCGCAGTGGATGCACCGCAGGTAGTTGATCTCGTACACGTAGCCGTAGCGCTCGCCCGGCGCGACGGGGTCGTCGGGATCGTTGTCGGCGCCGCGCACGTAGATGCACTTGGCCGGGCACACCCCGGCGCACAGCTCGCAGCCGATGCACTTCTCCATGCCGTCGTCGTAGCGGTTGAGCACATGGCGACCGTGCAGGCGCTCGGGCTTGTCACGCTTCTCGTCGGAGGGCGAGTCGTCGAAGCCGCCCCGGTAGTCGGTGGTGACCCGGGGCAGGAACAGCTGGCGCAGGGTCACCGCGAAGCCGTGGAGGTATCCCATGTCAGTTCCTCTCCCCTGTCAGCTCGGCCTCGCCGCCGGCGGGCTCGCCCGCGCCGCCGGGAGGGTCCCCGCCGCGCTGCCCTCGTCGAACCGCCTGGGCCAGCAGCAGGCCGGCCAGCCCGAACGCCACCAGAGTCACCGTGGTCACGGCCACCGTGTTCCAGCCGCGGTCGCGGCTCACTTCCAGGGCCGCGAGGAACAGGAACCAGCCCAGAGCCACCGGGATGAGCAGCTTCCAGCCGAGGTTCATCAGCTGGTCGTAGCGGAACCGGGGCAGCGTGGCCCGCATCCACACGAAGCAGAACAGCAGCACGAACAGCTTCAGGAAGAACCACACCACCCCCCAGGCCCAGGCGATGCCGAAGCCGCCGACCTCGCTGACGAGCGCAGGGCCGGAGGGGCCGCCCAGGAACAGCGTGACGATGACGGCCGACACCGTGATGGTGTTCATGAACTCGGCCAGGAAGAACAGGGCGAAGCGGATCGACGAGTACTCGGTGTGGAAGCCGCCGACGAGCTCCTGCTCGGCCTCCACCAAGTCGAACGGCGGGCGGTTGAGCTCGGCGGTGCCCGCGATGGCGAACACGATGAACGGGACTAGGCCGGTGACGATGACGTTCCAGCGCGGGACGATGCCGAAGTACCCCTCGGCCGCCTGCGCCACCACCATGTCGTGGGTGGACAGGCCTCCGGCGACCAGCACGATGGACGCCACCGCCAATCCCAGCGCGGCCTCGTAGCTCACCATCTGCGCCGAGGCCCGCACCGACCCCAGCAGCGGGTACTTCGACCCCGACGACCAGCCGGCCAGCATCACCCCGTAGACGGCCACCGAGCTCATGGCCAGGAACAGCAGGATGCCCACCGGCGGGTCGGCCACCTGGATGTAGGTGATGCGGCCCCACCATTCGACCTCGCCGGCGCGGCTGTTGAAGTCGCCGCCGAGCGGGACGATGGCGAAGGCCAGGAACGCCGGGATGAGCGACAGGTAGGGCGCCAGCTTGAACACGAACCGGTCCGAGCGGTCCGGGACCAGGTCCTCCTTGAAGAAGAGCTTGATGCCGTCGGCCATGGTCTGGAGGACGCCGAAGGGCCCTGCGATGGTGGGTCCGAAGCGCTGGTGCATCCCTCCCAGGAGCTTGCGCTCGAACCAGATCATCAGCATCACGGCCACGAGCAGGAACGCGAAGGCGACCACCACCTTGGCCAGGGTCAGCAGGACCTCCACCAGCCCGATGTCGCCGGCCAGCATCGGGTCGGCAGCCAGCACGAAGTGGCCGCTCATCGGACTCCGCCCGCCCGCCGGGTGCGCATCATCGGGCCTCCACCCTCTTCGGCGTGGCGCCGGTTCCCGCGACCATCGACGATGCCTGGACGGGCACGGGCATCACCAGGCCTCCACCCTGACCACGGTGACGTCGGTTCCCGCGGCGATGAGCCTGTTGGCCGGCGCGCCCGGCGCCAGCCAGTCCACCCTCAACGAGCCGGCCGGCACGCCGGCGTCGGTGGTCAGGGTCGCCTCGATGTGGCCGAAGTCCGAGACGACCCGGACCGCCGCGCCGACCTCGACACCGGCGCGGTCCGCGTCCGCCGGATTGATGCGGGCGGCGGCCGCCGCCGCGAGATCCCGGCTCGAGGGGCAATGGCGCAGCATCATGCCGTCGTCGTACATGGTGCGGGTCGCTACCAGCAGGAACTCGCCCTCATTGAGGCCCTCGGCTGGGGCCTCCGGATCGTCCTCCCGGCCGGCGGGTCCTGTCACGGGCGCGGCCTGGCGGCGCGAGCGCCGCCATTCCTTGCCCCCGTGCCACCCCCCGGCCTCGCCGGTCGCGCCGACACCTGCTAGCAGCACACCCTCTAGATGATTCTGGGTTAGGGCCTCTTCGGTGAGGGGAGCGTGCACTTCGGAGACTCTCGCTAGTTCGGCTCTTATGGCTTGGGGGGGGTCGAGCCCGTCGGTCGAGCCCGGTTCCAGCCGCTCGGACAGGTCCGCCGCGATCATCCAGTCGGCGCGGGCCGTTCCCGGCGGGGTCACCTTGCGGCTCATGATGCTGACCCGGCCCTCGAGGTTGGTGAAGGTGCCGTCGCATTCGGTCGGGCCCGCGGCCGGCAGAACGATGCGGGCGGCGAGGGAGACCGAGTCGTTCTCGAACAGATCGACGGCCACCACGACCGAGGCGCCTCGAAGGCCCCGGTAGGCGAGGTCGCGGTCGACGAAGTCGTTGAGCGGATCGGCGCCCAGCAGCACGAGCACATCGATGTCCCCGCGGGCTGCCGCCCTGAGGATGCCCGACGCGTCCAGTCCCGGCGAGGCAGGCAGC
Organism: Acidimicrobiaceae bacterium; assembly: GCA_026710865.1. GTDB lineage: Bacteria > Actinomycetota > Acidimicrobiia > Acidimicrobiales > Aldehydirespiratoraceae > Aldehydirespirator. The sequence goes on from JAPOQG010000146.1 coordinate 16,801, forward strand.
CGGGGCCAGCACCCGGCCAACGGCGCGCCGTCGCCGACTTCTTCGAGCCGCATCCGGCCCGGAACCAGATCCGGGGCCAGCCCCGCTTCGAGCGCCCCCATCGCGTTGCCTCTGCGCAGTGCGGGCAGGACGCGCACCGAGGGAAGCCGCGACAGATCCCGGGCCGCGTCGTCGAGGATGTCGGCCGGCTCGGCCAGCGACATGCGGCCCAGCACCGCGACCAGCCCTCCCTGGGCCCCGGACAAGGCTCGAGCGGCCGACTCGATGCCGGCCCGATCCGTCCCGAACGACGTTTCGGCGGTCGTCAGCGCCGCTCGCAGTTCGCTGACCCGGTCGCTCTTCGAGCCCGCGGCGAGGGCGCCCAGGACCGGCTCCTCCATCGCCGCGCTCCGCAGCACGTCCGGATCGGTCGCAAGCACCAGCGCTCGGACCAGCTCCGCGGTCGTGCCCGGTCGCGGGCGCAGGGAGTGCTCGGCCAAATGCGACAGGCCGGTGGCGTGAGGGGTGACCTCGACCAGCCTCACGCCGTCGTTGACGATGGCGTGGCGCAGCCGCAGGTACAGCGTCGGCAGTTCCTCCTTGGGGTCGGGGCCGACCAGCAGGACCGTGCCGCCGGGGCGGCAGGCGTCGTCGATCGTGGCCCTCGGCAGGCCGAGAACGAGACGGGGGTCCAGGCCGTCGCCGAGCTGGGAGTCGACGTTGTCGGTGCCGACCACGCCCTTGGCCAGCTTGGCCCACATGTACTGCGCCTCGTTGGTCAGCCTGGCCCCGCCCAGCACCGCCACCCGCTCGGGCGAGGCAGCCCTCAGGGCGTCGGCCACCGCCTCGAGGGCCTCACCCCATCCGGCCCGGCGGAACTCGCGACTGTCGCTGTCCGCCTCGGCCCTGATCTTCGGGGCGGGCAGGCGCGCCTCGCTGTTGAGTGCCTCGAAGCCGAAGCGCTCCTTGTCCGACAGCCAGCCCCAGTTGACGGCGTCGGCGTCGGCGCCCAGCACCCGCAGCACCCGGTTGCGGGACGCCTGAACCGCCACCCTCGACCCCAGGCTGTCCACCCAGGCGGTGGAGAGCGACTCGGTCAGGTCCCAGGGGCGGGCCTTGAAGCGGTAGGGCGCCGCGGTGAGCGCGCCCACCGGACAGATCTGCACGGTGTTGCCCGAGAAGTAGGAGGCGAAGGGCTCGCCGGTGAATGTGTTGACCTCGGTGTGGTTGCCGCGGCCCATGAAGTGGATCAGGGCGTCGCCGGCCACCTCGTCGGCGAACCGGGTGCAGCGGTCGCACAGGATGCAGCGCTCCCGGTCCAGGAAGACGGTCTCGCTGATGGCGATGGGCTTCGGGAAGTGGCGCTTCTCCTCCACGAAGCGGGTCTCGCCGGGGCCGTAGGCCATGGTCTGGTCCTGCAGAGGGCATTCGCCGCCCTTGTCGCACACCGGACAGTCGAGCGGGTGGTTTATGAGCAGGAACTCCAGCACGCCGTCCTGGGCCTTCTTGGCCGCCTCGGACTCGGTGGACACCTTCATGCCCTCGCTCACCGGCACCATGCACGAGGGCTGCAGCGCGAAGCCCCGCCCGGTGTCCACCTCCACCAGGCACATGCGGCACATGCCCACCGGGCTCATGCGGGAGTGGTAACAGAACCTCGGTATGTACGTTCCGCTGCGCTCGCAGGCCGCAATGAGCATCTCACCGGGCTTCGCGTCGACTGCTGCGCCGTCGACGGTGATCTCCACCGTCGTTTCGGGCTCGGTCGCGGTCATTGGGGGGCTCCTGCGGGGACTACCTCTAGGGGGATGGGGTCGCGGCGGGTGATCTTGGACTCGTACTCTTCGCGGAAGCGCCGGATCGTGGACACCACCGGAGCGACTGCGGACGGCCCGAGCGGGCAGATCGTGGTCTGGCGGGGCGGGAACGGCACCGCGTCCGCGCCGTCGTGGGCGGCGACCGGGTAGGGACCGGGGCTGATGTTGTCGCCAATGTCGAGCAGCAGGTCGATGTCGGACGGCCGGCCCTCCCCGTCGAGGATGCGCCGCAGGATCTGCTCCAGCCAGGTGGTTCCCTCCCGGCACGGGGTGCACTTGCCGCACGACTCGCGGGCGAAGAACTTCACGACCCGCCACGCGGCCCTCACTGCGTCGGTGGTGTCGTCCATGACCACGATGGCGCCCGACCCCAGCATCGACCCGGCCGCACCGACGGGGCGGGCCTCCAGCGGCAGGTCCAGGTGGTCCTCGAAGAACCAGGGAGCCGAGCCCCCGCCGGGGATGAACATCTTCAGCTCGTGGCCGTCGCGGATGCCCCGGCAGAAGTTGTCGCCGTAGATCAGCTCCCGGAAGGTGGTCACCCCGTGCTCGACCTCGTACACGCCGGGACGGCGCAGGTGGCCCGACACGGCGAACATCCTCGTGCCCGGCGACGACTCCGAGCCGAAGCCCTTGTACGCGTCGGCGCCGTTCACCATCAGCCACGGCAGGTTGGAGAGCGTCTCCACGTTGTTGACGATGGTCGGCTGCCCGTACAGGCCGACGGCGGCCGGGAAGTAGGGCGGCTTGAGGCGCGGCATGCCCCTGCGGCCCTCGAGGCTCTCGATCAGCGCGGTCTCCTCGCCCACGATGTAGGCGCCCGCGCCCCACGCCATGACGATGTCCACCGAGAAGTCGCGGCCGCAGATCCCGCGGCCCACGTAGCCGGCCTCGTAGGCCTCGTTGAGCGCGGCCGCGATGCGCTCCTGGGCCAGGGCCATCTCGCCCCGCACGTACAGGAAGCACTGCTGCAGCCCCAGCGCGTAGCAGGCGATCAGGCACCCCTCGATGAGCTGGTGGGGGTCCCGCTCCATGAGCAGCCGGTCCTTGTAGGTCCCGGGCTCGCTCTCGTCGCCGTTCACGACCAGGTAGTACGGGTGCTTGCCCGGAGGCAGGAAGCCCCACTTGACCCCGGCCGGGAACCCGGCGCCTCCCCTTCCCAGCAGCGTCGCGGACCGCACCTCGTCGTGCACCGCGGCCGGCGTCATCTCCAGCGCGGCCCTCAGCCCCTCGTACCCGCCGGTGGACTCGTAGCGCGCCAGGGTGAAGGAGTCCTCGTGAACGAACCGGCCCGTGATCAGCTTCGGCCCGTCGTTGAGCACGTAACCCGGCGCGTGCGGGAGGTACCCGTCGCCGGCCGATCGGTCCGGCAGGGGCGCGGGGTGGCCGCCGGCCGCGGATGGCGTGCCCATCAGCGGACCGCCTCGACATCGTTGCGGGCCAGCCACACGGGAGCCTCGCGGGCCTGCTCGGGCGGGACCACGCCGGCCAGGCGCTCGGCCGGGATCGACTGCCGCACCTGGGCCAGGACACCGTGGCCGGCGATCCCGGCCCGGCCGGCGCGCAGATCCTCGATCAGGCGGTCGAAGTCGGCCGGCGTCACCCGGCCGCGATAGCGGTAGTTGACCTGCAGGCACGGGGCCTCGGTGCAGGCCGCGATGCACTCGGCCTCCTCGACGGTGAACATGCCGTCGTCGGTGGTGCCGCCCACCTCCACATCCAGCGACTCGCAGGCGTGCTCCAGCAGTTCCTCGCCGCCCCACAGCAGGCACGAGATGTTGGTGCACACGTTCACGAGGTAGGTGCCCACCGGCTCGAAGCGGAACATCTCGTAGAAGCCGGCTGTTCCCTTCACCTCGGCCGGGGTGGCTCCGACCAGCTCGGCGATGCGGCGCATGGCCCCGTCGGTGAGGTACCCGTCCTGGGCCTGGGCGAGGTGCAGCAGCGGGATGAGCGCGGAGCGCGGCCGGGGGAACCAGCCGATGATCTCCGCCGCCTGCGCCTCGTTGGCGTCACTGAGGGTCACCGGTCCACCTCGCCCATGATCGGGTCGACCGACGAGATGATGGCCACACCGTCGGCGATGAGGCCGCCCTGCATCAGGTGCGGAAGGGTCTGGAGGTTGACGAAGCTCGGGGCCCGCACGTGCACCCGGTAGGGGACCGAGGTGCCGTCGCTCACCATGAACACGCCCAGCTCGCCCCGTGGTGACTCGACCGAGGCGTAGGCCTCCCCGGGCGGCACCTTGAACCCCTCGGTGAAGATCTTGAAGTGGTGTATGAGCGCCTCCATCGAGGCGTCGATGCGGGACCGCGGCGGAGGGGTGACCTTCTTGTCCTGGACCCGGTAGTCGCCAGAGGGCATGGCCTCGATGATCTGGGCGACGATGCGCAGCGACTCCCGGATCTCGTTGAGCCGTATGGCGTAGCGGTCGTAGCAGTCGCCGTGGGTGCCCACGATGACGTCGAAGTCCACCTGGTCGTAGAACAGGTACGGCTCGTCGCGCCGCAGGTCCCAGGCCATGCCCGCGCCCCGCAGTATCGGCCCGGTGGCCCCCAGCGCGACGGCCTCGGCCGCGCTGATCACACCCACCCCCTGGAGCCGCTCGCGCCAGATGGGCTGCCCGGTGAGCAGTGTGTCGTACTCGTCGAGCCGGGGCTCGATCAACTCGATCAGCCCGGCCACGTCCGTGCGCCAGTCCGCGGGCACGTCCGCGGCCACCCCGCCGGGCCGGATGTAGTTGTGGTTCATCCGCAGGCCGGTGACCTTCTCGAAGAAGCGCAGCACCTCCTCGCGCTCACGCCACCCGTAGATCATCATCGACACCGCCCCGAGGTCCATGCCGTTGGTGGCCATGAACAACAGGTGGGAGCTGACCCGGTTGAGCTCGCACATGAGCATCCGGATCCACGTCGCCCGTTCGGGCACGTCGATTCCCAGCAGCTGCTCGGTGGCCAGGCAGAACGCCAGCTCGTTGAACAGCGGCGACGCGTAGTCCATGCGGGTCACGTTGGTGCCGCCCTGCAGGTACGTGAGCTGCTCGCCCGTCTTCTCCATGCCGGTGTGGAGGTAGCCGATCACCGGCTTGGAGCGCAGCACCGTCTCGCCTGACAGCTCAAGCATCAACCGCAGCACACCGTGGGTCGAGGGATGCGACGGGCCCATGTTCAGCAGCACCAGCTCGTCGGCGGCGGCGTCGTCGGGGTCTCCCCCGATGTCGGCCGCCTCGGCCTCCGACATGCGCAGCACCGCCGACGGCCGGCGCCGGCGAACCCGTTCGGCGGCCCGGTCGGCCTCGGCCGTTGCCGCGCCGGCCGCGGGGGCGGAGGGGTCCGAGGGGGAGGTGGCGGTGATGCTCATCGCGTGGGCGGCTCTACCTGACGTTGGAGGCCGCTTTGAACTGGACCGGTATCTGGCCCGCGTCGTAGTCCTTGCGCAGCGGATGGCCCGACCAGTCCTCCGGCATCAGGATGCGAGACGGGTCGGGATGGCCCTCGAAGACGATGCCGAACATGTCGTAGACCTCGCGTTCGAGGCTCTCCGACCCGGGCCAGAGGTCGAACAGGGTGGGGACGGTCGGATCGTCGGCGGGCACCTGCACCCGCAGGCGCAACCGCTCCCGCCGCTCATGGCACAGCAGGCCGGCCACAACCTCGAAGCGCTCGGGTGCCACGCCCTCGGGCAGGCCCCGGTCCGCTCCGTAGGTCAGGTAGTCCACCGCGGTGAGGTCGATGAGCTGGTCGAAGCCGTCGGCGCGGGCCGCGGCGGCCACATCGCACCACTGGCTTCGCGAGGGGTGGACGACGGCCTGGCCCCGCGACGGCTGGTCGGCGCCGGCAACGGCGCCGTAGCGCTCAGCCATCGCGTCCCCAGCCCGGCCGGCGGCGCCCCCGAACGGACGTCTCAGCCATCGCGGCGGATCACCGAGGTGGCCGTCTGGCCGTCGAGCTGCTGAACCACGAGGCCGGCGCCGCCGTCGCCGGTTGCGGCCCGGCGGGCCAGCAGCTCGCCCGAGGTGATCTGGTGGTGGAGCGTGAAGATGGCGTGCATCAGCGTCTCTGGACCCGGCGGGCACCCCGGCGCGTAAACGTCGACGGGCACTACCTGGTCGACGCCCTGGACGATCGCGTAGTTGTTGAACATGCCACCGCTGGACGCGCACACCCCCATGGAGATGACCCACTTGGGCTCCATCATCTGGTCGTAGATCTGGCGCAGCACCGGGGCCATCTTCTGGGACACCCGGCCGGCCACGATCATCAGGTCCGCCTGGCGGGGCGAGGCCCGGAACACCTCCATGCCGTAGCGGGCGAGGTCGTAATGGGCTGCCCCGGTAGCCATCATCTCGATGGCGCAGCAGGCCAGGCCGAAGGTCGCCGGCCAGCAGCTGCGAGCCCGGGACCATTTGACCAGGCTCTCCAGCTTGGACGTCATGAAGTTGTGCTGGATGCCTTCCAGGCCGCGCTCCCGCAGCTCCTCGAGCTGGTTCCCGACCCCCATCAGGCTGCGCTCCCCGGCCGGCCCTCGAGGCCTACGCGGCGAACGGTGGTGCGAGCGGTGCGGTCCGCGGACACCATCGTCCCGCCGTCAGAAGCTGACGGCGGCGAGGCTTCGGCGGAGGGCCGAGGCCCCCATTCGAGGGCTCCCGCTCCGATGAGGTACACGAACGACTCGAACACCGCGAAGGTGAACACGAGCAGGGCCACCAGCCCGAACAGGCCGAGCCCGCCCCGGGCCACGGCGTAGGGATAGAACAGCACGATCTCCACGTCGAAGACGATGAAGATCATCGCCACCAGGAAGAAGCGAACCGGGAAGCGCTCGGGGGTCTCCCGGGCGGGGACGATCCCGCACTCGTAGGGATCCAGCTTGGGGACGGTCGGCCGGCGGGGTGCCAGCAGCCCCGACGCCACGAAGCTCCCGGCCGCGAACAGCGCGGCGAGACCGAACAGTGCCAGCAACGGGAGGTACTGGCCGAGCACGGCTCAGGTGCGGGCTGGCGTGCCAGCCTCTCGCTGGCGCCAGGCCAGCTTGTCTCGCTCGTGGAGGAATAGGCACAGAGCCCCGAAGATGCACAGGGAGCCGAGCGCTACCAGCGCCGGCTTGAGGCGCAGATCGCCCAGATTGCGGATCATGATCACCGAGATCACCGGCTTGGACTCATCGACGATGGGCCTGGGCGGCGGCTCGCCCGGAACGAGGGGCTGATCGATCACCTCCCGGACCTGCACCACCCCGTAGCGGGTGGGATGGGTGATCGTCAGGGCGGTGCGGATCTGGGTCCAGATCCGGTCCCAGCGATTCGGGTCGTCGGGCAGGCCCCGCTTGCCGCCGACCGTGTAGGCGTCGAGCAGTTTGACGTCGCCCTGCGAGGTGAACGTCAGGTCGGGGCTGTCGAGCAGCATCTGCAACGCGGAGGCCTGGGCATCGCCCGCCTCGGCGGTCGACAGCAGCCTCCAGCCGCCCAGTGCGATCCGGCCGGTCTCCTCTGCATCCGCGATCAGGCCCGGCGACACCGCGGCCAACTCCGACAGGGTGGTGGCCTGGTTGCGGGCCAACTCGTCGGCGACCAGCGCATCGATCTCGGAGGCGCTGAGCCCCTCGGTCTGGTCTGGCGTGAGCGTGTCCCGGGTGACCACGCCGAACTCGGCCTGCGCCACCGGATCGTCGGAGTCGACGGCGAGTTCGAACGCGGTCGGCAGCTCGGGGAGGTCGGGCAGCACTCTGGCCTCTTCCAATGCTGCCGCGTCGAGGTCGCCCACGTTGATCTCCTGCAGCTGCCAGGTCGGAGCGGTGCCGGCCCAGCCGATGCCGTAGATCCACCACACGACGGCCATGATCACCATCCAGCCGAAGAAACCGGCCGCGGCGATGAGGGTTCCCAGCCGGGTGCCGGTGTTGAGGGCGAGCAGCAGCCAGACCGAGCCCATCAGCACGAGCACGCCCGCGAACACCGCCATGAAGCCGCGGATCTCGGGGTCCCAGGCCAGCCCAGCGATCACATCGAGCGCTTCCATCCGCCTAGATCCCTTCCGCCCGCACTACGGCATCGAGCGCACCCATGTCACAGGTTCCTTTCGAATGCGACGATGGCGTCGATCTGGTCCTGGGTGAGCGTGGCCGGGTAGGTCACCCCCAGGCTGTCGTCGGTTCGAGGACCGAATCCCGGCATCTGGCCGTTGCCGCCTGCGCCTCCGCGACCGTAGGTCTGCCCGACGCTCTGGCCGGCGGAGATGAAGTCGGCGTGCTGGGTCGCGGTCTCGAACTGGTCCAGGGTGCTGCCCCCGGTCAGGTTGGGGCCGAAGAAGCCGCCGCCGGTGTTGTACTGCGCGAGGATCGGGCCGGCGTGGCCGTCGATGCTGTCGTCGCCGTCGGTGGTGGCGTCGAAGGACCAGCCGTAGGTGTGGCAGCGGGCGCAGTTGTAGGTGCCGCCTGCGGCCGGGTTGTTGAAGATGATCTCGCCGTAGGTCCGGTACAGCTCGCTGCCGGGCGCCTCGCCCGACGCCAGCAGCTCCAGGCCGGCCCGACGGATGGCCTCGGGGTTGCCCTCCAGCGACGGATCGGCGGCCAGGGCCATGGATCGGGCCTCCTCGACGGCGTCGTCCACCGCGGCCAGCCAGTCGTCCACGACCGGGTCGGCGACCGACACCCCCAGATGCTCGGCTATGCCCTCACGCACGCCGGTGTCGACGATGTCGCGCAGCTCCGACTCGGGAATCTGGATGCGCCTCATGTAGCGGATCAGGTACTCGATCTGTTGCTCGGTGAGGGGGCCGCCGCCGGGCGCGCCCCACGCCGGCATCACGTTGTTGCGGCCGTAGTTGAGGACGTGGCGCACCTCGTCCTCGCTGTAGCGGGACAGCACGGTGTTCAGCGCGGGGGCGCTCCATGCCACCGTCGCCACGAAGTTCCCCTCGGCATCCGTGAGCGTCACCGGCGCGGAGCCTCCGGTTCCCTCGGCGCCGTGGCACTGCTGGCAGTCGGAGCCCGTGACGTAGAGCTCGCCGCCCCGGTCTGCGAAGATCCGGTCGGTGTCGGAGATGAGGCCCTCGTGGCGCCCGGGCTCGCCCAGCCAGTACAGCGGAAGCCCCACCCCGATGATGGCCAGCATGGCCAGCCCGGCCAGCAGGGACTTGTCGAGTTTGGTGCCCTCCAGTTCCTCGTCCTCGAGGTAGGGCTTGCGGTTGGGAGCCAGGTCGATCTCGCTGCCGACCTCGTCGCGGGCGGAGCGCGAGTTCAGGATCAGGTAGAGGACATACCCGATGAAGACGATGCCGAGTATGACGAACCCGATCGTTCTCTGGGTGGAGGCGGCGAGGACCATGCGCGCTGGTGCTTCCTAGAGGTCGGTCAGGGCCACTAGTGGCTCGCCTGGCCGAGGCAACTCGGGCCTTCGGCTTCCTGGCCGGTAGTGTTGGTGCCGATCGGAGGGCCCTGGATGATCGTGCCGGTGTCGACGGTCAGCGATCCGTCCGCGCCGATCTCCACCGCGAAACGGTCCATGCCCCGGGGCGCGGGACCGCCCCGCTTCTCTCCCACCCGGTTGTACTTCGAGCCGTGGCACGGGCACTCGAACCACTGCGAGGTCACACACTCCGGCACCCGGCAGCCGAGATGGGGACATTTCTGGTAGAGCGCGACGATGCCTCCGTCCAGGCCGAGCTGCTGCCCCGCAGTCATGCCCGACAGCTCGGCCGCCGTGTAGGTCTCGGCCGCCTTCTCCACCGCGCCGTTGGGGTACTCGGTCAGCCACATCCGGCCCTCGGGCTTGTACAGGAAGCCCGAGTTGTCCCGGATCTCGGCGAGGATGTCGCTCACCAGCCCCACCTTGATCTTGGAGCCGAAGCCGCTGGCGCCCTGGGGCCAGAGGAAGGCGATGCAGGCCACGCCGAACGCTGAGAGGCTCAAGCTCATCAGCATCACGATCGTCCGGTTGAAGAACTGGCGGCGGCTCACCCCGATCGTCTCGGGATCGGGCGGCACGTAGGGCGCGGGCGGTCCGCCGGAATCGACCGTCGCCAGCGAGCCGGCCCGAGCGGCGGCCGCGGCCCTCTCGACCTCGCGGCCGGTGGGCGGCGCTTCGGCCCGCAGGACCGCCGAGGACCGGTCCCGGCTTCGAGTCTCCCGCGAGAGCATGCCGATGGCCGCGTCCGACTGGCGCCGGCGCACCGCGGCCAGCACTGCGACGACAGCCAGGACTGCCAGGAGCGTCAGGGCGACATAGATCAGCATCGGGTGCCTCCTTGCCAGAGGCCGGGCGGGTGGGCGATCAGTGCGACGCGGTCGGCAGCCATCATCACAGCTCGAAGAACAGTCCCGCTTGCCACGGGAAGACGAAGTTGAAGCCCGGTCCCCTGAAGAACGAGCCGATGATCACCAGCACAGCCCAGAACATGAGATGGATGGTCATCAGGCTGATGGCGAACTTGCGGTCCTCCGGCTTCTTGGAGGGGTTCCTGTCGATGTAGGGCGCGAGCATCAGAGCCAGCAGCCCGATGCCGGGGATGGTCACGCCGGCGACCATCGGGTGGAACATCGTCAGCAGCTCCTGCAGCCCGAGGAAGTACCAGGGCGCCTTGGACGGGTTGGGGGTCTGGTTGTAGTTGGCCAGCTCCAGCAGCGGGGCGTTCACGAAGATCGAGAAGATCAGGGTGAACGCGGTGATGAACAACGACGCCACGAACTCCACCACCAGCAGGTGGGGCCAGACGTGCACCTTGTCCTGCGGCTTGGACTTCACGTCCTGGATCGAGCCCGACTTGACCACCGTCAGCAGGCGCTGGGTGTGCCCGCCGGGGCCGGTGGCCGGCGTCGCATCCGGGGCCGCGGGCGGGGCGGCTACGGCCACTCCCCCGCCGCCGGCTGCCGCCGCGCCGGCCTCGGCCGCGGCGTCTCCTCCGTCCGCCTGAGCCCGGGCCGCCTTCGACCGCTCCAGCAGGTGGGGCGGGATCTTGCCGGCGGCCTGCTGCTGGGCTTCCGAGGGCGCGCCGCCCGGAGCCGCGCCGGACTGCGCGGCCTTGGCCGCCTCCGCCTTGGCCCGGGCCTCCTCGGCCCGCTTGCGCAGATGTTCGGGAATCTCAACCATCGCCTCTACCTCCGCCGCCGCCTACAGCGGTCCCGAGATGCCGCCGTCCTTGCGGACCCGCCAGAAGTGGATCGCCAGGAAGATGACGAGCACGAACGGCAGCATCAGAACGTGGAGCACGTACCAGCGCAGCAGGGTGTCGGTTCCGATCTCCACCCCGCCGAGCAGCACGAAGCGCACCTGTTCGCCGAACACCGGCGTGTACCCCATCATGTTGGTGCCGACGGTCACTGCCCACAGCGCCAGCTGGTCCCACGGCAGCAGGTAGCCCGTGAACGAGAGCAGCAGCGTCAGCTTGAGGAGGATCACGCCGATCACCCAGTTGAACTCCCGGGGCGGCTTGTAGGCCCCGTGATAGAAGACCCTCGCCATGTGCAGGAACACCGTGATCACCATCAGGTGGGCGCCCCACCGGTGGATGTTGCGGACCAGCAGCCCGAAGGTCACCGAGGTCTGCAGGTTGTAGATGTCGTCCCAGGCCTGGGCGGCCGTGGGGCGGTAGAAGAACATCAGGAAGATGCCGGTGACCGTCTCGAGGATGAACAGGAAGAAGCTCAGCCCGCCGAGGCACAGCGTGTAGCTCACTTTGACGGCGTGGCGCTTCACCTTCACCGGGTGCAGGTGATAGAGCACGCTGTTCATGACCACGTAGGAACGGTTGCGGGGGCTGTCGGTGTAGCCCTTGCGGAAGATCGACCCGGGCCGGAAGATCGAGGTCCAGGCCTGCGAGCCCTGGACCTGGTCGGCCAGAGTGCTCATCTGGTCGGCGAGGCGCTCCGGAAGGGGCTTCTTGCGCTCTTCTGTGTCGATGGCCATCGGGGTGGGGGATCTCCTGTGGGATCGAGTCGTGTTGTCTCGCCGTCCTCAGGCGAGGCGCATCCCGTAGCCGTAGCCATGGGAGTTGGTTCGTTGATGTGGATCTCCCCCGGGGGGAGCGTCGCCGATCTTGCCGAGAATGATTACACCGGTTGGGCAGCGATCCACACACAGCGCGCAGCGGGTGCAGACGTCGTCGTCGATTGTGAAGATGACCTTGTCGGCAGGATCGATGCCGGGCAGCTCCGTGCCGATGGACTCATCCACGGCGTCGGGCGTGACCATGAAGATGCACTTCCACGGACAGATGTCCACGCAGCCCTCGCACATGATGCACTCGGACTGGTCGATGTGGATGAACGTCTTGGGCTTGACGGCCGACGACAGCCAGGCCGCGTCCACTTCCTGCAGCACGTAGTCGTCCCGGAACTCCGGCATCGGGGGATTGGCGTCGGTGGTGGTCACGCCTCCGAGCCCTCCCGCACGAGGGGACGCCCGAAGCTCGACACCTCGACGGCCTCGGCAGCCTCGGCCTTCTTGCCCCGGTCCTGCCAGATGTGCCACATCCAGACGTGGGCGGCGATTCCCACGACGTATATGCCGCTGGCGATGATGTCACGGATCACCACGTAGGTGATGGTGAACGGGAAGCTGCCACCCTGCGCCTGCGCCCGGAGGATCCCGCCGGGTCCGACGAAGAGCTTGTCGGTCCGCCAGTTGAGCTCGTTGTCGGCCCACGCCAGAAACTGGTGCGGCACGACCCCGTACACCCAGAACAGCCCGAAGAAGACGATCATCGCCCCGAACATGGCCTCGCCCCACGTGACGGGGGTGCCGACGGGCCGGCGCTTCATGTAGGCGAGAACGCCGCCGGTAAGCACGGCCGTTACCAGGATGGACAGGGCGAAGGCGACCACCGGCACTCCTCGGCGACGACTATAGACAGCTGGCAGTGTAGTCCCGGCAGGGCGGACCCTCCCCGGACTCGGGTAGGTCTACCACCGCGGCACCACCGATCCGAACACCGGCGCCGCGCCGGATCCCGGCCGATGCGAACACCGGCAGAGAGGGGGCGACTCCACAACTTCCCCGAATCGTCGCCCCATCTCCGCCGGATAACACTCGAAATAGCTCATAGGCATCTTCATATCAAATCGGGGGCTGCCCATTCCGTCATCCCGACCCGCTCAGCCCCGGAACTTGGAGGCGTAGCCGATCCGCATCGCGGGACGGAAGATCAACTCGGTGGCGGCGTACATCGACCCGAGGATCCCGTCCAGCGTGCCCGCGGTCACCTGCATCACAGGCGTCGAACCCGACAGGAACACGGCGTCCTCGGGGCCGATCTCGAGTTTCAGCCCGGTCAGCCGCCGGTTCCGTCGCAGCAGGTGCTCGTAGAACTGGGCGTGGTTCTCCTCGGGGGCGGGCACCAGATAAGTCTCGTAGTGAAGGGTGCGCTGGCCGAGGGTGAACCAGATCGTCCACACCTCCTTCTCGTCGCCGCTGACCCGCACATACCAGCGCCGGGAGCCCTCCGGGCCGCGCTCCACCGCGGCGATGGCCTCCTTCGAGCCGGCCGCAGCCTCCAGCCACGAGTCGATGAGACGCTGCGTGGCGTCGAGCCCGGCGTCGGTGACCGGCGCGGCTCCGGTCAGCGGGTCGCCGCCGTCCGCCCCGGAGGGTTCCTGCCTGCTCATCGTCCTCAAGCGGTGCAGTCCAGCGGGACCCGCGCCGACAGGTCCTCGAAGATCCTGCGCAGGCGTCCTGCGGTGGCCGTCCAGGAGTACCGGCCGGCCATCTCGGCGCCGTGGCGGGCCATGGACGAGGCCAGCGCCGGATCATCGAGGATCGACCTCACCGCCGCGATGTACAGCGCCGGGTCGCGTTCGGCGATCCGGAAACCGTTGCGGCCGTCGTCGACCAGCGTGCGCAGCCCGCCCACATCGGCCGCGACCACCGGGACGCCGCAGGCCGAGGCCTCCAGCGCCACCAGGCCGAACGACTCCGACCGGCTGGGCACCAGGCAGACATCGGCAGCCCGGTAGTAGGTGGACAGCAGGTGGTGGGGTTGCGGGGCGACCATGCTGACGCGCCCCTGCAGGCCGTGGCGGCGCACCGCGTCATGGAGCCGTCGCAGTTCGCGCTCGCCGTCGGGGCCGGACGCGCCGCCCACCACCAGCAGCCGGGCGCCGCGGTAGCCGTCGCCCAGCCCTGCGAGGGTCTCGACGGCCACGCCCAGACCCTTCAGCGGCTGGATGCGACCCACGAACAGCAGCACCGGCTCGTCTCCCAGCCCCAGGGCGGCTCGGGCCCCGCGGCGGGACCCGGCCGAGAAGAAGGCCGGGTCCACGCCCGGCGCCACCACGTCTATGCGCCGGGGGTCGGCGCCGTAGAGCTTGGCCAGCTGCTGCACCTCGGCCACGGAGTTGGCGGTGATCACGTCGGAGCACGCGATCACCTCGGCCTCCGCCTCGATCCGGCGCTGAGGCTCGGGGTCGCCCGTGGTGGCCTTCACCCGGGCCAGGGTGTGGAACGTGGACACCAGCGGCAGGTCGAGCTCGTGCTTGAGCCGGTGCCCGGCCACGCCGGACAGCCAGTAGTTGGCGTGCAGCACGTCCACCGGATTCTCCTGCAACTGCGCGGCTACGCCTTGCGCGAACTCGCCGACCGACCCGGCCAGCGACTCCTTGGGCAACTCGGGCGGTCCCGCGTCGATGTGGACGACCCGGAATCCGGGCTCCACGTCCACGACCGCGGGCGCGTCGCTGTGGCGCCTCACGTACACGGTGGCGTCGATCCCGGCCTGAGCCATCGACGACGCCAGCTCGCGCACGTACACGTTCATCCCGCCGGCGTCGCCCCGGCCCGGCAGCACCAGCGGCGAGGTGTGTAGCGACAGGACAGCGACGCGGCTCACGGACGGTCGAGGATAACTGTCGTACGGGACGGAGCCGCTAGCGCCCCGCCGGTTTCCCGCTCTTGTTCGCTGCGCTCACGGGCCGCTCGGGCCACGGCCTCACAAGCTCGGCCTCTGGCCGCCCGAGACGGGAGGCAGCACCGCGATCTCGTCGTCGTCGCCCACCGGCATGTTGGGCGCGGTCGGCTCGCCGTTGCACCAGACCTGACAGGTTTCGAGCAGTCCGGCGAAGTCATGGCCGTAACGGCCGCATGCCTCCTCCAGCACCTCGCGCACGGTGGCGCCGGGAACGGTGTCACGGCCCTTCCCGGCAGCCTCGCGCGCCGATGCGAACAGCCGTAGACGAGCCACGGAGACATGGTAGCGGTGGCGCCGAGTCCGGCGCGGCCGAGACGCCGCGCCGGGCAGGCGGGCATCCGCGGCCGGGGCCCGCGGCCCGGTTACGGTCGCCCGCGATCATGGTCAATCTCCTTGTCGTTCGTCACGCCGAGTCCGTGTGGAATCTCGAGGGCCGCTGGCAGGGTCAGGCCGACCCCCCGCTCTCGGAACCGGGCGCGGCCCAGGCCCGTCTCGCGGCCAGGAGCATCGGCGATGTCGGCTGCATCGTGTCCAGCGACCTGCGCCGGGCCGCCTCCACAGCCGAGATCATCGCCGAGACCCTGGGCATCGGGCCCGTGACCATCGATGCGGGGTGGCGCGAGCGCGACGTCGGCCGGTGGCAGGGGCTGACCACCGCCCAGATCGAGAGCCAGTATCCCGGCGCCCTGGGCGCCGGCGACTACCCGCCGGGCTGGGAGAGCAACGAGTCGCTGCTCGACCGGGTGTCCGCGGCAATCCGGCGGACCGCGGCCCGGGTGGCGTCGGGCAATGTGCTGGTTGTGTCACACGCTGGCATCATCTATACACTTGAACAGCATTTCGGATGCGACTTCGAGCGCATCGGGAACCTCGGGGGCCGCCGCCTGCTCGTTCAGTCGGGCGAGGTGAGCCTGCGGGAGCGAATCGCGCTCAGCGTCGACAGCGAGCGCCTCAGGCCCGCGGCGACCAAGGAGCGACGATGAGCACAGGCGGCACCCCGGCTGCAGGATTCGACGGTGGGGAACACCGGAACCTTCCCCCCGTCCGGGTGATCCGCAGCCCCAGACGAAAGGAGTCGGTGTCGGCGCGGCTGTCCGACGGCGTTCTGATCGTGCGTATCCCGGACTTCTTCACAGAGGACGAGGAGCGGGTCATGGTCGGCAAGGTCCTGGACCGGTTCGAGGAGAAGTGGCGCTGCAGCCATGTGCCGCTGGAGCCCAGGGCCCGGGAGCTCGCGGCTCGATTCGGCCTCCCCGAGCCCCGCTCGATCCGGTGGTCCTCCCGCCAGCGGCTGCGCTGGGGGTCCTGCTCGGCCAACAGTGGAGACATCCGGATCTCGAGCCGGCTGGCCGACGCCCCGCCCTGGGTGCTCGACCATGTCATCATCCACGAGCTGGCCCACCTGGTGGTGGCCGACCACTCGCCGGAGTTCCATGCCCTCGTGAACCGCAACCCCAACGCGGAGCGGGCTGAGGGCTACCTGCTGGCCCTCAGCGACCTCGGCTCGAGGCCGCAGTCCTCAGAACAGGCCCTCGCCAGCTGACGGCGCGCCCGGCGGCGCTAACAGGCCGGGCCGGCCGGGCCGGCCGGTGCCTGCTCGCCGCCGCCCCGCTGATCGTCGTCGGGCGCCCCCGTGCCCGGCGAATCGAGTTCAGCGGCCAGCGCCTCGGCGGCATCGAGGTCGCCGGAGTCGAGCGCGGCCAGGGCCTCGTCGACGTTGTCCAGGTCCTGCTCGATGGCTTCGAGCGACGCCTCTTCGCGCGTGGCGGCGTCCTCGGAGGGAAGCGGCTCGCCGACGCCGGTCACGGGCCAAGAGTAACGGAGCAGCGCGCACGCTCCGAGAGGCCGAGCAAATTGGCAGGCGAATCCGGCCCATGCGGGCGAGGCCGTGGCCCGAGCGGCCCTCAGGTCGCAGCGAACAAGAGCGGGAACCACCACGCCGCGACGCGACGGACTCTCACCTATCCTCGCACGCTCTGCGGCGCGATCTGCGAGACTTGGCGCCATGGCCCGAAATGTGCTCGGTGGCGAGCTCCAACCCTGTTCCTTCGATCCGCTCACCGGCTGGTTCAGAGACGGCTGCTGCAACACCGACTCGGGCGACTACGGGGTCCACACCGTCTGCGTGGTGATGACCGCCGAGTTCCTCGCGTTCTCCAAGGCGGCCGGCAACGATCTCTCGACGCCGCAGCCCGCCATCGGCTTCGACGGCCTGGCGCCCGGCGACCATTGGTGCCTCTGTGCGTCGCGCTGGACCGAGGCTCTGGAGGCCGGCTCAGCCCCTGAAGTCGTGTTGGAGGCGACCCACGCCCGCACCCTGGAATGGGCCGACCTCAGCGACCTCAAGGCCCACCGCTTCACCGGCGACCCCGCCTGAGGCGAAGCCCCGGGCCCGAGCGGCCCGTGAGCGCAGCGAACAAGAGCGGGAGACACGGCCCGAGCGGCCCGTGAGCGCAGCGAACAAGAGCGGCATGCACGGCCCGAGCGGCCCGTGAACGCAGCGAACAAGAGCGGCATGCACGGCCCGAGCGGCCCGTGAGCGCAGCGAACAAGAGCGGGAGACACTGACCGCGCCGGCCGGGCCGTTGCCGCTGCCACAATGGAAGCGGGCCGCTAGCTCATCGGGTAGAGCAGGAGACTTTTAATCTCAAGGTGCCGGGTTCGAGCCCCGGGCGGCCCACCGAGCGGTCTTGAACACGGCCCGCGGCCGCGGCGCTCGAGGCGAATCGGCGTGGGCGGGCGACCCGGCCGGGCTTCACTATCGGACAGGGGTTGTTGGTAGCCTCCATGACCGTGGAGTGGAACCCGGAGCCCCAGGACCTGCCTCGGGACCAAGGGCCGTTCTGGCCCGGAGCCGCCGAGCGGCGCAGCCCCAGATGGGCAGCGATCCTGATCGCCGCGGCTGTCGTCATCCTGATCACCGGTGGAATCATCTGGTGGCTCGGCCGCAGCTCCGACGACACTACGGCGGGCGGGCCCACCGACAGCACCGAGGAACCGGCAGCAGCGACCGAATCCAGCGAGCCGGCCGCCACCGGCGACGGCGACAGCGACGGCGGCAGCGAGGACGGCCCGGAGGCCAGCGCCACGACCACCGACGAGACCACCACGACCACCGCCGCGACCACCACGACTGCCGGGCCTACCACCACGGTCGCGGCCACGACCACCACGATCACCACGGTCCCGCCCGACAACCCGGACCAGTACGGCCCGCCGACGCTGGGCAACGGGTCGACCGTGTCGACCGTCGGCCTCGACACGGTGACCTTCGGCATGACGGTGACGCAGGCCCAGCAAGCGGCCGGGACCGTGCTCGTGCCGGCCGGGCCGACGGGACGCTGCTACCACGTGGTTCCCCATGACGCCCCCGAGGGCATCGTCTTCCTCGTGTACGAGGGCACGATCGAGCGGGTCGACATCAACAGCGGACCCGTCACCACCCGCTCCGGCGTGGGCGTGGGATCGCCCGAGACCATGGTCACCGACCTCTTCGGCGACTCGATCGAGAGGCAGGTGCGAGTCGACGGCACCGTCGACCTGGTCCTCGTTCCCAGTGACCCGGGCGACCGGAACTACCGGGTCGTCTTCAACGTCTCCGAGGGAGAAGTGCGGGCCTACAAGTCGGGACGCTTCCCCCAGGTGATGCTCGACACCGGCTGCGAGAGCCAGTAGCGGTTGGCGCGCCCGTTCGCAGCGCGCCCCTCACGAATCGCTGCCTACCAACTCGGTCTCCTGATCAGGCAGCTCGTTGGAGTACTCGTAGCAGTGGATCTCGACTTCGCCGAATCCGGCCTCGGTGGCCGTGCCCGTCTCGAGGTCCAGGTCCCGCACGAAGCGGATGGCGGAGGCGCGGATCACGTCGTCCTGGACGTACAGGTCCAGCGGGCTCTCCAGCGACGGCTCGAAGAACGTCCCGTCCGCGAGGCGCAGGCCGATGTAGGGGTCGCCGAGGAACGCCTGCAGGTACAACTCGACGGCACCGCCCGAGCCGGGGTCCTCCCCCGATCCGATGACGATCACTTCGCCGGCTCCCAACTCTTGGCAAGTGACCGTGAACTGGTACCGGGTATCGCCGATCTCGACCGTCCCCTCCGACGCCGGTGGCCCCTCGGACGTGGTCGGCGGCTGGGACGTGGAACTCTCCGGCGGCACCGTGGACGTTGAGGCCGCCGCAGCCTCCTCGCCCACCAGCGGTCCGTCGTCGGTGCCCGCGCAGGCTGATGCGGCCGCGACAGCCGCGAAGACCCATCCCACCGCGCCGAGGCGTCGACGCGTCCGGGCAGGCGCGCCCCGACAGCAGATCGCCATTGCACCAAGGTAGGCGGGCCGGGTCCCAGCATGCGGGATCGGGGACTCTGCCGCGCCGCCCCGAATTTCACCACCGTGGTCCGGGCGTCGCCGGCAGCGCTCCGATGTATGGTTGGGCGGTGCCCTCCCAGAGCGAGGTTCGCAAGCGCCGGCTGCGCGCCGAGGCGCGGCCCGCGGCCGGCGGTCCGAGGCGCGGCTCTCGCCGGAACCGCCGACGCCGGCTCGTCGCGGTGGTCGCTGTGGTGGTGGCGGTGATGATGGTGGCCTCACTGCTGGTGGGGCTCGTGTCTGTCATCTAGCCGATGAGCACGCCGAAGCGGGAGCGCCAGCGCCTGAACCGCATGCAGCGCATCGCCGCCGACGAGGCCGCGGCCAAGAAGTACCGCACCAACCGGCGCATCAAGCGGATCGGCATCGGGGCGGTGGTGGTGGGGGCTGCCATCGCGGTGGTCGGCTACCTGCAGCGCGGCGACTCCGAGCCCGCGACCGCCCCTGAGCCGGCAGCCGAGGACGTCGCCACCGACGACCCGGCAACAGATGCCACCAACGACCCGGCACCCGACCCCGCGGACCCGGCACCCGATGCCGCCGACGGCCCGGTGCCCGACATCGCGGACCCGGCACCCGACGCCACCGACGACCCGGTGCCCGACCCCGCGAGCGTCGAGCCGGACTCAGGACCGGCCACAGGATGCCCGGCGGCCGACGGGTCGAGTCCGCGGACCATCGACTTCGACGGCCCCCAGCCCATGTGCATCGATCCGGAGGCCGGCTACGTCGCCGTCTTCGACACCAGCGAGGGCGAGATGCGCTTCGAGTTGACGGCCTCGGACACCCCGCTGACGGTGAACAACTTCGTGACGCTGGCCCGCTGGGGCTACTACGACGGCACCCTGCTGTTCCGCACCGACCCGTCCATCGACATCATCCAGGGCGGCTCGCCCCACACCGACAGCGCCTCGGACCCCGGTCCGGGATACACCATCCCGGACGAGCCTGCGTTCGAGGAGGACCCGGAGACCGGCCGGCTCACCGGGCCCTACCGCTACCAGCCGGGGCAACTCGTCATGGCCCGGTCGGCCGGGCGCGACTCCGCGAGCGCCCAGTTCTTCCTGACCACCGGACCCGACACCGCCCTGCTCGATACCCAGGGCACCTATGTGGTGTTCGGCCGAACCGACGACGCCGGGCTGGAGGTCGCCCAGTCGATCATCGCCCTGCACGAGCCGGGGGGATCGCTGGGAGGTGGCCCCTCACGCGACGTGACCGTGCACTCGGTGACTATAGAGGAGACGCCAGCAGGCGGCTAAGCGGCCGAGCGGGCCGGTCGCCCCGGCGGCTCTAGACCCCCGACGGCGTCGCCAGCGTCACCGGGCTCCCGCCTTGGCGGGCCTCCACCGTGCCGCCGAGCACGGTCCAGTCCTCGGGTCGCGACGACGACGCCAACTCCTGGGGCGAGGCGGTCGACTGGACGGCCGCTCCCGACGGCAGCGCCATGAAGAGGGCCGAGTCACCGACCATGCCCTGCAGGCGGCGGCGCCGGTCCCGGGGCCAGGTCTCCCAACCGGCGGCCACCACGATCCCGCCGTACAGCCCCAGACCGACGGTGAGCGCGCCCCCGCGGTCGTCCACCATCGAAGTGCACACCGCGGCCGCGGTCGCCCCGGACCAGACCACGTCGGCGCCGCGGCGGTGGGCCTCCACGATGGCCTCCAGCAGCGGGGTGGCCTTGGCCGCGCCCACGAAATGAGCGGGGGATCCATCCAGCACGAGCACGCCGTCGCAGCCGGCGATCGGCTCGGCCACCGCCGGGTCCAGCGAGTCGGACCGGCGCACGGCCCTCACCACGGTGGGCTCCACCGAGAGTTCAGCGGCCCAGGCGCCGATCCGGGCGACGAGAGCGTCGGGACGCCGGTAGGCGGCGGCCAGCGTCACCACCGCGACCGAGCCGCAGCCGTCCAGTGCTCGACCCGCCGCGGTACCCGCATCCAGCTCTCGGCCCCCGGCCAGGACCACCCGCGTCATGGCCGCGACGACCTACAGGTCCGGCCGATGCGGGCCAGGTCCGGCCGATGCGGGCCGATGCTCAGCATTGCCGCCCCACCCCGCCGTGCACCCCCGGTCCCGCCCGGCGAACACGAGTCCATCTCCATCATTGCCGCCTATCCGCTCGGCTTCTGGGGCGTCTCGCGACGAGCGCGGATCTCCATGTAGCGCCGCCACCGCGCCGGGATCAACGCCGGCTCGCCGCGGTGGAGGTCGGTCACGGTGAAGCCTCCGGCTCGCAGAGCCGACACCACGTCGCGCCCACCGCCGTCGCGGGCCGACTGGCGGTGCCCGAGTCGCGACGGCAGCAGGCTGCGGAGCCGCCCGGCACCGAGTTCGGATGGCTCCACCATGAGGATCCATCCGCCATCGGCCAAGATCTGCTCCAACGCGGCGACGAAGCTGTCGAGGTCGGCCACCTGCGGGGTGCGCATGAACGACAGGATCGTGTCGTAGCGGGCGCCGCGGGCACATTCCGAGCGCACGGCCGACACGGCGTCTGCGGGCAGCTCGAACACCCGGCCCGCCGCCGAGTCTGCCAGTCGCTGCCAGCGCTCGCCGAGGGCGTCGACCACGGCCGGAGGGCACGCCGGCGAGCCCCGTTGCGTGATCGAGACACCGGTGACCATCGTTACAACCTACTCTCTGTGCGTGTCCGCCGAAGCGAGGCGCCCGCCTTGCGATGGTCCTCGCAGCGATCCACGCCAGCCACACGACGGGGGGCCCTCGGGCCTGCCCCGGTGCGGCTGGACCTTTCCCGATCCCTCGGCCGCCGACGAGGCCGGGATCGTGGCCGTGGGCGCCGACCTGGAGCCGTCCACGCTGATCGCGGCCTACAGCCGCGGGCTGTTCCCCATGCCGTTGAGGCCTGGCGGGCGGATCGGCTGGTGGTCCCCGCCGGAGCGGGGCGTCCTGGAGCCCGAGCGGCTTGTCGTCAGCCGGTCGCTGCGGCAGTCCTGCCGGCGCTACGAGATCCGGGTCGACACGGCCTTCGCCGAGGTCGTCGAGGGATGCGCCGACCCGGCCAGGCCCCATGGCTGGATCGACGACCAGATGCGGGCCGCGTATGTGCGGCTGCACCGCGAGGGCTTCGCACACAGCGTCGAAGCCTGGCGCGGCGGCGAACTGGCCGGCGGCCTCTACGGCGTGGCCATCGGCGGCCTGTTCGCGGGGGAGTCGATGTTCTACCGGTCCCGCGACGCCTCCAAGGTCGCGCTGGTGGCCCTCGCCGACGGCCTCCGCGACGGCCACCCGAGACTGATCGATGTCCAATGGGTGACGCCGCACCTGTGCTCGCTCGGCGCGAGCCCCGTACCGCGCCATCAATACCTGCGCCGGCTGCCGGAGTTGCTGGACTCCACACCCCCGACGCTGTTCACGCCCGCCCGCGACTGACCGGGGTCACACTGTCGGGTGGCTCACCATCCGGAGCTTGAGCGGGACCAGCCGCTCGTTGGGCGAGTCGACCGCCAGCATGAGCCCCTGCAGCGTGTAAGCCCCGAGCAGAGGCTCGATGTCGTCGTCGCCGAAGAGCACCAGAGTCGGCGCGGTGCGTTCATCGACAGTTGCCCCCGCGAGACCGACGTCGTAGTCGACGAGACGGCCGTCGGCCAGCTCGAGGGTGTAGGTGTCGAACGGTTCCACCTCCAGCTCTGTCAGCAGCCTGGCCGGCACCAGTGTGTAGAAGGAGCCCGTGTCGACCAGCGCCTCCACCTCCACTGAGCGCTCGCCGTCGATACTCGCTAGCCGCAGGGTCTTACTGAACACTCCCACCACAAACCTCCTACCCAGCGTGTACTGAAAGTTCATTATACTCCAATATCTTTCATTTCCACCCGCCGTAGCTTGGTCTGCGCTGCCAGGGCCGGCCCGCGTAGCGCCAGCGCGGTGAGGGTGACGGCGAGGCGGCGGCACTCAGACGCGGCCAGAGCTCGGACTGGAGAGCCTCGACGGCCGCGACGATCGCGGCCCGCTCGGAATCTGTCGGCTCCGGGGTGATGGACACGATCTCGAGGCTGCCCGGCGCGGTGGCGGGGGTCGGCGCGGCCGCAGCGCTCACAGCGGGACGTTGCCGTGCTTGCGCTCGGGCATCTCCTCGCGCTTCGACTCCAGCATCTGCAAGCCGGCCGCGATCTTGCGGCGAGTCTGCGACGGCTCGATCACCTCGTCCACGAAGCCCCGCTCGGCCGCGATGTAGGGATTGGCCAGACGCTGCGTGTAGTCGTCCACCAGCTCGTCGCGGCGCGCGGCGGGATCAGCGGCGTCGGCCAGCTCGCGCCGGTAGATGATCTCGACCGCGCCCTGAGGCCCCATGACCGCGATCTCCGCGGAGGGCCAGGCGAACGAGAGGTCCGAGCCGACGCCCTTGGAGTCCATCACCACGTAGGCGCCCCCGTAGGCCTTGCGGGTGATGACCGATATGCGGGGAACCGCGGCCTCGCAGTAGGCGTACAGCAGCTTGGCCCCGTGGCGGATGATGCCGCCGTGCTCCTGGTCCACCCCGGGAAGGAAGCCGGGCACGTCGACGAAGGTCACCAGCGGGATGTTGAAGGCGTCGCAGGTGCGCACGAAGCGGGCCGCCTTCTCGGCCGACTCGATGTCGAGCACCCCGGCCAGCACCATGGGCTGGTTGCCGACCACGCCCACGGAACGGCCGTCGACCCGGGCGAAGCCGCACACGATGCTGCGGGCCCAGGAGGCGTGGTACTCGAGGAAGTCGCCGTCGTCGACCACTTCGGCGATCACGTCCTTCATGTCGTAGGGGACGTTGGGGCTGTCGGGCAGCAGCGTGTCGAGGGCGGTGCACTCCCGGTCGGGATCGTCGGCCGACTTGTAGGTCGGGGGCTGCTCGAGGTTGTTGGAGGGCAGGAACGACAGCAGCGTCTTGACCTCGTCGAGCACATCTTGCTCGTCGGCTCCGACGAAGGTGGCGACGCCGGACTTGGTGCTGTGGCTGGTGGCCCCGCCGAGGTCCTCGAGGGTCACCGCCTCCCCGGTGACGGTCCTCACCACGTCGGGGCCGGTGATGAACATGTGGGACTTCTCGCGGACCATGAAGATGAAGTCGGTCATGGCCGGGCTGTAGACGGCGCCGCCCGCGCACGGCCCGAGGATCACGCTGATCTGCGGGATGACGCCGGAGGCCTGCACGTTGCGGTAGAAGATCCCGCCGTAGCCGTCGAGGGACACCACGCCCTCCTGGATGCGGGCTCCGGCCCCGTCGTTGAGCCCGATCATGGGGGCGCCCACCGAGATGGCCAGGTCCATCACCTTGTGGAGCTTCTCGGCGAACACCTCGCCCAGCGCGCCGCCCATCACCGTGAAGTCCTGGGCGAACACGAACACCTTGCGGCCGTCGATGGTGCCCCAGCCGGTGATCACGCCGTCGGTGTAGGGACGGTCGTCGAGCCCGGCGTCGTGGGCGCGGTGGCGGGCCAGCATGTCGAGCTCGTGGAACGATCCCTCGTCCAGCAGGTAGTCGAGCCGCTCCCGGGCCAGCAGCTTGCCCTTGTCGTGCTGGCGCTTCACCGCCCGTTCGGGACCGGCGGACAGCGCTTCGGACTTCCGGGTCCGCAGATCCTCGAGCTTGTCGTGCATGGGCGTACCAGCCACGAAGCGGAAGGCTACCGGCACCCCGGCACACGCCGAGAGCCTCCGCAACCGAACTGGCAGCAGAATGCACGCATACCGGGCAGAACGCTGCCAGTTCCTGCCGCAGGCCCGGGCTGTTGACCCGCCTTGGCCGAATGCTCGCCCGCCCCAGACGACAAGGCATCATCAGGGCACGGCACCATCAGTATGGCTGTCACACTCCTTCGATACTGTCCTCGCCCATGACTGTGCAGGCTGTCGACAACCTCAATGCAACGACGCCCCCCGCCAAACCCGCGCCGCAACGCTGGCGGCTCAACCGAGCCGGGATCATCAACGTCTACCAGTACGAGAACGAGGTGTTGGACTTCGCTGGAGGTCGGCTGCTGCTGC
Source organism: Acidimicrobiaceae bacterium (assembly GCA_026710865.1). Taxonomy (GTDB): domain Bacteria; phylum Actinomycetota; class Acidimicrobiia; order Acidimicrobiales; family Aldehydirespiratoraceae; genus Aldehydirespirator. The sequence continues at coordinate 41,834 of JAPOQG010000146.1, forward strand.
GGGGTGTCAACGGCTCGGGCAAGTCGACTGCGATGAACATGCTGCTGCCGTTCCTGCTGACCGCTCGCCCCGGCCGCATCGACGCGGCGGGCGAGCAGATCGGGATCCTCAAGTCTTGGATGCTCAGCGGCCGCGACGACCGCCAACCGGTGGGGTACCTGTGGATTGAGTTCGAGCAGCAGGGTGAGTTTGTCGTGTGCGGCTGCGGCATCAAGGCCAACCGCCAGTCCGACACGGTGTCCACGTGGTGGTTTGTCACGTCGAAGCGGCCCGGAGTCGATGTCCACCTCGTCGCCGGCGACCAACCGCTGTCGGCTGACGCACTGCGGGCCGAACTCGACGGTGACGACGTGTTCGGCGACCGGCGCCGCTCCGACTACCGGCGCACCGTGCAGCAGCGCCTCTTCGGCGGCGCGCCAATCGACCAGCACGTGGGGCTCATCCATGTGGTTCGCAGCCCCCGGGTTGGCGACCGCATCGATGTCGAACTGCCGGAGCACCTCGTCGAGGCACTTCCGCAGCTGTCGGAGCAGGCGCTGGCCGAGGCCGCCCAGCCGCTCGACGATCTCGAGGAACATCGCCGCAACGTCACCGACCTTGAGCGCACATCCGAAGCAATCCGCGGCCTGTTGGGCGTCTACCGCTCCTATTGCGCCCACGAGATGAGGCAGCGAGCGGTTGAGGGACGCTCAACGCTGGCGGCTGAGCGAAGCCGGGGCCGCGACGAGAAGCACAAGCAGGAGGCCGCGCTCGCAGCCGAGGCCGAGGTCGTCCGCCTCGACGAGGAGATCGTTGAGCATGAGCGCACCGCCGACCGCCTGCGAAGCGAGATCTCGGCGCTGGAGGAATCGCGCGCCTATCGCGAGGGCCGGCAACTCGACGCACTGCGCGACTTTGTGGCCAACCTGGCCAGAGAGCGCGAGAGCGCCGCAGCGCGGGTGGCGCGGCGCGAAGAGCGCGTGGAGGCAACGGCCGAGGACCTTCTCAGAGCCCGGAACCGCGGCCGTGACGACTGCGCCGCGCTCAACATCGGGCTTGCCGCCGCGGCGGAGTTGGGCGAACACTGCCGGGTACCCCGCCGCCCGCCCGGACCGGTCGCGGTACCCGAGACTGAGCTCACCGAAGCCGAGGCGTCCCAGCCGACCGCCACTCTCGACGACGCCACAATCACCCGCGAACTCGCCGCGATGGGTGGGGCCGTCCTCGCGAGGCAAGCGGACGTCGACAGGGTCGATGAGTCACGCTCCGTGCTCGACACCGCTGAGGCCGCACTGAGCCGGGCCGAGTCGGTCCTCAAGGCTGCGTCCGGCGTTGCTGATCGCTGCTCGGCCCGCTTGGCCGAGCAGCAGCGCCGCCTCCTCGCGGCACGACGCGAATGGCACGACAAGACCCGCGTATGGGCGACGGAGGCCCACTCCCTGCTGCGGGAAGCAGGTCTGGACGCGCCCGGGGTCTCCGCCCTTGCCGCCCCACTGCCGGACGTCGGCGCACCGACCGACGACACATCCGGGGTGACGACGACCGCGCCGGCGGCGGGGGCTGAGGGTGCCGCGACTCTGCGGGCCGAACTCTCTCTGGATTGCGATGAGCTCATCGGGCACCGGCGGGACTCTGCCGCCGCAGTCGAGCACCGGCTGATCGGCGAGCGCGCCTCGGCCGGCGAGGCGCAGGCCCTCGTCGATTCACTGGCGGACCGCACGGAGCCTGAGCCTCCCAGACTCGGCTGGCAGGCTGCCCCGGAGTACTGCCTGGCCGATCTGATCGACTTCAAGGTTCATGTGGGAGAAGCAGAGCGCTGCGGTATCGAGGCCGCGCTCGAGTCCTCTGGCCTGCTCTCTGCCCGACTCGTCGAGGACGCCGCTCTCAAACTGCGCAGCGGCGAGTTGGTCGCAGCGACGGCGCGACCCGTCGACGACCCCCTCAGCGACTACCTCGAGGTGACCGTGCCGGACCGGCTCAGCAACCGGCTGGACCCGCAGGCGGTGGCCCGGCTGCTCGCCTCGATCTCGTTCGACATGTCGGGCAGCGCGGCCACCGCGGTGGCCGCCGACGGTTCCTTCCGGGTTGGCGCCCTTCACGGGCGCCACTGCAAGGACCAGGTCCAGTTCATCGGAGCAGCCGCTCGCCGGGAGGCGCTCGAACGCGAGAGGCTGGCGGCGTCGACCCGCTGGGATGAGGCTGCTGCCATCGTGCGTGACAGCGAGGCAGAACTGGCCCGGCACCGGTCGTCGCTCGAACGGGCCCTGAGAATCCGGGAGCGCCTGCCCTCCACCGCGGCGATCGTCGAGGCGGCTGCCTCCGTCGCGGCCGCAACCCAAGAGGCGGACTCGGCCGACGCCGACCGGGACACGGCCGCTGCCGATCACGGCGTGGCAGAACAAGCGGCGACTGGAGCCTCGAACGAGCTGCAACGGATCGCGGTGACGCTGCAGCTTCCGCAGGACCGCCCCGGCCTCGACGCGATCCGCGCCGAACTGCGCGACCTGGCGCCCAAGCTGGAGCGGTGCCAGTCTCTGCTGGAAGCGCTGAGACGGTCGATCAGCGAATGGAACGGGGCCGCGGCTCGCTGGCGAGCAGCCGACGACGACCTGCGCGCCGAGCGCGGCACCCTGTCCAGGATCGAGTCCGAGCACGACCAAGAGCGAGCCCGTCTTGCGACCATCGAGGACAGCATCGGTGCGGAATACGCGGAGGTGGTGGCCACTCGAGACGCGTGCCGGGCGGAACTGGCGCGGATCGAGGAACTCCTGCGGGCGAGCCGCGAGCAGCTGATCGGCGCGGTAGACGGCAGGGCCAAGGCCCGCGCCGCGGCCGAAGTCGCCGCCTCCGAGCGCGTCCGGGCGGTGGCGGCCTGCGACGAGGCGCGTCGGTCGCTCGTCGCCGCGCTGGCAACGCCAGGGCTGATCGAGGCCCTCACTCCGATCGGCGACGACTCGCCGGCGCCGATCGCAGCCGACTCCACCGGCCCCAAGGGTCTGCGCCAAGTGGTCCAAGCCGTCGAGCGGCTGCTGGCCGAGGCCGATGGCGACGCCGCTGCCGGAAGCGACGATGCGCTCCACGTGGCCGGCGAGGCCGGTGCCGACCGGTCGGCCGTTGCTCGCCCGCCCGACGCCGCGAGAATCACCGCCGACAGCGTCCGGCAATCGTTGAGACGGCGCCGCGACGCGCTGGGCGCGGGGTGGGATGCGGACGATCGCCAGCCAGACGACACGGCCATGCCTCTATGGGTGGAGGTGACGGGACCATCCGGGCGGGCACCGTTGGCAGCTTCGGTGCGGGCCGTGACCCAGCAACTCGACCATATGGTCGCTTTGCTCGACCACAAGCAGAGCGAGGCGCTCCGGGAGTTGCTGCAAGGCATGATCGCACGCGAGATCGCCGATCGAGTCCACCGCGCCGCGAGGCTGGTGGAGCGCATGAACGATCGGCTGGACGCAGTCACCACGGCCCACGATGTTGGCGTCCGCCTGCGGTGGCGGCGCTCCCGCGAGCTCGACCCGGCCACAGACGGCATGATCGACCTGCTCACGAAGTTGCCCGACCTCCGCACCGAGGACGACGAGAGCCGGCTACGCCGGGCGCTGTCGGACCACTTGCAAGAGGCCCGGGCCCTCCAGCCTGACGTCCCTTATCGCCAGCTGATCTCCGAGACGCTCGACTACAAGCGGTGGCACGAGATGGCGGTGATGGTGCGGCGCCCCGGCGACAAGGAGACGAGGCTGAGCCGCAGGACGCCGCTGTCGGAGGGCGAGAAGAAGCTCGTCACGTACCTCCCGCTGTTCGCGGCGGTGGCCGCGTCCTGCGACTCCATCGCCGAGCAGGCAGACGGGACCGAGGACGAAGCACAGGGAGTCGCCCGGTTCGTCGTGCTCGACGATGCGTTCGCGAAGGTGTCCGAGGACAACCACGCCAAGCTCTTCGGGCTGCTCGTCGATCTCGACCTTGATCTCATCGCCACCAGCGAGAGGCTGTGGGGCACCCACGCGAGCGTGCCCGAACTGGCCATCACCGAGGTCGTGCGGGACGCCAGACTTCGCACCATCCTACTCGAGCACTACCGATGGGACGGCGCCACGCTCGAGCGGCGTCAAGCGGCATGATTCCCGAGTCCCTGGGCGCAGCCTCCGCCTCCCGGGCCATGAACGGAGACGAATCGGGCCGCGGCAACGCGGCGTCCGCCCTTCGGCGGAGCGCCGACGACGGACCAGACCGCGCCCGGATGCTGTTCCGGTACCTCGCGGTACCCGAGTGGCGCGACTACCGAACGATCCTCGGCGTGTTCGCCGGCACATTCTTCGCCGAGTTCACGCCGGATGATGTCGCGGCCGAGCCCGCCGTCGTGGAGGCTGGAATCGATCCGGCCGTCGTTCCCGGCCGGCTGGAGAGCCTGCACGGCTGGGGGAATCTGACGGTCTCGTCGTCGGTCGGCAATCCGTCGAGCCTGGAGGACTACTACCGGCGCCGCAACCGGTACTTGATCACACGGACCGGTCAGGAGGTCTTCCAGACCGTCGAGGGCGTGCTTTCTGCGGTGGACGAGCACGCCGACCTCCAGGCGGGCCGTCTCCGCGACCTGGACCGCGCTCTGCGCGAGCTCGGCGAGCACGCCGCAGAGGATTTTGCACGGCTCCCGGCCGAGGAACTCGCCGACCGGGTCCGTGCCGTGTTCGACGTCCACGAGCGCTTCACGACCGAACTGACCCAGTTCTTCGCCGACCTCAACCTGTGGCAGAGCCGCTACGACCTCAACGCCGACGAGGTGCAGGTGTTCGCGGGCGTCCTCGTCACCTACGTCTCGGAGCAACTGGCCGAGATCGAGCGCATGACACGCCCGATCGCCCGCCGCCTGGAGACCATCCTGCCTCGGCGTGCGACGCTGACGGGAGCACTCAGATCCGGCCTCGCGGCCCGTGTCAACGACGCCGGGCTGACCGACAGCGTCGCGGTGCGCCACCTGCCGGGCACGGCGACCAGGGACTGGGACCACCTCGCGGAATGGTTCTTGGCACCAGCCGGACGGGTGTCGCGGCTCGATCAGCTGACACGACAGGCGGTGGCGGCGGTTCGCACTCTGACCGCGAACGTGACCCGGCTGTCGCGAGTCGGGTTGGGCGCGACGTCGCGGCGTTCCGACTTCTTGCGTCTGGCCGGCTTCTTCGACAACGCGGCCACCGCCGCCGAGGCGCACGAGATCGCGGCGGCCGCCTTCGGGCTCGGATCGAGCCGCCGCCTCGGGACGCCGGCCGCAGACTGCGACGACCCGGAGTCCTCGGCCACGGCCTGGTGCGACGCTCCCCGCGCCGTCGTGCCGGTGTCGTTGCGGAAGCACGGCGACCGCAATCAGCGCGGCAGGCCCACACCGGTGCGCGACCGGCGGCGCGAACGCGAGTTGATCGAGCGCGACCGCGAGCTCAGCCGCGCCGCAAGAGAGGCCACCACCGCCGAACTGCTCTCCTGCGCGGACTCTCGGGACCGCATCGACGGCGCGCGGATGTCAGTCGCATGCTTCTCGATGCTGCGCGACCTGATCAGCCGTTCAGGGCACGGCGACGACATGCACGCCGATACACGGACCGTGACCGAGCCCGGTATCCGGTTCACGGTGAGCCGGGTTCCGGGCGAGAGCACCGTCGTGGAGTGCCCCGACGGCCGCCTCGTGATGCGCGGCATCATCATCTCCGTTGCCAGTCCCGAGGCCGCGGGCGCCTCGTCGAACGGGTCGTCCGCCGGCGCGGCCGGACCCGTTGGTGACGACGGCGCCAACGGGCACACGGCCGAAGCCCGAGATCGCGAGTCTCAGGCCAACAACGGCATGAACGCCGATGAAGGCACGAACGCCGCCACCGGCGCGGCGCCGGAACGCCCAACTAGCGCCGGAGCGGACCGGGCCGATCCGGCATCATGGATCGTGCCCGCCACTGACGCGCGGCCCGACCCCGCCGAGGCGGCCGCAGTCGCGCCCGACCGGGAGCGGGCCGAGGTGCCGGACGGCGAGGCGTTGATCGGAGCGGCGACATGATCGCGTCCGCCCAGCTCGCTGCAGCCGCACCCAGCTCTGCCGATCCTCGTCGAGAACTCGACCTTCGAGCCGTTGCCCGCCACCTGGTCGCCCACCCGCTGGTGCTGGCCGAGACCGACCCCGACACGTTCCGCCTCGTCCGACGACACGAGCACACGCTGGACCGCTGGTTCACGCAGAGGTTCGGGTACCGCCTCCAAGTGGGCGCGGACACGGCCCGCCTGTTCAAGAACACTGTCGTGGCGCGCCGCCGGCCGCTGCGCACGGCCGCCGATCCGGGGCGTCCGTTCTCGACCCGCGAGTACACGATGCTCGCCCTCGCGCTCGCGGCCGTGGCCGCGGGACCGAACGTGATCAGCCTGCGCGACCTCCTGCACGAGATCCGCTCGGCCGCCACCGACGCGGGCGTGACCGTGACGGAGGCTCCCGCTGACCGCCGGGCGTTGGTCACGGCGCTCAAGTGGATGATGCGCCATGGCGCAGCCAGCGAGGCCCACGACCGGGTCGAGCGCTACGCGACCGACAGCGAGGCTGACGCCATGCTGCGGATCAGGCCCGACCGTGTCGCGCTGCTGCCGCTTCCCAACCTGGCCCGCTCTGAGACGGTCGCGGATCTGCTGGACCGTTCCGACCAGCGTCTGCCGTCACCGAGGCGCTGGATGCGCTCAGCCCTGCTGGAGGAGCCGGTGCTGTACCGCGACGATCTCACAGGCGACGAGTGGGGCGAGTTGAGACGCCGGCTCGGCGAGGAGTCCAGGATGCTCGACGAGATGTTCGGGCTGCGGCTCGAAGCCCGGGCCGAGGGCGTGGCTGCCATCGACCCCGAGGACAGCATGACGGACAGCCGGTTTCCTCGCACCGGCACCGTGGGCCACGCTGCCCTGCTGTTGATCGACCGGCTCACACAGGCCGGACCCGACCCGCTCGCGTTGACCGAGGTCGTCGACGCAGTGGCCGCGTTGGCCGAGGAGTACGGCCGCTACTGGTCGCGACTCGCCGACGACCCGGACGGACTCACGGCTGCAGCGCTCGAACTCCTTGAAGACCACCGGCTTGCAGAGGTCTCCGACGGGACTGTCCGGATCCTCCCCGCGGCCTGGCGCTATCGCGCTGAAGTCAATGAGAGTTGCGAGCAAGTGTCGCTACTGTGAGCAAGTGCGGCTCATCGGACCGGCACGCCCGTCCGGAAGCGTGAGCGGACGGCGCGACCACACCCGTGGGCAGCAGGCGGGACGCATGCCCGACTCTAGGCCGAGACCCGTCCCAGAATCGCTGTCACTGCGGAGCCTGCAGCCTCTTTGGGCTGCGGTGCGCCAACACCTCGACCGGTACGGGACCGACCGTCGAGGGACGATGGCGCGGCCGGACCTTCACTCCGACGGCGCCCTAGCACTCGAGTCGCTGCTGGGCAGACGGCTGTCCAAGCGGCTGGATCTCACGGCGGTCGAGGCCTCGCTATCAGCCCTGGGAGTCGGCGAGGACCTCGACGAGGCTCTGACCCTCCTCGGCCAGCCTCCATCGAAGGAGGCCGCCAGGCGGCGCGCTGACCGGACCCGGTCGGCTGCTGCACGCGCAGCACTTCGAGACTGCGTGGTGTCGTGGCCGGAGCCATGGGCAAGCGAATGGTCCGACGGCCTCATCAGCGCCGGCGGTCTCGGCGGACTCGACGGCGAGGAGGTCGCGCACCTGGTGTCGGGTGTCCGGCGCCTGCTCGATCAACTCGACCTGATCGAGCTCCCCGGCACCAGCCGCACAGAGTTGGCGGCCGGTCTGTTCGGGTCTTCCCACGCCCTCGACCCAGACACAAGGCTGGCGTCGTTCGCCGAGCGCGCCCTGAGCCACCGGGTGGAGCAGCCCCTCGAGGGGCGGGAACTGTGGGAGGCAGCCGGAGTGCTCTTCGACCGCGTCTCGCTGCCGGTGCTGGCTTGGTCGATCCCGGCCCGTGGCGATTCACCGCTCGACGTTCTGATCCGAGCGGCTGCGTCCGGTTCGCTTCCCTTGCACATCAGCCTCCTGGCGATGCAGCGACATCCGGTGGTGGTGCCCAGCGGAACGCGGGTCCTGGTCGTGGAGAATCCCCGCCTGGTGGAGGCCGCCGCCGAGCGGCGTCTCCCGGACTGCGTCGTGGCCACCAATGGCAACCCGACGACCGCGGTCACCACCTTGATGCGCCAGATGCAGCGGTCGGGTGCCCTCATCTGGTACCACGGCGACTTCGACGCGGCCGGGGTCTCCATCTGCCGCCGGATGCACGAGGCTGGATGCACACCGTGGATGATGGACGCCGGCCACTACGAGAGCGCAGTCCAACTCGCCGTGCGGAGCGGCGTGACACTGCCGCGCAGCACCAAGGGATGCGGCCCCACACCATGGGATCCCGGGCTCGAGTCAGCGTTCGACGACCACCGGCTGATCGTCCATGAGGAGTTCATGCTCGACGATGTGCTGGAGGCATTCTCCCAGATGTCGCCGTCCCGCTAGCAGAGACGCCCGGCCGGGTCGAGCCAGCATCCGGGGGTACTCTGGTGCCGTGCCGGACAACGGGTACACCGACGCGGAACTCGCCGCGATGATGGTCGACCTGGAATCGGACCTCGTCGAACGCAAGCGGTCATTGTCCACTTCGGCCTCCGAGAAGATCAGTCGGAGCATCTGCGCTCTTGCCAACGACCTACCGGGCCACGGAAGGCCGGGCGTGATGCACCGCAGCTATGAGGGAACGAACGCGCCGACGCGCCTGTACTGGTTCGCCGACCGGGTCTGGATCGAGAGCCCAGGCGGCCTGTACGGCAGAGTCACGCGAGAGACTCTGCTCAAGGGTGCGACCGACTACCGCAACGGACTGATCGCGGAGGTCATGCGCAACCTGGGTTTCGCCCAGCACTTCGGCTTGGGGATACCACTGGCCCGTGAAGCGCTGGCAGCCAACAGCAACCCAGAGCCCGAATTCGATGTGCAGCACACATGGGTGCGGGCGACAATCAGGCCGTCGAGGTCGGCGCGATGACCACGGTCGCCTTCTTCAACAACAAGGGGGGCGTTGGCAAGACATCGCTCGTCTATCACCTGGCCTGGATGTACGCCGATCTCGGAGTGTGTGCGGTAGCGGCGGACCTGGACCCGCAGGCCAACCTCACCGGAATGTTCCTCGATGACTATGACGCCGATGATCTGTGGTCACCCGATCCACCCCGTGCAACGATCCACGGCGCGCTGCTGCCGTTGCTGCGGGGCACGGGTGACATCGACCCGCCGAAGACGATGAGTCCATGGCCTCCTCTCGGGCTTGTGGCCGGCGATCTCGCCCTATCGGAGGCCGAGGACGAGTTCTCGAGCCAGTGGGCGCAGTGCCTCGACGGCAGCGAGCGCGCCTTCCGGGTGATCACCGCCCTCAGCCGGGCGCTGGGCCGGGCGCGGGAGGAAGCCGAGGCCGATCTCGTGCTCATCGATGTCGGGCCCAACCTCGGTGCCATCAACCGGGCCGCTCTGATCGCGGCCGACTTCGTGGTGGTGCCCCTCGCCCCCGACCTGTTCTCGCTTCAGGGACTCCGCAATCTCGGTCCGACGCTTCGCAGATGGCGCGGGCAGTGGGCATCGCGCCTGACACGAGCGGCGGAGCTCCCCGGCCTCGAGGGCCTGGACATGCCCAGCGGTGCAATGAAGCCGATCGGCTATGTGGTGCTCCAGCACGCGGTGAGGCTGGACCGACCGGTGAGGGCCTACGCGCGTTGGATGGACGAGATCCCGGGGGAATACCGCGAGTCGGTTCTAGACGAGGCCGCCGGCGCATCGGTCGACGTATCCGAGGACGAGAATTGCCTGGCCACGCTGAAGCACTACCGGAGCCTCATGCCCTACGCACAGGAGGCCCGGAAGCCCATGTTCAAGCTGACATCCGCCGACGGCGCCATCGGCGGGCACATCAACGCGGTGCAAGACTGCTACTGGGACTTCCGCCGCCTTGCGTGCGCAGTTGCGGAGCGCTGCGGAGTGACCTGCCCGCAACTCTGACCGGCCACGTAAGCAGCATGAACCCGACCCGACGCAGCACGTCGCGCAAACGTCTGTGTACCGCCCACTAGCTTCGGGGGTCGATGACAGCCGCGAGAGCCCGGGGCCGACTGCCGTGAGTGCCGGCGCGCCCTATCTGGAACCCGGCCGGATCGGGTCGCTGACGCTTCCCAACCGCTTGGTCAGGGCGTCCACCTCCGAGACGATGGCCGCGCCCGACGGTGCCGGAACCCCGGAGTTGGCCGACCTATACGGCACGCTGGCCGCCGGCGGGGCGGGGCTGATCCTCACCGGGCACATCTACGTGGAACCCCGCGGCCAGGCCAGCGCCAACCAGCCCGGCCTGCACGACGACCGGCTCGTCGAGTCGATGGTCCAGATCACCGACGCAGTGCACGCCAGCGGCGGCCGGATCTTCGCCGAGATCGGGCACGCCGGCAGCCAGACGATGATGCCCGACGTCGGACCGATCGCTCCGTCCCCGACAGCCAACGAGATGTACGGGCTGCAGCCCCGCGAGGCGACTCCCGACGACATCGAGGCGGTGATCGCCGCGTTCGGGCACGCGGCCCGCCGGGCCTCAGAGGCCGGGTTCGACGGCGTCCACATCCATGGCGGCAACGGCTACCTGATCTCGGAGTTCTCCTCCCCGATCACCAACGTGCGCACCGACGGATGGGGCGGCGACGCCGAACGCCGCAGCCGGTTCGTGCTGGCGGTGTACGACGCGGTGCGGGACGCGGTGGGCGACGACTTCTGCGTGACGGCCCGCATCGGGATCGGCGACTCCATACCCGGAGGCCTCGACGTCTCCGAGAGCGTGGAGCGGGTGCGTGTCCTTGCCGAGCGGGGTTTGGACGCGGTGGAAGTGTCCTACGGGATCATGAGGAGCTACCTCGAGAACATCCGCACCTACGTCGCGGTGGGTGCGGCCCAGGCGGCCCGCAACGGGCTCGTGCAGCGACTCGTCAAGCCGCAGGGGCCCGAGGCCTACTACCGCCACTTCGCCCGGGCCGTGAAGGATGCGGCGGACATCCCGGTCATCCTCGTAGGGGGGATCCGGACGACCGCGACGATGGCGGACGTCATCGGCTCGGGGGACGCGGACTTCCTCGCTATGTCCCGGCCGTTCATCCGCGAGCCCGACCTGGCCAACAAGCTGGCTGCGGGCCGCACCGGCACCGTCGAGTGCGTGTCCTGCAACATGTGCCTCGTCCACGACGGGTTCGATCCGCTGCGCTGCTGGCGCACCAGCCCCGCCGCGGTGGCCGCCCACGTCTACACCCACCATGTCCGCGGCCGGCTCCCCAAGAGGCCGAGCGGCTAGGCCGTGTCCGGTCGCCTGGCGGCCGGCGGTTCGCGTGGCAGCGCCTGCGCAGAATCTCGGGAGAGTTGTGTGCGCTGTGTACACAATTCTCGCACCGAGATTCTGGCGACTGCCGTCGATCCGACCGAGGCGGGCCTATTCGCACACGACGATGGTCTCGTCGTACTCCTCGTCGTAGATCTCCTCACACCCCTCGTAGGAGGGCTCGAACTCCTCGGAGGGCTCGAACTCCTCGGAGGTCGCGTAGTCGCCGTCGCCGACGAGCAGATCGGCGTCGACGATCGCTTCCGGCGGCGGCGCCTCCACGCTGATGTCGGCGCCGTAGTCGTAGAACTCCAGGGTCACCAGGCTCGAGGGAATCTCAGCGCCGGCGTCCTCGCCGGCGAGACCGGCGAACATCGAGGCCAGGTCGAAGGCCAGACGCCTGATCAGGGTCTCGTCGTCGATCCACACCTCCACCTCGAAACCGGCGTCCAAGAATCCGAAGATCTGCTCGATCCCCTCTGCGAACGGGTCCGAGGCGGTGTCGTCGAAGGCCCCGCCCCCGGAGGTCTCGCCGTCATCGGTCCCGATGCCCAAGGACTCTCCGGCCAGATCCATGAGAGACACCAGGAAGCGCACGCGCGTCGCCTCGGTGCCCCGCACGTCCTCGCGGCCGACGATCTCCGCCTCGCGAGCAGCCTCGATGATGGTGCGACTCTCACCCAGCGGGTCGCAGTCCTCGAAGACCTCGTCCATCGCCTGGGGGAAGATGCACATCACTCCAGCCGATCCGAGGGCCTGCTCCATCGGATCACGGTCCGAGGCCGGCTCGAACACGTACCATGCCTCGTCGAGGCCGAGCTCCGCCAGGGTCTCGGCCGTGGCCAGGGGCCGCAAGTAGGCCACCCCGCCCACGTACCGCATCTCGGCTTCAGCGCCGCCGGGGAAGTCCGGATCCATGCCGGGCGGCAGTTCGACGGTGGCCGCGAGGTCGCCGTCGGCGTCGGACTCGAAGCTCGTGGACAGCCCGAGCCCCGGTGCGAACTCCATGGCCGCCTCGCCGCGCACGGAGCGGCCGTCGAGCTGCGTGGTGGCCGACGCCAGGAGAGCCTCGGCGTCCGCGGGCGCTGCGTCGTCCGTCCCCTCCGGTTCCGATCCTGAGGCATCCTCCTCGACGGGCTCAGCGACGTCCGGATCGGCGGGATCGCCTGCCTCCGACGGCTCCGCCGCAGGGGCCTGAGTGGTGCTGGGCGCCTCCGCCTCGACCGGCGGATCGCCGACGGCGGCATCGTCGGATCCGCAGGCCGCGGCCAGCAGCGCCACCGTCAGCACCAGCGATCCGATCATTCGAACTCGCAACATCGTCGCCTCCGCGGTGAGGCGCCGGGCCACGAACTGTCCGCGCCGGGCTGCACTCATTGTCTCTGACACTACAGGCGCACGATTGCCACCAGGGGTTCCAAGATTTCGCCCAGTGTTAACCGAACGTCCGCCGGTGGAGACGACGGTCCAGCCCGCCATTGAGCAAGATTCTCACTGAGCAGTCCGGAGGATCAGATCCGGCCACCGACCAGCCGATCGAAGAGGCCCTCATGACCACCGAAGACAGAGCCCAGTCCGAGTCCCTGCAGCCGAGCGTCACGCTCACCACGGAGCAGCTCCTGCTGATCCGGCAGGCGTCGGTGCGGCTCCAGAAGAAGTTCGAGGGCACCTTCAACGCAGAGACCATCGAGCGCTACATCACCGACTCGCAGACCCGGATCGAGTCGCGGGCCCGGTTCGCCAACTGGCTGCCCATCCTCATCGAGCGCTTCACCCACGATCGGCTGCTGGCTCTGGCCCGCCTCGAGGTCGGGGCCCTGGACCGGCCCGGGGTGCTGTTCCTGTGCGTGCACAACGCGGGCCGCTCCCAGATGGCGGCCGGCTACTTGCGCCACATGGCCACCGGTCGCGTCGACATCTTCACCGGCGGTTCCGACCCCGGCCACGACATCAACCAGATGGTGGTGGCGGCGATGGCCGAGGAGGGCATCGACATCTCCGCCGAGTACCCCAAGCCGTGGACCGACGAGATCGCCCGGGCCGCCGATGTGATCGTCACGATGGGCTGCGGCGACGCCTGCCCCATCTACCCGGGCAAGCGCTACGAGGACTGGGTGCTGGAGGATCCCTCCGGCCAGCCGATGGAGGTTGTCCGGGTCATCCGGGACGAGATCAAGGGCAGGGTCGAGGCACTGCTGGCCACCCTGGAGCTCGCACCGGCGTAACGCACACCCGGCCACTGTCAGCCGAGCGTCTCGGGAAGTTCCCTGGAGTCTGTGGCCGCGTTCGTGGCCGGAGTCTCGGCGGTCCTCTCCGGATGGGTGGACGATCTGGGGGCCGAGGCCCGCAACAATTTGACGCTCGATGTCCGACCGCTGCAGGGCGCTGGCATCTCCGGCGTGCCAGTCCATAGAATGCCTCATAACGGCTAGGTCTCGGAGGATCCTTGGCCAACACCCTGGTTGCGCACACCAATTCGTTCCACACTCATCCCTTCGAGGCAGCCCTGTCTGGAATAGCCGAAGCGGGGTTCCAGCATGTGGAGCTGTCCGCTGTGCGGGGCTGGACCGAGCATGTGGACGTCGACGACGACCCCGCCCCGACAGTGGCGCTGCTGGAGCAGGCGGGACTGCAGGCCGTCGCCCTGAGCGGCCACTCGGATCTGACTACCGACGCCGGCGTCTCGCTCGCAGTCCGCGCCATCCAGTGGGCTGCTGCTGCGGGGCTCGACAGGATCACAACGGCCATCGGCGGGCACGCCGGCCAGCATGAGAACTTGAGCGACTTCCTGTCACGGGTCGCGGTGGTCGCGGAGTCAGCCGCCCGATCGGAGGTGGTTGTGGCGCTGGAGGTCCACGGTGACATCATGGCGACCGGCCTGAAGAGCCGCGAGCTCATCGAGCGCATCGGGTCGGACTGGGTCCGCATCAAGTACGACACCGCCAACGTCGAGTTCTACGGCGGGGTCAAGGCAGTGGATGACATACACCACGTGCTGCCCTATCTCGTCAATGTGGACGCCAAGGACAAGAGGGGCGGTGTCGGGGTCTGGGACTTCCCGCCGCCCGGCGAAGGGTCCATCGACTGGCCACGGCTGATCGGGATCCTGCGGGCCGGGGGATACGCGGGGCCGGTCACCGTCGAGATCGAGTTCCGGGGTGAGCCCTGGCCTTCGCCTCCCGAGGTCACCGAGGCGCTGCGCACTGCCCGCCGCACCCTCGAGCCGCTGCTGGCCTAGCGATGGTCTGTCTGGCGGTAGTCGGGTCCGGGTTCATGGCCCGCACGCACAGCGACGCTTACCTGCGTATCGGGAGCGCGCACGTCCGCTACGTTTGCGCTCCCGATCCCGATCGAGCGTCCGCGCTCGCTGGCCGGCTGCCGGGCGCCCGCGGCCTCGTCGACTTCGATCTGGTCCTCGGAGACGGCAACGTCGACGCGGTGGACCTGTGCGTCCCGACCAACCTCCATCGCCCCTATGCCGAGAGGGCGCTCGCCGCCGGCAAGCACGTGCTCGTCGAGAAGCCTCTGGCGCTCACGCTCGAGGATGCCGACGCGATCGTGGCCGCGGCCCGGGCCTGCGACCGTGTGGTGATGGTGGCCATGGTGCTGCGATTCTGGCCCGCCTACCGGGAGGCGCTCAAGGCGGTCAGGTCCGGCAGCATCGGCTCGCCGCAGGCCGTCTCGAGCATGCGGATGTCGCCGCCGCCGACGTGGAACAGCTGGATGCAGGATCACGCCGAGTCCGGCGGTCCCGTGGTTGATCTCATGATCCACGACCTCGACTTCACGACCGAGCTCGTCGGCAGCCCGGACGCGATCTGGGGCGGGTCCGCGGGGCTGGTCGACCATGCGGTGGTGACCACGCAGCACGGGGACGCGGTCGCGGTCCACGAGGCCTCCTGGGCCTTGCCGGCCTCGCGCCCGCTCCACAGCCGGCTCCACGTCGTCGGCACCGACGGAACGGTCGAGCACCGTTTCGGGCCCGGAGGGGAGTCTCTGGTGCTGGCCCGGCGCGACGGGCCGCAGGAGCCCGTCGAGTACGACCGCACCGACCCCTTCGAGGCGGAACTCGCCTACTTCGTCGACTGCGTGGAGAACGGCCGGGAGCCGCAGCGGGCCAGCGTCGAGGTGGGCCGTGACGCCCTCGCGGTGGCGCTTGCAGCCCGCGGCGCCGCCTGCGCCACACAACAAGGGCGGGAGTGACACCACCGCCTCAAAGGGCCACCCGTTGGGAGCCCCGCAGAGCCGAGCGACTGGCCGAGTGAAACCGCCGCCTCAGATCCGCTGCCATGGAGGCTTGTCGCGGTAGGCGGCACGGTAGTAGTCCGCGTGCCGGAGCCGGCTCGCGGCGAGGTCGTCGACGATGACGGTCACATGGGGATGCAGCTGCAGCGCCGAGGCCGGGACCATGGCGGTGACGGGGCCCTCCACCGCTCGTTCGATGGCGATGCTCTTGGAGGAACCGGAAGCCAGCAGGACGATGTGGCGGGCTTCGAGGATCGTCCCGATGCCCTGGGTGAGCGCATGGCGTGGGACCCCTTCGGCCACGTCGAAGAACCGGGCGTTGTCGCTTCGGGTGCGGTCGGTGAGCGTCTTGAGGCGCGTCCGGGAGGACAGCGACGAGGCGAGCTCGTTGAAGCCGATGTGCCCCTCGCTCCCGATGCCCAGGAGCTGCAGGTCGATGCCGCCCGCGTCGACGATCTGGGATTCGTATCGCACGCAGGCCGCCGCGAGGTCGGCTGCGTCGCCGTCGGGCCCGTGGACGGACTCCGGTCTGACGTCCACGTGGCCGCTGAACCGGTCCCGGATGAACGTCGCGAAGGACTGGGGATGGTCGCGGGCCAGGCCGGCGTACTCGTCGAGCAGGAACATGGTGGTGCCGGCGAAGCTGAGGCCGCGACTGCGGTGACGCTCGATCAGGTCGGTGTAGACGGGCAGGGGCGAGGATCCGGTCGCCAGTCCGAGCACCGGGAACTCCGTCGACTCGACGAGGTGCTCGACCGCGTCGGCGGCTATTCGCGCCATCTCTGCCTCGGACTCGACGACTATCACCTCCACGACACTGAACCGGCCCGCCTCAAGGCCCGGGGCGAGCCATCCGGGAACCGGGAGGGTCCGATTCTCTCATGGACGCTCCGGCGCGAGTGCGCCGGGGTCATAGGCGATCCGGCCGCCCACAACGGTGAGCGCGACGCGCAGATCGTCGTCGAGCAGGACGATGTCCGCATCCCGCCCTGCTGCGAGAACGCCCTTGGAGCCGGCGCCGACGACTCTGGCCGGCGTGGCGGTAGCCGCGGCGACGGCTTCGGAGATCTCGCATCCGGTGTACTCGACGAGGTTGCGGACGGCCTCGGGCATGGTGAGCACGCTCCCCGCGAGGGCGCCCTGCTCGTTGTGCACGGCGTTGCCCCGTCTGGTGAGCATGCTGCTGCCGAGCGACGGTCGCTCCGAACGGCTCCGGGTGGAGCCGGCGGAGGAGCTTCGCGTTGTCGGCGCGGCGTCATCCGAGTCGGGCGGACCGTCCTGCATCCCCTGGAGCGCGCACGCGTCGGTGATGAGCACGAGCCCGTCGCTGCCCTTGGCGTTCCAGGCAACCGCCACCGCGGTGGGATCGCTGTGCACGCCGTCGACGATGATGCCGGCCGTGACGTCGCGCCGGGCGAGAGTGAACCCCACCAGGCCCGGCTTGCGATGGTGCAGCGGAGACATGGCGTTGTAGAGATGGGTGACATGGCTGACCCCGGCCCGCACGGCCTCGACGGCCTCCTCGGCGGTCGCCTCCGAATGGCCTGCGGCGACGGTGACGCCGCGCCGGGCGAGAAGGCTGATGACCTCCAACGCCCCCGGCAACTCCGGGGCGATGGTCACCATCACGACGCCGTTCTCCGGGCACCAGTCGGCCACGAGGTGCGCCGAGGGCTCTCGCAGATGCTCAGCCGAGTGCGCGCCGCGGCGATCCGGGTTGAGCAGCGGCCCTTCCAGGTGCAGGCCCAGCGGCTCGGCAACCGCGCCGCCGCCCGCAGGGGGGGACGCGAGCGCTCGGCGCGCCGAGTGGACACTGTCGGGCGGGCTGCTGACGACCGTGGGCAGGAACGACGTCACGCCCTGCTCGGGCAGGCGCGCCGCCGCCTTCCATATCCCGGCGCCATCCTCGGTGAAGTCGACGCCGAAGGCGCCGTTGAGCTGAAGGTCGATGAATCCGGCAGCGACCAGCATCTGCCCCGCGTCGATCCTCGGGCCGGACCACTTCTTCGGCAGGCCGCCCACGGCGACTATGCGTCCGTCACAGATCACCAACTCGGCCTGCTCGACGCCGCCGGGGAGAACCAGCCTGCCGTTCACCACGGCCAGGTGGGCGCTCACTGCTCGGCGCGGGGGCGCGGAGCAGTGCCCTGCGGCAAGCGGCCGGCTGCCGCGACCGCCGCGCCGATGGCGCCGATGGGTTCATCGGCGCAGAGTCGGAGCCGTGCGGGGAGTTCGAGCGCGCGAACGAAGGCGGATCTACGCTCCAGCCGGCGCAGGCCGTCGTCGACGGCCTCGCGCAACGGCGTGCGGGCCTCGGCCACCCCGCCGCCGAGCACGACGCGCTCGGCGTCGTAGGTGACCGCGAGCAGCAGGATCGCGCCGGCGAGATGATCGGCGATCTCGCCGGCCACCCGGGCGGCGGCCTCGTCCCGGCGGGATGCGGCGAAGAGCTCGGTCGCCGAGTTGCGGCCCGCGGCCACGGGCCAGGCGCGCTCGATGGCGCGTCCTGACGCGACAGCCTCGAGGCAGCCGCGGAGTCCGCAGGCGCATTCCGGACCGCCGGCCGCGACCGGGAGGTGTCCGATCTCGCCGGCGACGCCTCGCCGGCCGCGGTGCAGCCGGCCGTTCAGCACGACGCCGGCCGCGATCCCGGTCCCTATCGACAGGTAGGCGAGATCATCGATCTCCTCGGAGGCCGACATCTGGACGTATGCGCCCAGAGCGCTCGCATTGACGTCGTTCTCGACGTTGGTGACCGTCCCGAAACGGTCCGCCAGCAGCGACCCGATCTCGAGCGGAACGTCGTTGATTCCGAGGTTCACGGCGTGGTTCACGGTGCCCCGCCGGTTGTCGACCAGTCCGGCAATGCCGATGCCGAGCGCGTCGAGCCTGAGGACCGAGCCGGCGGCGGCAAGCTCCTCGATCGCATGGGTGGTCGACTCGTAGACACCGCCGGGGCCGCTCGCGTCGGTGGGCACGCTCGTGACGGCCGCAAGCGCGCGATCCTCGCCCAGCAGCACGGCGCTGGTCTTGGTGCCGCCCACGTCGACTCCGGCGATGACGGTCACTCCGCGCCTCCCGTGGGCGATCGTGCGGCCACCGCTAGTACCGGTCCCGTTGCGTCACTTGATCGCTCCTTCGGTGAGGCCGCGCAGGAATTGTCGCGAGAAGATGACGTACAGCAGCAAGATCGGCACCATCGCCAGGGTCAGGGCGGCGAGAACCGCGTTCCAGTTGGAGGCGAACTGGCCCAGGAACTGCTGCGCGCCGAGCGTCACGGTCCGCTTGCTCTCGTCGGGCGCGAGGATGAGCGGGAACCAGAGGTCGTTCCAGACGGGGAGCATGGTGAACACCGCGACGGCGCCGAGGCCGGGTCTCACGAGGGGCAGGACCAGGCCGAACACCCGGTACTCGCTGGCGCCGTCGATGCGTGCCGACGCCTTGATGTCGCTGGGCACCTGTCTGAAGAACTGGCTGAGCAGGAACACTCCGAGCGGTATGCCCATGGCGGTGTACACCAGGATCAGCGCCCACAGTGTGTTGACGAGCCTGAGATCGACCATGAGCTCGAGCAGGCTCACGGTGCCGAGCCGGATCGGGATCATGATGCCGACCGCCAGGAAGAGGCCGAGAGCGGTGTTGCCCCGGAAGTCGTACTCGACCAGGGCGTGGGCGGCCATGGCCGACAGCAGTACCACGAGCACCACCGCCGAGGCCGTGACGATCAGACTGTTCAAGAAGTAGCGGTCGAAGCCGGCCTCCTCGATCACGGTCTCGTAGCCGATGAGATCGAACGTCGCGGCGGAGGGCAGCGAGAAGGGCGACTCGAACAGGGCGCGGCGGGATTTCATCGAATTGGCCACGATCAGGATGATGGGGCCGAGCGCGACTGCGCTGTACAGCAGGAGCATGGCATGAACGCCCCACGCGCCCCAGCGGGGCCCGCGAGACGCCGCTCGCCGGCGGCTCGGCTCGGGAAGGCCCCGCATGGCGGGCAAGGGCAGCGGCCTAGAACTCATAGGTCGCCACTCTCCGGTGCCAGCTGAACGTGTACACCAGCAGACCGACCAGGATGATGATGAACATGGCGGACGCCACCGTCGCTCCCATGGCCGCGTCGCCCAGAGCGAGCTGGTTGCCGAAGAAGGTCCTATAGAAGAAGGTGCCCATGATGTCTGAGGCGAAGTCGGGGCCGGCCAGCGCGCCCTTCACGGTGAAGATCAGGTCGAAGGCGTTGAAGTTGCCGATGAATGTGACGATGGTGATGATGCCCAACGTCGGCAGCATCAACGGCAGCGTGACGTTCCAGAACGCCCTCCAGCCCGAAGCCCCGTCGACCCGGGCGGCCTCTATCAGGTCGCGGGGTATCGATATGAGGACCGCGTAGAAGAAGATCATGGGGATCCCCACGTATTGCCAGACGGAGATCAGCGACAGCGTCGGCAGCACCGTGGAGGGC